>NZ_JBHIQK010000008.1:16545-72254 GCF_042196545.1 Bartonella sp. AC70YNML
GACAACCTCAGACAACCTCAGACAACCTCAGACAACCTCAGACAACCTCAGACAACCTCAGACAACCTCAGACAACCTCAGACAACCATATGAAAGGCTTTAAAAAAAATTTCCTCATCGAAAATTTTTACAAGGTATTTTTTTAGATTATACTCTATTTTCCACCTAAAATGTTGACTTTATCACCTGATAATCAAAGAAAAATGTTTGATCACCTTGCATGCTGTATCAACCTTTCCCAAAATGACAACGCCCACACCGGTCTTTAAATAATGCCAATCAATAAACAATGGTTTGTAAACAATCTGGCTTCTTATCTAACAGATTTAACTTGGCTTTCCCCTTCAAATGCCTCTTTGTAATGCGTCCCTATTTAGAGTTACTCTACAAAAAAACACTGCTTTAGGAATACTCACAGACGAAAAACACCCTATGCATAAAATTTTAACCGCATCTCAAACAATGGTATTTTACAACACAACGGAACAAACTATTGTCTTACAGATTTTCTCGTATCACTCTCATCCTGTTTCAAGAAGTTTCCTGATAAGCACAAAATGCCATCTCAGAGAGTTCAATGCCTCACCATACGTTACAACGCATCACCAACCTGCTGCTTCTAGCCAACAGTACACCCATTTTGAAAGCAAAGAGGAGCCTTTTTTCCTACATGCTTTGCCAAAAAAGGGAGTGCTTCATTTTGCCTTTTCTCACTTTAAATAAACATATCCGTTGACCTCTTCCCACCACCCTCAAAGGACAAAGGTTTTAGCCCCACATCGGTTTGTAAACAATCCAACTCCTCTGAAGGAGCTCCATATCTGCTCATTATTTATATGATTCACTTGCATAATACTTAACCAAGCAAATCCTCCCCAGAACAGTTGCTAATGTATTAAATACTTTAAGCTATCTTACTGATATCACCACCTTCAATAATAGTGTTTTAATGACGGTACTTTACGCTATAATAGGATAAAATTATCTAGGGGCTTTTTGTCATCGCACAGCAGCGGTTTAAACCCAGCACTTGAAACAATGGATCACGATACCACAAGAGAGAGGTATTTGGGATAAAATCTTTATTCCTCAGCAAAAAACGCCATGAATAAAGAAATTTTTTTGTTCTTTCCCTACCTTTAATAATCACTGTCTTGATCCTCTAAAGAACAATAGGTAAACTCACCTTTAGGCATCCAACAAAGGCAGCACAAAAAATAAAAGAATAAAGAGAGTTGAGTTTTTTTTCTAAAGCGCCTCAAAACTTTCTGCACAATATATTCTATAAGACTTTTTTCATAACAAACATTTTGCAAGCATTTTTATCTTTCTCTCACACAGCTTTCATTCTCAGGCTTTGACAGCATAAACCACCGCCACATTGACAGGACGTGTTTCATCTCCCCCTGTTTTTTGCAACAAGACCTTATGTTCATGCTCTCCCGCAGGACCTGTCAACAAATTTTTATTGTAAATTTGAGCCAGATTTCTATAATATTCACCGTGATTCATATCCCAAACTACCTTTTCAATCATTGGATAACTATGCTGGTGGTTACCTGTTGAATCTGTTTTTCCTTCATGGGTATGAGATTTAAAAGACTCTTCTTGTCGACTTCCCAAGCGACGTCCTTTATCAATTGCTTTTCCACTATCGAGCCCCCGTAAAAACATTCCACGCAAATCGGGAACATTGAATGTTGTTCTCCCATCTCCTTTTCCCCATGTTTCTCCCAAAACAGCAAAGAGATTAGCATAGTTCCTTCGCGAATATTCTTTACCATCACAGAGTAACCATCCAGAGGGTATTTTTTCTGTAGCAAAAGTCCCAATAAATCCAGAAGAAAAAGTTTCAGGCAAAGGAGGAAAGGGAGGGATTTCAGGAAGTTTTATAGTAGGATTGGTTAAAAACCAGCCATCAGCATTTTTTCCGGCAATATCACGCGTATAGACGACTTCATAAAGCCCCCCCTTTTGAATTTCCTCCCCTTTTAAAGGCATGATACCCTCTGGCGTTGCCATATAAGTTGGTCGTGGAAGTAATTGATTCAAAGAAATATTTGTCTTTCCTCTATTGACGCCTTGTGCTTTAAAGCGCACAACAATGCCATCCATATAAGTCTCAAAAAAAGACTTTGTTGCCAAACGAAGTGATGTCCTCTCGTTTTCCACATCGACAGTAAACTGTGTTTCAATCCCGCCCCCATTATCCAACAAATATTCTTTAATGCGTTGCATCATAGCGCGAGCACTATCATTGACTGTGCTTGGCGGTTGCCCTTCTGCCCAGTTTATACTTTCATCGGCATAAGCATTTTCTGATGCAACAATTGACCAATCATAAATCGAACTCATAGAAGATACTCTTTTTTCAAAAAGGGAAAACGAGCAAAAAATGAAGAAAAGAAAGCCGCAACTTTATTTTTAGATGCCGGTATTTTTTCCATTTTCACTTTTTCCATTTTCAAACCTATTTTGTCATAATCAACATGCAATAACTTTGTTTTTGCATTGACATAAACAGCTTCAGGCTTCACACACAACACATCTTGCGCCATAACGCCCTGATAACGTTGTGGATTTCCTTTATAATTAAAGGTATAAAGTGGATATCCCTTTTTCTGCCCCACAGGGATAATATTTTCTTTTGCTCTTACGTCACAAAGCCCTAAAATTCCTCCGACCAATCCAAGCACTTGCTGCGCATCACGCAACGGATCTTTTGTCACAGAAGGTATTGTTGTAGATTTTCCTGAAGTTGTTCCGTAATTTCCAGCGGCCTGTGTTCCTACCTGTAACAAGCGTTCTAAGCGATTCCAATCTTGATTATCTTTTTCTGACCATTTTTGGCGCTCCGCATCTAAGACATTTTGACGATTCATATCTTGAATCATTCCTCCTTTCAAAGCATTGCTTTGCGCATTACTCTGTCCTTGATAATAGCTATTTGCTGCATTAACCTGATCCTGCTGAGAGCGATCAATCATCTGGTTCGCGTTCATCATATTATTAATATCTTGATTATACTGCTGTACCGCAGCATTTGTTGCCAAGGCGCCTAACTCATCGGCCAGCACACCAGTATGAGCGCCAGAACCATAACGTCCTGCCCCAGACATAGATTGATTAATCGCATCAGAAGTTTTATTCAAAGCATTTTGCAATGCAGTATTAAATTTACTATTGCTTCCAATCCAGCTTCCCTTAGCCATACCGGAAAGATTTGTAGCGCTGTTGGTTGGTGCATTCAACCATTGCGTTACCGTTGGATTATTGTAGAGCCCTGCTGCTTGTTGTAAACCGGTCAGCGCATTTTTTGTCATATCGCTAAGACCGGCAACTCTCTCTCCCTGATAAACGTTTCCGCCAATTCCTTTATTATAAAGTCCAAGCGCGTTAGCACTGGCTTGTTTAAGAATATCAGCGGCCCAAGCGGGTGGTGCATTTGTTTGTGTTGTTGTCTGCACTTGAGGTGTTTTTTTTCTACTCATGAACCCAGAACCTTTCTATATTGAATAAGATTACGAGAATATCCGTGATGAGCGAGCTTTTTCGCCCATCCAGTTCTTCCAAACATGTGCATTTCGTCCGCATTGATTGTTCGCGCCCATTTTTCGACTTCATCAATCAACTTGACCAATTTCAGCCCTCCCTCTCCCGCAAGATCTGAGAGAACGACGCATTTTTTTCCCGTATGGGTTATTTCAACTTTGGTAATTGCAAAAGCACTAAATTGGATTTTATTTTTTAAGACCAGCCACAATTGTGCTTGTCCTGTAGCGATTTCTTCAGCAATTTTTTCCAGACAAACATCATCCGGAAAGCGCTGCGCATATTTTTTCAATGCAGCATTGAGTGCCTCTTGATAGGGAGCTATTTTTTCCCATGGCCACTGCTCTGTCAGATGAGCAGAATATAAATCTTGACTCTCAAGCATCATAATTTGGGCTCTTTTAGCTTTGTCACCCCCTCTTTGAGCAATACGCATCCCCATGCATACTTCACGCATTCGTGCTTACCGCACAACTTTCAAAAAGAAGAAGAGAGACACCACAACAAAAAATAATCCCCCATCATCCCTTGTAACAAGAAATAGGGAATACGCCATTCCTACTTTATAGAAACCATGGTGCAGCCTATTTTTCCTTTATTGCAGAAAAGCATGAAACATAACGCACCACATTGTTCTTCATACTATAAAGACACGGCTTATCGCATTGTGCCTTTGTTTATAAAGGCTTGGGAAGCCTATGGGGCATTTGTTCTTTAATAATAGAGGCTTTGAACCTATCGCATGGTATTATAAAAGGGCATGCCTATTGCATGGTATTATAAAAGGGCATGCCTATCGCATGCCGGCAGACGTCAATTCCACATCAAATCCGGTGACATGAGTCCAATTCACCCCTTCAGGAATACGCAATTTAAAGCGATAAAACCGTGCCCTTGCGCGACAATGAATTTGTCCAGTATTATAAGAGGGTTGTTTTTCTGGCAACCAAACAGTTTCCTCTTCAAGAGATTGTCGAAAGCGCATTCCCACAGATAAATAAAACTTTCCACTATTGACTTGAGGCATAATATTTTTCACGCGTGTTATCATGCCATTTGTCTGTCCCATTTCTTGTGATGTCACGACACAAGCCATAGGACACCCAGAAAACGACCCCAGTCTGCCCTGTTGATCAAATGCCCCCAGCATAGGTGATTCATTTCTCCACACTTTACTATCAAGAGAAAAGGACAAATCGTCAATATTCTTAGTCACAAAATCAAGACCTTCTAGGGTTGTTCCGGCTAAGAAAATAGGCAATATCATTTTGATATCGACGAGAGCTTTTGTCCATTTTTGCAATCCCCAATCATAAATGAGCAAGATCCGTTTATGAATGTTCTCATCAGAATCAACCATCCAATAAACACGATTATACACCCCATCGATAGCAGCCGACAGGGTGTACAGATTATCCTTCCTTGATTTTGCTGTCATCGTTCGATCCACTTTTTCGAACCCAATAGGGATAATCTGTCCCTCATTTGTTATTTGATAAAAACCGCCCTCATCGGCAAAGAATGCTAAATCGCCCCGACAAACGATTGATTCAGCATTTTTAGCGCCTCGTTTATCGTGGATTTTTTGGAAACTAAAAATAATCTTTGATCCAGGGATAAAAGAACCGGCATAGATTGCAGAACGCATAAAGATAATTGGATTTGTTGTCTCGGTTGCCCCTTGGACGAATCCGCCATCAGGAAAATCTTGATAATCACAACTTTTTTTCCCCACGGTCCAAAATTCAGCATCATTCAATCCAGACCAATGAACCCGTCTTGGATTTTCGGTTAATTTCATCAAACAAACGAAATCTCCCCAGATTCGAACAATCCCCGCTTGTGGCGGATTACCTCCTAAATTTCTAAATGTTTTATCATGGTTAATATCGATCACTTGTGGTCTATCATTGGCATTAACAGCAATGATCAAATCACCAAACAAAGCAAAAGACCACGGAGCATCGATATTAGCAAGATAAGATTTTCCTTTTTGGCTAATATCCCTCCACTTCATTGTTGTATTATCAAGCAAGTAGATTTTTTCTCTTGTCCCAGCAATAATAGAAACACCATTTTTTGTTTTAACCGCAAGAGCGCCTAAAATTGGCTCCGGACAAGGCTCTGATAAAGGTTCAAAACTTGGCATAGGAATATAGGAGCCATCAGCTGGAAGCACATTAACAAGTTCATCAGTAAAAATTCCATTGATATCCGCCACATCGGGTCGATAATCAGCGATTGGGAAAAAAGCCATCAAGACCCCCATAAAATCTTTGAAGAGCCCAGTGCCATTCAAGACACCAAGGCTTATTAATAATAAAAAAAACTACAAAAGCCCTTAGAACAAAACTCTAAAGGCATAAAATTTAAGAAAATAAACAACCTTAGGTTGTTTAATGCATCAAAAAAACGATACCATCAATAATAGCCACCCCAACGCCATCCACCAGCGCCAAACCAAAATCAACTGCCCGCAATCACCCACAATGACGGGGGAAAAAGCCATTAAGGCCCCCATAAAATCTTTGAAGAGCCCAGTGCCATTCAAGACACCAAGGCTTATTGATAAAAACTATAAAAGCCCTTAGAACAAAACTCTAAAGGCATAAAATGCAAGAAAATAAACAACCTCAAGTTGTTTAATTCATCGAGCAAAATGTGACCATAAAGAATGGTGGAGCCCAACGCCATCCACCAGCGCCTAACCAAAACCAACCGTCGTCACCAATCCCCATGATTGGGAAAGAGCCTTAAAACCCTTCATAAAATCTCTAAAAGAGCCCAGTGCCATTCAAAACACCAAGGCTTATTGATAAAACTAACCATAAAAGCCCTTAGAACAAAACTCTAAGGACATAAAGTACCATAATACACAACCTCAGGCTGTCTCATTTATCGAGCAAAATGTGACCATAAAGAATGGTGGAGCCCAACGCCAAACACCAGCGCTTCACCATCAACACCCAACGCGCATCCAACCATAAAGGACAAACCAACCTTCAACGCCCGCCATAAACGATTTCGAAAAAAGCCTTTTAAAAACGCATTGGACGAATTTTTGAAGAACCTTTTCGACGCGATGTTTCAATACGCAAAGCTTGAAGCTGTTCTTGAAAATCTCTGAAAGAAACGGCGGCATATTCAGGATCTTTAAGGATATTTTTATACAATTCATATTTTGCCCGCGCTTTAATAAGATCAAAAGCATGAAGCAACCAAGGATTATCATCTTCTCTCAGCTGTTCATCCGCAATATGAATAGGAGCATACGAGAGCTTTACGGTTTCCACATGTTCTGGTGTTGGAAAGAGACCTATTTTTTGATCAAGGTACGTATAAAAGAATGGCGTTCCCAGTACAGGATGCGCGCCATATTGTTGATGCAACACTTCCAAGGGCTTAAAGAACAATTTTGTTGGTGTTTCATCGTTTGTTGCTAAAAAGACGCTCTCTAAAACCTTTTCTGATTTAATACAAATTCCCTCTTCTTGCCCATACCATGTTTTACCACTTTGTGTTTTAAACGTCCTTTCTCTTTTTTCATTAAAGAAAAAGGGTTCGCGTTCACACAAACGCAAAGCCGCAAAAATTGAATCTTGAATTTGCAGGGAATATTCCGCTGTTGTATCGTCAATTTCATCTTGAATAAGCGCGACCATATAAGCAAAAGTTTTAGAATGGTCTGAATGTGTAAGGTTTAGATTTTGGGGATCAGTGGATAAAGTGGTCATAAGCCTGTCCTTGTTTCTGGAAGCATTTTAAATTTTTCCCCCAACAGATCCCTCTTGTTGGGGGAAGAGAGCAAACATTCGCTTTAAGCGGGCGCTCCATAAGTTGGGATGACGATAGTGCCAAAATCCTGAGCCCCTTGCGTACTTCCTGGCAAGGTAAAGCAAGTTTTTTTCATACCGATAATGGTTTTTGCCGCGACCCCGAATTCTCTTTCATAGTCGAAGAGTTCTTCCACCAATTTATAGCGTGTTGCTCCTCGATCTTTACCAAAAGCAATCACAGCACTCTGCGCACCAAGCAGAACAGCCCGCCGCACATTTGGTACAGCTTTATTTGCCGTCCCAGATTCAACCCCTTCGGTAATATGTTCAGCTTCGCGTAAAACCACACCATTATACATGCCCAAAGACCCATCATAGAGCGGATTTTTGATACGACTTCCACTATAGATTGCCTTAGTAATGTCGAGCCATTGCCCCGCATCTGTATTGGTTCGCAATTGCGTCACTTGGGTTGGGTGCAGATACAGCACATAGACATTTTCGCCATCAATCCGCACAGGTCTAATTTTAGGATTTGCCAATTTAGCCCGTTCGACAGCTTTATCAATGAGCTTAAGATCAAAAACATCGCCTTCTTTTAAGTCCTCATCTTTTGCTTTATCGTTAGGACGTACCACGCGTTTATTGGTTGGTGCCGTTGGCGCATTAAACCCATAATGGACAGGTTTAAGAGTAATCGTACGTCCCTCAAAGTTAATAGCTTTTGCGGTATAACCACACACTTGAATGAAGAACATCATACTCAGACGATCTGCATACCAATCAACCAAACCATTTTTTGCCTCGGTGCGCAAATCATGGAGAATTCGTTGCTGATCAATTGTTCCCTCATTTTTGACACGCACAGCATGAACGAGTTCATTAATTGCCAAGCGATCATTGAGAAACTGTAAAGCTTCTTCATTGCCTTCCAATGTCTGCCCTTCACTCACCCCATCGCCTAGCAACTGCACACGCAAATTAAAGCTAATGGCATCCCCACTTGCTTTCGTGGTTTCATCCTTTAATTGTACGATACTGTTTGAATCATTTCCAATCAACGGTGCAATTGGAAGTGCTTTTGAGACTTCTTGGTTTAATAATTTAGACCATGTGCGCACTGCCATTGGGTCATTAAGTCCGATATAAGTTACAGTCATTTTGTCCTCTAAAAGTTTTATTGACATAAAAAACCCGGCAAAGCGCCGGTTGTTAAAACACCACATTTCATTTCAAATGGTGAATAGTTTGTTCGTGAGTTTTATCTAATTTCTGTTAGCGTCTTCCTCCCCCCTTATAAGAGCTCTCCTCACCGCATCCGTTCTTTGAAACATCTTCTCTCCCCACTCCCCCCGCCCCTGTTCCCTCAAAAAACGCCTGCCACCTTCACGCCCCAAAAGCCGCTCCACGTTCCCGCAAAAAACACCTGCCACATTTTTGTTTTTAAAATTCTCTTCCCCCCATTAAACGATTAAAAGCAGCTTTATTTTTAGGATCAGCAACCCAAGCGCTAAATTCTGCTTCTGACATTTTATCAAGCATATCCAAAGAAATCGGCCCATTTGGCGTTAAACCGTTATAAGCAGCAAGAGTACGCGCAGAATTGTGTCTTTCCTGTAAATTTTCATCCATGTTATTGGGAACATTTGTGTAGCCAATTTTTTGTGCAATCGTGTAAATCACTTCAGCAGGGTTTTGATTTTTTTGCGCACAATCGCGCAAGATCTGCTTCAACTCATCACCAATTATCGCATCAATATTTTGGGGATCTGCCATCTCAGGATAGAGCGAAGCACAAGCAGCCAACTGTTTAGCCCGCGTTTCATAAATAAAATCGGCGGCTTGATCAAAATCATGATGTTTTTGTTTAACACTGGCAACAGACTGTTGATAGAATGCGTGCAACTGTTCTGCTTCACAAACAGTCGGTTTATCTTGGGGTTTTTCATGTAAAAGCCCTTGTTTTTGGAGTGTTTTTCCCAACCATTGCATATAGCCCATAAAGTCTTTTTGTGGATCTGGTGGAACATCTTCTCCTCCTTGAACCTCTTTTTCTACCTTTTGCGAAGAGGACTGTTTTTGATGCGTTTGCCCTTGGAAATTATCTTCAAGAGTTTTTTCTTCTCTTGCAATTTCACCATCTTCTCCCTCTTGTGTTGAGACCAGAAAATCTTGTTTTAATTGGTTTTGTTCTGCCGGCGTTAAGTGTTCTTGATCCATGACATTAGCCTTTTCTTTTTTTTAACAATAAAATTAAATTTTTCAGATAAAACAGCCTGTGAGCATTTATTCCCTCAATGCTCTCCCATCACTTGGGCTCCACCATTCCCCACCATGTTCACCCCACATAACGGCAAGACTCCCTCTCCACCCTGTTTTCCCCAACAGGAATAGTCCCATAAAACAGCTCTTCGAAGATAAAGGAAGACGACATTATGCTATGGAAATTGTATCGATAAGCAATTTCTGGTAGATGGAATTTATCAGAAGTCGCGCATGACAAAGCGTCCTATTGTTGAGCCTTTACTGTCTGCAACATCTGCATTATCTGCTCTGTTCCCACATTACCCCCCATCTGTGCTGAGGCATTTTGCTCTTCTTGGAGAGCGTTTTGCGCCTTTATAGCGATTTTATGAATGAGTGAAGCGGGTAAAGGCGAATAGCGTAAAAGATCGAGCATAATCTCTGGCGTTGCAAAATTTTGCATCAAAGGAAGCAATTGCATGATCAATGCAAAAGTACGCTCTTTTTCATTAAGACTTGTTGGCGCATCATCCACGACAATATCATATTCCAAACTTGTCACCATTTCGCGTGTCAGTGGAACATATTGAGCATTTTCATCCCCGGCAATACGGACCAACCGCCCATCGGAGAGATAATTTTGAATAAGATAGAGAATAATTTTTCCCTGTCGTTGCCGATATCGACGCAACCCATCAAAAAAGGAAGCCAAAAGATTAAGTGACGATTGTCGCCGTTGTTGTTCAAGAATGCCAGGCTGATTGACAGCTCGCGTCCCAATAAATTCAGAAGACAATCCCGTCACCTGTTCGAGAGCACTCTTTGCTTCATTAAACAATTGAAAAAAACCTTGCGGAAATTGCGCCACGGGTTTAGGCTGGATTCTTCCGCCAGAGACAGCCCCACTTTTCAACCAAGTAATACTATCGGCTCTAGCCCAACTCTCGACGGCTTGTCGATCATCATCAAAAGCATCGCGTTCTGCCATAATGCCGCCTTTTGATTGGCTATTGAGCAAATGCATTACTTGACTAAAATATTTGTTTGCCCACCGTTGCGGATCTTTTGTTGGCTTAACAATTCCGTAAAACTGTCGGCTTAACTTATCAAAAGTACCGGTAATACACTCCCATCCCAATTGATTGGGTGGAACCAAGGGCTTATCAGGCGCTTCGAGCAGCTTTCTGCCCAAAAATGCCCGTTTGACAATTTTTTTGGTCAACTTTGTTGCTTGAATATGAGGAAAGGTTTTGCTTAAATTTTGGAAATCCTGCTCTGAATAATCGATAAATTTTCCACTTTGCGGCTCAAGGACTTTATAAACCACCTCGCGTTCAAACCAGCGACATTCTGCCAATGTCACCATTTTAGGACGTTGATAACAGCTTGTCTCTTCTCCCTCTACCTGATAACTTTGTGTTATCCCATTGCTGGTTGGCTGTAAAAAGCTCTGATGTTTCACCCAATCAGCATGAAGATCGCTCCAATGAACATTTGGAAACATTTGCTGCGCTACGGCAAGAGGTTTTTCATCAATATACCATAAGCGTTGAGCATCAATGAGATTAGACTTAACAGCACTTGCATCCCACACCATTTTCATAGGGTCCAGCCGCGCAATGATTGGTTTTCCTTGTGGATCTTGTTCATAATCAAGGCGTGTATCTGTCCAGCCCATGCCGCAAATAATTGCATCTTGAAAGGCATCGGAATCTTCGTATTCGCCGTCGGCTTCATCGCGAAACCATTCGGCTGCTCCTGTTAGAATCTGATTAGCAAAAGCTGCACCTTCTTGTCGTGGAATAAATTGGACTTGTCTTTTATTATTGCGCTCAGCACCGATCACAGCATTAATTAAAGGTGCAATACGGTTAAAAGTCATCACCGGTCTGTTTTGTTCGTGCAAGACGGCAAGGTCTTGCTCATTCCATTGCCGCCCATTATAAAAATCGTAATCTTCTTGGGCATTTTTTCGCCATTTTTCGACATGGGTAATATCATCCTGATACCAACCCACGAGTTTTTTAAAGAGAGCTTGATTTTCAAGCGTTTCGATTTGATCAAAAGAAGAATTTGTAGACATATTCATTAAAAAGCCATCCATGAAGTTTGAGAATGGTGAGAAGAGCGATAAGTTTTTTTTCGCACTCTAGCATTTGGTTGTTCATAAGCCACACACATCAGTCCAAAGGCATCGGCCCCATGGCTAGCCCAATCATGTTCAGCCCCTAGACCGATATTGCGCTGTTCATCACGCTTTTCATGATACCAGGCGAGCGCTTTTCTCCCCGCAGATGTTGTTTCACGATTAAACCATAGTGCAGGAAACAACCGCCTTACGGCTTCGATACGCATTTTAACAGCGCCTGTTCCTTGATTAGGAATTATTTTGGTTTGAAAACCAGCTTGTTGAAGGGCACTTTCAAAACTCACATTATAGACACGATCTTTTGTTGCGCCATCATGAGGCAAGACCATAAGAGCCTTATCATATCCCTTTTGAAAGACCCACCCCACATGCTCTGAGAGAGGTTGTCCTTGGGCTTCATAATAATCGAGCACTCGGATTTCCCTTCCAACAAACTGCGCCACCCACAATGCGGTAGCATCGGCCTTTGCGCCTGTTCCCCCGATATCCCAAAAGATTCTCACCTGCATCAAAGGGTCCCGTGGAACAGTGGTAATCCGCCCTTCCATCTCGGCTTCGAGCAGACATTTCTGATAATAAGCGCCTTGCACAGCTTGGAGATATTCTCCTTCCCAAATATGGTTATACTGCTCTGGTCTTTGCTGTAAATCGTCCATTCGATCACGATTGAGTTTTTCAGGAAATTGCGGATTATCGCGCCAATTGATTTCCACCCCTTTGATATGAGGATTATCGACATTTCGGAAACGTTTTTCCACGGGAGCATTTTCATGGCATGGGTTCCATGTCACCCATAATTCTGCATTCCAATCTTTTCCTTCTTCGCGCAAAGTTGGAATAAGTGTTTGCCAAGCGGTCTCGGTCACGGGCTCCGCCTCATCCACCCAACAAAGGAAAACGCGCCCCATTGATTTAATGCTTGCGATATTGCGATCAAGCCCAGCAAACACATAGACAATCCGTCCATCTTTTGACTTAATATATTTATCGCCGATTTCATAATAGTCTTGTAAAAAAGAATAAGCTTCGATAGCGCGTTTAATTTCTTCCAACGAACTTTCATTGAGAGAATTTTGAAATTGCCGTGCACAAAGGATAATACCGCGTTCTCCAGCCATTCCATGGCGATATCCCACCACGGCCGACATCAAAGCAAAAGAACGTGTTTTTCCAGAACCGCGTCCTCCCCAAGCGGCTCGCACATCGGCATTTCCAGTAAAAACAGGAATAAGCTTTGGAATAAGAGCTACTTGAGCCGTTTTCTGCTCAATTTTTTGAGAAATTTTCTGAACCGTTGTCATTATAAATTTTCATACTTTAGCAATAATTGCGCTGCACCCTTTTGCTTATCCCAAGTTTCATTATCCCAGAGCAATTGAACGAAAAGAGCAATTGAACGAAAAACGCCCTTCTCAAAAGCAGCGCTTTATCTTTTCTTCATCGCACATGTTCAATAAATTTCACTTTTTTACATGAGATCCCCTTGACTCCACCTATATGCCCCAACGTCCTTATCCCCCCAAAGATCATTATCTCCCCAAAGGTCCCTATTTCCCCAACACACCCCTCAAACACCGCGCCTGTCATCCCCCAACCACAAGCACAGTATCCCCCCAAATCATAGCCTCAGCACACGCTCTCAGGCATATCCAAAGCCCAACATCCTCCAAGACCATGCCTCTCAAGCATCACCAATCCTCACACTTTATCCCCCAAGATACCCCACCAAAACACATGCATCCCGCAAACATAACACTTCTCTCAAGTTTCATGCCCCTCACCCATCAAAACACTGTTCCATATCCACCACACAAATACCCTGCACCAAACCCTCCAGCACACGGGCCCTTACGGCATCATTTACCAAAGCCCCTTCCCAGTATCACGAGCGCCTACAAGCGCGATAGCCTCCGCTTCAATCCCCTCAAGATAGGCAATCACCAAAGCATCCCCCTTCCAAGACATCACCCCACATCATCCACCTCAACCTAACATTTTTCAATATCACAAACCTCAGTGACCAAAGGATCACACTTCTCCGGTTCAGTATTTTTGGGCTTCACTGGCACAATCTCAATACGCGAAACTGTTTTAACATCTCCCCCATTTCAATAACGAGAAAAGACCAAACCTTCACCAGAAATCCAAAACAGCAAATATCATCAAGCACTCCCCAACATCTTTCAGGTATCGCGCCCCTCACGCATCGCCATAAAAGCATCTTGCCCTCGCCGCTTCACACAGACCACCCCAGACACCATATACCCCAAAAAAACACCATATGCACCGAAGTCTCCTCCAGTCCACGTCCTCATGCATCCCCCACCAAAGCCCCTTCCCAGTATCACGAGCGCCTACAAGCGCGATAGCCTCCGCTTCAATCCCCTCAAGATAGGCAATCACCAAAGCATCCCCCTTCCAAGACATCACCCCACATCATCCACCTCAACCTAACATTTTTCAATATCACAAACCTCAGTGACCAAAGGATCACACTTCTCCGGTTCAGTATTTTTGGGCTTCACTGGCACAATCTCAATACGCGAAACTGTTTTAACATCTCCCCCATTTCAATAACGAGAAAAGACCAAACCTTCACCAGAAATCCAAAACAGCAAATATCATCAAGCACTCCCCAACATCTTTCAGGTATCGCGCCCCTCACACATCGCCATAAAAGCATCTTGCCCGCCCCCTTCACACAGACCACCCCAGACACCATATACCCCAAAAAACACCATATGCACCGAAGTCTCCTCCAGTCCACGCCCTCATGCTTCCCCCACCAAAGCCCAACAACTTCACAGCTCACACGCCTAAAGCACACGCCCCTCACCGCAATTTCAATCATAAGCTTTCAGACAAACACCTAGCATCCCCGTTCAAAGACTATATCCCTTAAACATCATATGCCCAACCCCAACATTTTCTCGTAGCTTCAAGCCTCAGTGACCAAAGGATCAGGCTTCTCCGGTTCAGTATTTTTGGGCTTCACTGGCACAATCTCAATACGCGAAACTGTTTTAACATCTCCCCCTGCTTCTCCCGTAACCTGAAGAGGCAAGACTTTTGCCAGCAGCGAAAAAAAAGGAACAGGATTATTCAACGCATGATATTGAAGATAAGACACCAGCCCATCCTCACCATAGTGATATCCAGCCTGCTCAGCGGCTGTCAAAAGAGCTTCATTAAATCGCTTTGTTGTTTTATTCAAAGTTGTTTTTTTACGCCCTTTTCGACGTAAGGGAAGACAATGTTCATCTACCATCATCATGTTCCTTCCAACTAAAGAAAAACCAATACTTCAAACACAAAAAATGACATGAAAATCAGCAACAAAATTTAACAAGCCATCAACAATAAAAAATGAGACCACACCCTAAAAGACAAGAACCCACATAAAGCCCAAATCCTCCGCATAATTTTACAGATACACGTTTTTACGCTTTTCCATCTTTACAGAAAAAAACCAAATGAAACGCCCACATCACCACCCCACGCAGCTCTATAAACACGGATTTGTCAACAACTCAGCTTCTCACTCTAACGGATTCCCCTGCTGATTATTTCATATGGCTATCTCACACTTCAAAGAATGGTGTTTCATCAAACACGCCAGATAAACTCTGATCTACAATTCGACTTCAAAAAGCAAATTTTCCTCTGCTAAATAAAGCTTCCACCCCGCACCGGTTTTAAACTATAATCCAACCTCTTACCCAATAAATTCCCCTACTAACATCAGATTACCACCCCCAAACATCCCTATTTTACAGTATAACCGTACAGCAAACATTTTAATTGTTCTTGCCAATCTTCCGAAACTACTTTACTGATAGGCTTGTGTTTTTGATCGTCCACGCAACGGTCAAATAGGGAGTTGAAAACCCGAACGCTCGGTACATAAATTTATCCCGCTTTGCGGATATCCCGGAATTCCGGGAGTTTTTGCTATGTCCAAGTGCTTTTCAGCACTAAAAGCAAAAAGCTGATCCGAGTGTCAGTATTTTCAACCTCCCGGAATACTCATGCGAGGGCGCTCGCAACCGGAGGGGAGCTTGAAGTGCAAACTAAAAATTCACATTTCAATGATATTTCAATAGGCAAAAGAATCCGTCACAGACGCATTTCAATGGGGCTTTCTCAAAAGGAATTAGGAAGCCATTTAGGTATCAGTTTCCAACAAATCCAGAAATACGAAAAAGGTTTAAATCGTGTAAGCGCGGGGTGTTTGCTCGAAATTGCCAAAAAACTAGAGGTTCCTATGAACTTTTTTTATGCGGACCTTTTAACAGCAGATATTCCCACAAAGGAAAATCTCTCACACCACGATCAAGACACCTATAGCGAAAAAGAACACGCCCTTTTAAAAAACTTTAGAGAACTCAAACCGAAAAAACAGAAGGCAATCTTGTGGTTAATTTCTGATTAGACAAAAGCACCCCGTCAACATCCCTCACCAATATATCCAACACCCTTAAAATATAAGCTTCAGATCACGACACCTCAAAGAAGGCAATTTTATCAGACACGACAGATAAGCGCTGCCCTAAAATATTCCCTCACACACTTTTCTCCAGTCAACACCTTAACACCCCTCTTCATCCCAGCTTTCTCCGCTCCATTCACAAACGCGCACCCTAGTTCTCCATATTCCATGCCATGAAAAGCATACACAAAGCATAAATCCTTCACTTCACTTTTACGGATTCACGTTTTTACGCTTTTACATCTTTACAGAAAGCAGCCAAACAAAATTTTTCCCCCAGCATCTTACACTGCGTTGTCAAGAATCCGACATCTTGTAGCAGTTTCCTCCTACCAAGCACTTAGACAGATCAGCACACCATACCCCTCAAACAACGGATTCAACAAGCAAGCCTTTTCTGAATATTCTTACACCCATCCCTCTCCAACACAAAGAGCGAAAGCTCCTACAAATACCGATCAATTCCGCTTCGAAGCAAAGACCCCACCCAAAAGACAAAGCTTCACACACACCAAAAAGCTTCTCCCACAGCGCCAATTTTCACATGCTTCATCCTAGCTTTCCACTTCATTTGCAGACTCGTTCCCCAGTCCTCTCACCCCATTCCATGCCAAGATAAAAGCATACAACACATAAATTCTTCATTTCACTTTTACGGATTCACGTTTTTACGCTTTTACATCTTTACAGAAAGTAGCCAAATGAAATTTCCAAACCAGCCCACCACTCAATAAACAAGAGTCTGTAAACAATTCAACTTTTATCGCGTATATTGCACTTGGAAAACACCCCTCACCACCCCTCAAAGGATACTGTTTCACCAGACACGGATAGATAACCCCTACCCTCAAATATCCAGACACTCTCACAAAAAGCACCTTATTGATATGCCCGAATTATTGATATGCTTGAAGATCCGTCGACGGCATATCCTTGCCTCTAATGCCCCCATCTCACCCTACCTCAAATGACAATATTTTACAGCATAAGGCATAAGAAGATAATGAGACAGTTTTTAAGATACAAAAAAATGCTCTCATTTTCCAAATCTTTTAATTGTTCTTGCCAATCTTTTGAAATTACTTTATCACTCAAAAGGTGCCTTGATCGTCTACGCAGCGATCAATAGGGAGTTGAAGCCCGAAAACTCAAACATTAATTTACCCCACTTTGTGGGTATCCCGGAGTTCCGGGAGTTTTTGCTATGTCCAAGTGCTTGTCAGCACTAAAAGCAAAAAGCTGATTTGAGTTCAGTGCTTTCAACCTCCCGGAATACTCATGCGAGGGCGCTCGCAACTGGAGGGGAGCTTGAAGTGCAAACTAAAAATTCACATTTCAATGATATTTCGATAGGCAAAAGAATTCGTCACAGACGCATTTCAATGGGACTTTCTCAAAAAGAGTTAGGAAGCTATTTAGGCGTCAGTTTTCAACAAATCCAAAAATATGAAAAAGGCTTCAATCGTGTAAGCGCAGGACGCTTACAAGAAATTGCCAACATCTTAAAAGTTCCCATTACCTTTTTTTATGCCGATATTGCGATAAAAGCAGATATTCCCACAAAGGAAAATGCTCTCCCCCATGATCAAGACACCTATAGCGAAAAAGAACACGCCCTTTTAAAAAACTTTAGAGAACTCAAACCGAAAAAACAAAAAGCAATCTTGTGGTTGATTTCTGATTAGACAAAAGCCCATCAATCGACATCCGTTGCCAATATTCCCCTCAGCCTAAAGCCTTGCCCGCCTGATACCACCAGATCTCAAAAAACGGTTCACGACACCGGTTTACGACATCATAGGATAACAAACTTCAAAATAGGATAACAAACACCAGAACCTTGGAAAAACATCCCCACCCCTCTCACAGAATCTTATCAAAAGATCTCATCTGATTTAAACGCACAATTCCGATTGTATCATTATGATACCTTTTTACATTTACCTTGTCAAGTTTTTATATTTTTCTTTTGATATTTTTGTGTTTTTCTTTAAGGGGAGCCACATCCCTCAAAACATCTTTCCTGCAAAATGCCCCTCATACAAAACACAATGTCTAAAACAACAAGAGCTAAAATAGGATTCCCCCTAAATAGGATTCCCCCTAAATAGGATTTCCCCTAAATGGGATTTCCCCTAAATGGGATTTCCCCTAAATGGGATTTCATTGTATTGCTCATTCATCCACTTATTAAAAAACACCTCTCAATTCTTCTCACACCCATTTCACGAATATCCCCCATAAAAATATAATTGTTAAGCTCCGCATAGAATATAAACGCCAACCACGATTTTTCTCTCTTCACATCTCTTTACACATCAGCTCTGCAATCTGTTCACAGCTATTCCCCACACACTCTTCTCCAGAAAACGCACTTCAACAACACTCTTCATCCCAACTTTCTCCTCCATTCACGAAGACACTTCCCCCAATCCTTCCCACCACACTCCATGCCATGATAAAAGCTCTCACAAAGCACAAATCCTCCGCTTCATTTTACAGATTCACATTTCTACGCTTTTACATCATTACAGAACGCAGCCAAAGGAAACTCCCAAACCACCACGCGATAATTTGATAAAAACAAAACACCTTTACAACAATCTCAAACAACAGATTTCTGTAAAGAGCTCATATGAATTTGATTGATCAGATCTGACTATTAGATTGGCATATAGAGCCGTAGAACAGAAAGTAATTTTCTATAAGACAGAAACGATAAAAGCGCTATATAACTGAGACAGAACATGAAGAATTGCAAACAGATAAAACGACATCTTTCTTCGTTACAACACTGAAATTGTAAACGAGACTACGAATAACTATCGTCTGAATATGCAATTTCACATCTGCAAATTTTTATTGATTAATTCAATCCCAACATTTTCCCTGAAACACATTTCTTCATTATCTACTTCTTTGAGACAAACCGGTTAAGGGGTTTCATCTATTATAAGTACGGACATAATAACGCGTTACTCCAACCTCATCATAAGAAACCATAGACATGATACCTGTCTTTATTGGCGTTATTTGATAAGTCAAGATTACACCATTTTGCTGTTTGTTTGGTTGATCTGTATAGATCACGTTATATCCATTCCGTCGCAAGAGATCAATAAATACAGGAGTAAAGTTGTCTTCTGTTTTATTTTTTTTCACAATAAGAGTTGTTGTAGCGGGCGGTAAAGGTTTTTTAAGATTACGAACAAAATCGTTAGCAATTAATTTTACATCATCTTTCGTAATATTTGGACTGACATAACTTGATGAATAATTACTGATAGATGCACAACCAGCCACCAATACAAGCGGTAACGGAAATAAATATTTTGACATCTTAACTCCCCTATTAATTGCATTCTCTTCTGAGAAGCTCCTACACCAGAAATAAGAGTCTCCTTTCAAAGAATAGCCTTAACAACATACTGCTTTACTATCAAGCATTAGTTAATCAATTTCTCACTTGTTAAAAAAACGCCACCATCTCTCATAGTACTTAAAGCTTATGCTTAACACACAAAATATATATGTTAAAAGTACGAAAAAACACATGTAAAGCATGTAGTATACATATAGTATATGTATACTTACTTTCATGGTGTGTTGCATTACATAAACCAACGCACAGCACCCTTCATTTCCCCTCCATTCACGAAGACACTTCCCCCCAATCCTCGCACCACATTCCACGCCCCCAAAAGCCCAAAGTGACCAAAAACACGCACAATATATGAACCCATAAGTCCTTCACTTCACTTTTACAGATTCACATTTTTACGCTTTTACATCATTACAGAACGAAGCCAAGGAAAGGTTCACCGCCCCGTACCACTCTATAAACAACGGTCTGTAAAGAATTCAAATGCTTGCCTAGCAAGTTTCCACCACTGACCACTCATTCATTTCAGATTCCCCCTTCAAAGAGCTGTGTTTTTATCTCATGAATAAGATAATTAGCGAACCGTCTTTAGAAAAAAGAAAAGGCATGGAGATATCAAATATATCAATGGTCGTCATCGACTGTCGTGTTAAGAGGTGTTAACTCTTTATTTTTCTTAATTTTTACAACGCCAATAATTCCCGTGGAAATAATTAATGCGGACATAGCTAAAAAAGAGCTTAACAATCCCACGAGAGCCAAAAGTCCAGCAATAAAGCCAGAGATTGCTTCCGCAGAGTTCGCTAAAGTTGAAAAGGTTCCAAAACTTTTACCAAAATCTTCACGACGAGAATATAATTGAATAGCTGAGACTAAACCAATATCCACAAAGGCACCCATAAATCCTAAAACAAATGCTAACACGAGAAGGAGTTTTAAATAAAGTCCAGCAGCTAAAGGCATAACAAACAGAATAACCCCATAAAGAAGCCAAAATATCATGAGCTTCAACGATGTAATATTTAATATAATTTTACTATATAACAAACCACCAACAATAGTTCCAACAGCCATGAGAGAAAAAATATAACTAACAAAGTTTTCCTCTCCCCCTATAGAGAGAACAAAAGCTGGAATTAAAAATCTTAAAATTGCACCCGTAAAGAGAATAGCAAACGACGAGCCAACGAGCGTAATAAATAAATTATTATGTTCTGTAGAAATATATTTAAGATATGAAGCTGTTTCTCGATAAATTTTTATAAAATTGAATGATTTATTCTCATTTGAATTTAAATTCGTGAGATTAAATAACACGATAATAGATATAAAATAGGTAAAAAAATCAAAAATGAGTACTGCCGATTTATTTACTAAAAAAAGCAGTATGGAACAAACCAAAGGGCCAATGACGGATGCAGTTTCCATGATAATTTGAGCAATGCTATTGGCCTTTGTAAGATCTTTTATTGAAAACATTCTGGGAATAGCAGCTTGAAAACTTGGTTGGAAAATACTTCTTCCTATCGTTGTACATATTGCTGCAAAAATAAGAACAATGATATGTGCCGTACCTGTTATATAAGTTATAAAAACAAACAATGAAGCTAATAATCTAACAACTTCACTTAAGATGATATTTTTCTTCAAAGAAAAATTATCCGCTAACCAACCTCCTATAGGGCCAAAAAAGAGAAAAGGGATAAATCGAAAAAAATACACAAGACCTGTAAAAAAGGTGTTATCTGTTAATTCTAAGACAAGTAAAATAAAAACAACTTCATAAGCATAATCACCAACTTTAGAAATAAAGAGAGAGCAAAAAAGAGCTAATGGACTCTTTTTTAAAAACAAATTCATATCAACCATCCGATGTTAAACTTAGCTACACTTAAAATTACACTTCCTTCAATACAATTGGTGATATGAACTTCAGAAGAGTCTTTTATTCTAATAAATCGCTTAATAAGTTAAGTGAAAATTTTTAAAGAAATACTCCTATTGATATAAGCATTTACTCTAATATCAAGTAATATCTTTAAAAAAAGAAAGAATGTAAAAACTATTAGATCACAATCTTCCATATTATTACATTGACCTCCACCCCACGTCTCAAAGAATGAAAATTCCCAACCAGCACTAGTCTACAATCCCACTTCAAAAAGCAGCTTTCCCCACAAAATAAAGCTTGCACCCAACCACTCCTCAAGCGACAGCACTTCGTCAGGCTCAACAAATCAAGCCCTATCTCCAAAACCGCCCTCCTTCACGCATCTCTTTGCACCACCGGATTACCCACACTCTCCTCCTATCCATGCGCACTTTCTTCATTCTCCATTCCCCCCTTTTTCTCTCCCATCACACTCTCACAACTTAACAGCACTCTTCCTCCCAACTTCCATTCACGAAGACACTTCCCCCAATCCTCGCACCACATTCCATACCATGACCAAAAACACGCACAATATATAAATCTATAAGTCCTCCGTTTCACTTTTAAGGATATACATTTTTACGCTTTTACATTATTACAGAACGAAGCCAAGGAAAGGTTCACCACCCCGTACCGCTCTATAAACAACAGTCTATAAATGAACGCAGCTTTTTGCCTAGTACCCCCTTACAATCTTCAGTCGCCCCCCTCAAACGACAACACTTCATAAAGCTCAACAAATCAAGCCCTGCCCTCAAATATTCTAGCTCTTCACTCCCCCCTAAAAGAGCAATGTTTTACGGCATAATAGAATAGAAAATTCTTGATTTTTCTTGCCAAGCTTCTGAAATTACTTTATCACTTAAAGTGTAATTTTGGTCGTCTACGCAACGATCAATAGGGATTAAAAACCCGAAGACTTGACACATAAATTTATCCCGCTTTGCGGGTATCCCGGGATTCCGGGAGATTTTGCTATGTCCAGGTGCTTTGGCACTAAAAGCAAAAAGCTGAGTCAAGTCAGTGTTTTTAACTCCCGGAATACCAAAGCGAGGGCGCTCGCAACCGGAGGGGGGCTTGAAGTGCCAACTAAAAATCCACATTTTATCGACATTTTGATAGGCAAAAGAATCCGTCACAGACGCATTTCCATGGGACTTTCCCAAAAAGAATTAGGAAGCCATTTAGGTGTCAGTTTCCAACAAATCCAAAAATATGAAAAAGGCTTCAATCGTGTAAGTGCCAAATGTTTACTGGAAATCGCTCAAAAACGAGAAGTTCCCGTAAACTTTTTTTATGCAGACATTACCACAAAAGAAGATCTTCCCACAAAAGAAACCCTCTTACACCACAATCAAGAAACCTATAGCGAAAAAGAACACACTCTGTTGAGAAACTTTAGAGAGCTCGAAGCGAAAAAACAAAAAGCAATCTTGTGGTTAATTTCTGATTAAGCAACAGCGCACTAATCAACATTATTCCATTCATATCCCCCTTAAGTCACATTCAAACCAACACACCACAGCCCCTTCAAAGAGCAATGTTTTACGGCATAATAGAATAGAAAATTCTTGATTTTTCTTGCTAATCTTCTGAAATTACTTTATCACTTAAAATGTAATTTTGGTCGTATACGCAACGATCAAGAGGGATTAAAAACCCGAAGACTTGACACATAAATTTATCCCACTTTGCGGGTGTCCCGGAATTCCGGGAGATTTTGCTATGTCCAGGTGCTTCTCAGCACTAAAAGCAAAAAGCTGACTCGGATTCAGTACCTTTAACTCCCGGAATACCAAAGCGAGGGCGCTCGCAACCGGAGGGGGGCTTGAAGTGCCAACTAAAAATCCACATTTTATCGACATTTTGATAGGCAAAAGAATCCGTCACAGACGCATTTCCATGGGACTTTCCCAAAAAGAATTAGGAAGCCATTTAGGTGTCAGTTTCCAACAAATCCAAAAATATGAAAAAGGCTTCAATCGTGTAAGTGCCAAATGTTTACTGGAAATCGCTCAAAAACGAGAAGTTCCCGTAAACTTTTTTTATGCAGACATTACCACAAAAGAAGATCTTCCCACAAAAGAAACCCTCTTACACCACAATCAAGAAACCTATAGCGAAAAAGAACACACTCTGTTGAGAAACTTTAGAGAGCTCCAGCCGAAAAAACAAAAAGCAATCTTGTGGCTAATTTCTGATTAGGCAAAAGCACAACGATCAACGTTATTTGTTAATATATCAAACAACAAAACATCCTTAAATCAAATTCAGATCAAGACACCACACCCCTTCAGAGAGCAGTGTTTTAAGGCAAATAGGATAATCAGCTGCATTTTTGTTGTCACTTATAATTTTCCAATGACTTTTGAATGCCTCAATTAATCTTTTTTATAGCACTTTCACTCTTTTTAAAGCTTCTTTCTCTGCTTCTTCTTTTAACTTCATGCCATTGGCGCCTTCGTACCTTTTTATTGTTTTTTCAATCTGATCATCAGTCCCTGCTTTAAAGACAATCATTGTTTCAAACGGACGAAATAATGACGATTGCGAAATATGAAAAAAGATATTCGTGCTCAAATTGCTTGGATCAAACTCGCTATACCCTGTACTTTTTAAGTCATGGATAGATATCGCTTTTTTTGACATAGCAAGACCAATAACATCGCTATTTTTCTCACCAAAATTTTGTACTTTTAAAAGGTTATTTTTAGCGTCATAAACTGTCGACATATCCATGACTTCGTTAAGAACTTGATCATTTATGTCAAATTGAGCATCTATGCCAAAAATGAATACAAGATCACGCAAAGAACAAGCTTTTTGAAAAAAACAAGCATTGTACAAACGTGAGGGAACCCCAAGACAGTTGACTGCTCGTCGAATGATTTTTATAGCGAGCTCATATGATTTTTCATCTAAACGATGATCACGAATGTCTGGAATGTAGATTTCTTGTGTTTCTTGTAACGGTGCATTTTCACTATTTAATGCACTATCAATAAGCTTTTCTAACCAATTGTAATTCTCAATATTATCCTGCTCTCGGACAGACGATCTGATCTCTTTTAAAAGATTGTCCAGCCCATACTCTTCTCTAAAAGCATGCTCTATTCGATCACACGTCATTAGAAATGTATAGTGATCTTCTCGTTTGTCCGGTATAGATGATGCTTCAATTTCTGGATCATTCACTTTAAATTGATCAACGCTTTCTCCACTTTTAACAGATATCGAATGCTCACCTCTAATAGTATCAAAAACTCTCGCCCCTTGCTCCTCCCTAAAAGAAAAGCCTTGTTCAAGAAACAACTTTAATGGATTGGAATCATCCGATGTTAACGACACATCTTGTATTAAAGAGTCCAAAATTTTCTTTTGAAGCTCAGCATCACTTATTAACGAATCTTTCCTATCCTCATAGAAATCCTTTAAGCTTTCTGGAATACGCCGATTATAACTCTTAACATCCTCTGCAAACCAGCTGTTAATTATTTCCTTGTTTGTGGCTAATTTCATAAGATTATGCCCCCCATTTAAATTTTACCCCGCTTAAATTTCAAATGATCCTTTTTATCAATAAATTCCAATACAGTTTTTATTAAAATCCTTGAAAAAAGTTCATTATCTTTTTATTTTACTTAATATTTACCATATTATAGTTTATTGGTAAATGTTAAGTAAAATCAATTAAGATATAGATGGTATTTTTAATATACACCTTCCACTTAAACTTGCCTTTGTAACACGAATAGCAAAAATTTTAACCAAAACAAGTTAGAGGTCTTGTTTTTTAAGCCTTTATCTTGATTAAAAAACTGCAAAATAGCAAACTTGATTGTGCAGATAATCATGCTTCATCATCTATTAGCCACCGACAAGAGTGCAATCAATCAAACAGTTTAAAAAAACTTTTAGCAAAATTTTAAAGCAGAAAAACGCACATCACCGAAAAAATGAGAGAGCAGCGCGTTTTACGCATCCTCCACCTTTTGCTTAAACAGCAAAACTCCAATCCATCGTCAAAATATCTTCGTCTAAAATTCCCATGCCACAGATCAGCCCCCTCAAAAAGCAATGTTTTACGGTGGATAAACGGCATTTCTCTTTAACGCTTCTACACACAAAGCAATAAAGCAACAAAGCAATCCTGCTTGTGACTTCACTTATAACATTGCAAGAAAATAGTTTTCACGACAAACAGAAGGAAAAGAATCCTACGATATTCGAGAACGCTCATTTAATATGCAAAAACACCGGCTACTCCCTTTGCTTTGCAATAAAACACCGCTGTCTCACAGTGAATTTTTCTAAATCAGCACGCCTCAAAGCGCGGTGTTTTATCGCACAATAAGATTATCACCGCCCTTTATACCATGAATTTCTCCAAACTTAATCTTCAGGCAAAAATTCCAACCGATCTCCTTGTTTTGTAATTTTCACCGTTGTCTCGTCGTGAATTTCTCCAAACAAGATTTTCTCTGCGAGAGGATCTTGAATTTCTTTTTGAATAATCCGTTTAAGCGGACGAGCACCATAGAGCGGATCATAGCCCTTATCGGCAAGAAATTTTCTCACCTCTGGCTCGATTTGCAAAGTTATTTTGCGTTCATTGAGTAGATTTTGCAAATGTTCTATCTGAATATCGACGATAGCTTCCATATCTTGACGTTGCAGCCTTTGAAAGAGAATAATCTCATCAATACGGTTTAAAAATTCAGGACGGAAAGCGGCTTTGACGACATTCATAACATCATTTTTTGCCTGATCTGTTGCTTGCCCTTCAGGCAAAGCAGTTAAAAACTCAGCACCAAGATTAGAAGTCATAATCAGCAAGGTATTTCGAAAGTCAACGGTACGTCCTTGACTATCCGTCAAGCGTCCCTCATCCAACACTTGCAACAAGAGATTAAAAATATCAGGGTGTGCTTTTTCAATTTCGTCAAACAGAATGACCTGGTAAGGTCTTCTACGTACAGCCTCCGTCAGCACGCCCCCTTCTTCATATCCAACATATCCAGGAGGTGCCCCAATCAGCCGCGCCCCAGCATGCTTTTCCATATATTCCGACATATCAATACGCAACATGGCATTTGGGTCTTGAAAGAGAAAAGCGGCCAGAGCTTTGGTTAACTCGGTTTTTCCCACCCCCGTAGGTCCCAAGAACATGAAAGACCCCAGCGGACGGTTAGGATCTTGCAGCCCCGCACGCGCACGCCGTACAGCACGAGAAACAGCTTGAACAGCCTCTCCCTGCCCAATCACACGTTTGCTAATTTCATCTTCCATCCGCAACAGCGCCTCCCGTTCTGCCTCCAGCATTCGATCAACAGGAATACCGGTCCAGCGCGAAACAATCCGCGCCACATGTTCAGCTGTAACCGTTTCTTCAACGAGATGATTTTGTTGGTCATCATTTTCCGCGATACTCAATTGTTTTTCGAGTTCAGGAATGACACTATAAGCCAGTTCTCCAGCGCGTTGGAATTGTCCATCACGCTGTGCAATAGCCAAAGCATTACGGGCTTCTTCGAGTTGTTTTTTCAAATCAGCAGCATGCCCTAATTTTTGTTTCTCAGCCTGCCAAGCACTTGTCATCTCAGCGGACTGTTGTTCCAATGTTTTCAGTTCCTCCTGCACATTTTTCAACCGTTCTTTTGCTGTTGGCTCGACATCTGTTTTCAAAGCTTCCCGTTCGATCTTCAACTGTAAAATACGCCGATCAACAGCATCGAGTTCTTCCGGCTTTGAATCGACCTGCATACGCAAACGTGCCGCCGCTTCATCGATAAGATCAATAGCTTTATCCGGCAAGAAGCGATCCGTAATATAGCGGTTAGACAAACGCGCGGCCGCAATTAAAGCACTATCAGCCAAGCGCACTTTGTGATGTTGTTCATATTTTTCCTTAATACCGCGCAAGATAGAAATAGTATCTTCCAAAGAGGGTTCAGGTACAAAGACAGGCTGGAAGCGGCGTGCCAAAGCAGCATCTTTTTCAACATATTTTCGATATTCATCGAGCGTAGTAGCACCCACACAATGGAGTTCTCCGCGTGCAAGAGCAGGCTTTAACAAGTTAGACGCATCCATAGGACCATCAGATTTTCCTGCTCCAACAAGATTGTGCAATTCATCAATAAAGAGGATAATTTGTCCATTTTCGGCTTGCACCTCTGCCAGCACTGCTTTGAGACGTTCTTCGAATTCTCCACGATATTTTGCACCAGCGATAAGCGCTCCCATATCGAGCGCATAGAGTTGTTTATCCCGCAAAGTTTCAGGGACATCGCCATTGATAATGCGCAGAGCTAACCCTTCCACAATAGCTGTTTTCCCCACCCCAGGCTCACCAATCAACACGGGATTATTTTTCGTCCGCCGTGAGAGCACCTGAATAGTGCGTCGAATTTCTTCTTCTCGTCCAATAACAGGGTCGAGTTTTCCTTCGCGTGCATCTTTTGTGAGATCCCGGGCATATTTTTGCAAGGCATCATATTGTCCTTCGGCATGGGGGCTTGTTGCTGTTTTTCCTTTCCGCAGCGCATTAATTGCCCGATTAAGCGCTTGCGGGGTCAATCCTCCACTTGTTAAAATATCGGCTGTTTTTGCGGTCTTTTCCATGATCAGCGCTTGCAACATGCGCTCCACGGTCACAAACTGATCACCGGCTTTTTTCGCAATATCCTCAGCCAGCGCGAAAACTTTTGCCAATGGCTGCGAAAGATAGAGCTGTCCATTTCCCCCTTGCACTTTAGGCAAAGCATCAAGTGCTTCTTTTAGCGCCTTTTGAATAAGAGTAAGATCACCACCAGCGTTTTGGATAAGCGATGCAGCCAATCCTTGAGAATCGTCTAACAACACTTTCAGGAAATGCTCCGGCATAAACTGCTGATGATCAGAAGCAAGAGCGCTATTTTGTGCTGATTGTAAAAAACCCTGTACGCGTTCGCTATATTTTTCCAAGTTCATTTTTTTTCCTTAAACCTCAAGCCATCACCACACTTTAACCTCTCCAATATTCCACAAAAGAAACATCCAGAAAGGATTATCCAGCCTCTAAAAAACACCGCGGAAAAAGCAGCATGAAGAAGAACCGTAGTGCTAAAAAGAATATGGGTTTCTACAAGCCTCATAGCAAGAGGGAGAAAAAAAATACGCTATCATTTTAAATAAAAACCGCAACTTTTCTTATACCCCACATCATCACTCCCCTTTTTAAACTCTCACCCACAAACTCCACCATTAAAACTTAAATTTGAACAGCAGAAAAGGAGCACGCAAAAACATTTAAAACAAAGCAGTCTTTACAGCATATAGTTTAGAGTAAAAGTCAAAATTACTTTTTCTCTTTTTACTTAACAAAACATTGAGTATAAGCTTTAATATTTATAAACTTATACTGTCTTTATCAAAATAAAGGAGTTTGAGTATGTACCATACTGTAAAAAAGGTTATTTTAATACTTTTATTCCTTCTGATAAGTAAACCAAGCTATGCCATCTTTGCCGGCAAAGTTATTACAATAGAGCATGAATGGCCTGAGAATGCATTATTTGATCTATTTGTTTTCACCCAGCAAGTAAACTACGATGGTGGGCCTAACTCCATCTATTTCTGGGGAAATAAATTTGAATTCTAAAACGGAAAAAGTGGACAAATTGGTTTTTTCAACAGGAGCGGCCGTACCATTCATTTTTCTATCTGGAATGCAACGGGATGGAAGGGTAATACATGTAAGCATTTTACTCAGGAAGGTTCAGGAGTACGATGTGAAATCAAGTTTCCATGGGAAATGGGACGCAGATATCGATTATATGTTGAAAAAAATGAGAATCTAGTTACAGCGAAAGTAGTCGATTTTACAACGGGTAAAAAAGTGAATATTGGGACCATAGAAGTACCAAATACATTTGGCAAACTCCGTAAATCTTCAAGTTTTGTTGAAGACCATTCTCGTTGGAAGAGACATCTTTCCTCCTGTTATGATTTAAGTCCGCAAAGTTCGATTTTTTTTGATCCTAATGGCTTAAAACAAAACAAGCTATACGAAGGGACTCTGAAAGTTTCTAATCAAGGAAAGTGTCGAGATTCTGACCTCATCCAAACATCATGTACGTTCACTTTTTGTATGACAAGTATAAGCGACTTTGGAGGTTTAGCCTCGCCTACAGCTAAACCAGAAGTCCCCATTTCCAATGGGAAAGATCTGTCTGCAGAAACAATTTCTAACATCTTGAAACAAAAAGAGCTTGTCGTTATTCGTTCAAAAGATCGTTCTTGGGCACCCAATATCTCTTTTCCATCTCCTGCTTCATTTAAGTGGAAATCAATCTTTATAGATCATCTAGCGGCTTCTAGTTCTACGCTTCACACCACTCACGGCACACAAAAGATAACCACAGGCCAAAAGATTATGTATATGTCTGATGGAAAAACTTGGAAAATTATGAAAAAAAACTAACTTTTTTCTTCTTGATAAGCCCCTCACTCCCCTTTAAAAATAAATGGGGGTGAGGAAGTTTTTTTCATTTCCCCACCACGGCTCCCTTTCCCAGTTATTTTTTCGAGCCCTGCTCTCATCCCATCGTCCCCTTTAGCTCACCTCATCACCATACTTTCAGGGCATTTTCTTCACCTTCACCTTCTCTCAAAACCCCACACCCTTTCCTCTCTATCTCCTCACCTCCCTCTTCTATCACCCTCACACCATCCTTTACCGCAATCCTTTACACCACCCCGCCTCTTATCCACGCCCTCCCTTTGTCCATAGGCACTCTCTCCATTCCACGCCCCCCTTTTTCTTTCCCGTCACACACTTACAACTTACAGCACTCTTCATTCCAGCTTCCCTCCTCAATTCACAGTCTCTTCACCCCCCCATTTATTTCACCCCATCCATGCCAGACAAAAGCCCAACGTAACCCCAAAACACGCACAATGCATAAATCCATAAATCCTCCACTTCACTTTTACAGATTCACATTTTTACGCTTTTACACATTCACAGAAAACAGCCAACGAAAGATTCACCACCCCACACCGCTCGATAAACACTGGTCCGTAAACAATCCAGCTTCTTATCCAGGGAAGGACTACTGATCACTTCATATAATTATCACCACCCCTCAAAAGAGGCGTTATCAAACAAGACAAATAAGCCCTTCCTCCCAATATTCTCCACATACTCTTCTCCAGAAAATGCACTTAACACCCCTTTTCATCCCAGCTTCCCCGCTCCATTCACAAATGCATCCCCCTACTCTCACCACATTCCACGCCATGATAAAAGCATACACACAGTACAAATCCTCCGCATTATTTTACGGATATACGTTTTCACGCTTTTACATATTCACAGAAATCAGACAAATAAAATTTCCACATCACCACCCCGCACCGCTTTGTAAACACTGCTCTGAAAATGAATCCAGCTTTTTGCCTAGTCCCCTTACAGTCTTCAGACTACCCTCCTCAAACGACAGCACTTCATCAGGCTCAACAAATCAAAGCCCTATCATGAATATTCAAGCTCTTCACTCCCCCTTCAAATAGCGCCGTTTTACGGTATAACAGAATAGAAAATTTTTCATTTTTCTTGCCAATCTTCTGAAATTACTTTATCACTTAAAGTGTAATTTTGGTCGTCTACGCAGCGATCAAGCTCTTTGCACCAAAACACGTGCCCCTCTTTTTTTCCTTAGCAATACTGATTGGACTATCAATTTTTCCCTCACACCCTAAAGGCACCAACAACCTTCCTGCAACAAAGCAATTTATAATTATCAATGATAACAAAACCACCAATGGTAAGTCTTGGATATATATGTATTAAAACATCCATCGTTGACTGATCCCAATCTGCGTCTATATCAATGACGCTAAACCGGCAACCAGAAAGCAACTAAGGTAAAGGCTCTGTAGACCATCTTTTGAGAAACATCACATTTTCTTCAGCCATTCACAACGCCGAAAATTTTCTTGTACGTCATCAAACGGCGCCGAGCAATTGAGGTTATACGATAGAAAAGCTAAAATCAATTATTACAAATATCATTCTTTCAAGTAACTGACGAAGATTTTTTTACTTCTATGATTTTCAGGATAATTGTCTCAAAAAAGGTATTTATTACAGATCCAATTTGAACAAGTGATAATTTTTATTTAATATGACTGACAATTTACTGTTTTTTGTTGGTATTTATGAAGAGCTAAAAAGAAAATATTTAAAACTACATTTAACGCCAATGCCTTCAAATGCCTAAATGTCTTCTACTCAAAACAGCCAATCTTCTCGTATCCCCTCAGCAGCAAAACAACCAGACTAAGCATTATCTCCTCAGCCGCTCCCTATTTCTCACCACTCAATCTTTTCCCCAATTCTCTAAACAAAAAGGCTCAGATATTTCTTTAACCTCATCCCTCCTCTTCTCAAACTCAAGCTTCTCTCCAACGCCACACGCAAAATATCTCACTCAGACCTCCCCGCTAGAACAAACAACGCCCATCCCTTCAGCTTTCACACAAAAACGTTTTCTAAGCATTTGCTTCTCAAAAGACATGCCTCTTCTTTACTCTTCTTCATCACTTACTTGTGGTGGGGGTGGTAAGATATAAGCACCTGAAAGCCAACGATTAAGATCAATAGCTCGACAGCGTGTGGAACAAAAAGGATAAGAAGATTTTTGTGACATCTGACCACAAATAGGACAAGGATGTGGTGGGCGATGAGAGGTTTCTTTTTGTAAATTAGGCTCTTTTTGTTTTTGGGACACCTTTGTCATTGGCTCCTTCATTAATTTTGCTTCTATTTGTTTTCATATTTTCTTTTTGTTGTTTTTTACCTTGCATTAGCTCTACGGACCAATCAATCTCTCTCATGCGTTTGTTCAGCCCAGTGAGTGAAAAGTGGATAGTGATAAGCGGTCAAGAGATCGGTTGTTTCAGCCAAAGGCAATCCCACAACATTAGAATAAGAACCCGTGATATGAACAACAAAAGCCCCTGCTTTTCCTTGGATAGCGTAGCCCCCCGCTTTGCCTTGCCATTCTCCTGAAGCAAGGTAAGCCTTCATCATAGCAGAGGTTAAGCGTCTAAAACGAACACGACTTTCAACCAATTTTACGGTTATTTTTCCACGTTCATTGAGCGCACAAATGGCACCATAGACCTTATGCGCCCGTCCAGAAAGGAATCGTAAACATTCATAAGCCTCATCCTCGCTTTCTGGTTTGGGGAGAATGGTCCGGCCAACAGCCACCACCGTATCAGCCGCCAAGATAATCATTTTCTGCGCAGACAATTTTTGGGGAACATTCTGCAACTCGTCTTGACCATTCTGACTGTACCAGCGCAAAATTTTTTGGGCTTTCAGCGCTTTTTCTTTTGCCAAACGTTTGGCAAGGTTTGCAGGATGTTCTTTTAATTTTGGCGTTTCATCAATATCGCTTGCATAAACCTGCTGGGGATCAATCCCTATTTGTGCCAAGAGCGCCAAACGCCGTGGCGAAGCGGAGGCAAGCACCAAATAAATTTCTTCTGTAAGAGTATCTGCCAAACGTTTTTTCCCCCACTCTCTTATATTGCTCATTTCCACCCCTTCACAATCGACTTCCCTCTTCACCCCCTTTAGCGCCCCCTTTTAAGCGCCCCTTTAGCGCTCCCTTTTAAGCGCTATTGATCTCCTTATCCTTTTTCCGCAACGATTTTACAGTTTTTCAAGGCTCTTCAAACACTCCCCTTTTTTCACTCATGAAAAGCAAACTAAAAAACTGTTAAAAAATAATAGAAATAATATGATAGCTTTTAGAAAAAAGTGCAAGCCACCCACGATGCTACTTATAGCGATATGTAATACGCCCTTTTGTCAAATCATAAGGTGTCATTTCCACCATGATTTTATCACCGGCCAACACCCGTATACGATTTTTCCGCATTCTACCAGCGGTATGAGCAATAATTTCATGGTCATTTTCCAGTTTCACACGAAACATCGCGTTAGGTAAGAGTTCAGTAACGATACCAGAAAATTCTAAAACTTCTTCTTTTGACATAAACAAACATTTCCTTTACAGTGCACATATTTTGTTAAGCTGCGCGTTATTTCCAGCGTTCATATCCTATTTTCTTAAGTTTGTGAATAAAAATTCCACAAAAAGGGAAAGGTTTTTCAAGTTTACTCTTCCATACTCTCAAAAAAACGGCCCCCCCACCCCTTAAGAATCAAAACTTTTTTCCACCAGTTTTACCCGCTAATTTCCTTCAGTTTTTATGATGATTTTGGTTTCAGTATGACAAGAAATTATGCTAATTTTTTCCCCTAAAGCATTTTCCCAACACCTCTGACTAATCCCTCCAAAACTTACTCACAATCATCCTCTCTCCAACTTTTCCTCACCTTCCACACTTTAAACATGCGCCCTTCAGATAAACACCACTCCCCCACGCCAGAAGCCCCTCCTTTTCTCAAAAACCTTCTCCATTCTTCACACACCATTCACAACATGCTTCACTGCCCCACACTTCATACTCTATGCATTTCCCATACAGCCTTCCCCATTTTCCCTCTCTTCACACACTTCCTCTAAGCCACTCCTTCCATTTATGTTGCTCTTCCTACCTTCGAAAACACAATCCCTATACATTGCGTATCATTAACCACAACGCCTCTAACGACATAAAGCCTTTTCCTTTTTTACGCATTTCCGTTTTTACGCTTCTCCACATTTACAGAAAGCAGCCAAACGAAACTTTCAAATTTCCCTCGCACCACTTTGTAAACATAGGTTTGTCAACAATACAGCTTCTTACTCTAGCGAATTCCCCTGCTGATTTCAGATCACGACACCACAAAGGATAATGTTGCATCAAACGCGACAGATACGTCCTATTTTAAAATATTCTTGCCCCTCCTTCACCACCCTAAAGTAAGATCACGCAAAGCATCGGTCAATCTCACTTCAAAAACAACTTTCCCCACACCCTCTCTCCTCTCTCGTCAACGCACCCACCTCTTCATCCAAACTTCTCCCCCCTTCATAAAACTCTTCATCCCCACACCGCAATCTTCTCTCCACATTCCATGCCATGATAAAATCATACACCCCACATAAAATCCCAGCTTCCTTTTTTACACATTTCTGTTTTTACGCTTTTACATATTTACAGAAAGCAGAAAATCTGTAAAAAATGCATTACACAATAACGTTTTCAACAACTGTCATTAAAAACTCGCCTCCCTTTTCATCTAAATCCCCCTATTTTCACTTAAATCATAGATATAAACCGCCCTATTATTGTATTGAGCAGCATAAAATTTTTCGAAAAATTCTAACGATCAAAAAGGGTCATAAGAAGCATTTTACGACTTTTAAAAGAATTTTTATTTACACCCAGTGCTTTTTTGTAACGTAGAAGAGCACATTTAATTAATTGACTATAAGAAAGTTTGAAATGAGAGAAGCTCTTCGTTTTTCTCATTCAACATCCGCAACGATAACTTATCCTTATAAGTCAATATTTTTTCGTAATACAAAACGTGCCAAAAGGAATATACTTGTGTTGCATATTCACGCGCTTGTTTTAAAGAAAGATCTCTCAACGCTCCATCACACCCATTTTGCAAAACGCTACCCGTAAAGGAATGGTAAGCTCCCATGAAGGATATAAAATCCATTCAGCCCCCCCTATCTTTACGCTTATGGAAAAACAAGTTTACGCTTATAGAAGAACAAGCCGGCATCATCACAAAAACTCTGCCAGCTCCCAATGTTGCAGACAGCCTTCGGTTCAAGAGACACTTCATTAAAGGCATGCCTTTCTTGTACAGTTTTGACCCACATGGCCCACTCACTTATGATATACAAGCAAGTAATTTTAATTGATTCAATATAAGAGAACTGGTGATGAGCAACTTTATTATATTCAGCAACTTTATTATATTCAGCAACGCGCTTCACTTTAAAAGGGTTATTTATCATTATAAATCAATATATTAATAAATAAGAGAGTCATCATCAAGCCGCTTACCTTTTTCTAAAAAAAAGCTTCACACTGAGAGAAAACATCTAAACGTTAGATAAAAAAAAAGGTTTGCCTCTAATAAACAAACCTCTACAGAAAATTATTCACATAACTTTCAAAATTTTAAATTAATCCCTCTAGAAGCAATAAAAACGCTTTAGAAGCACCAAAATGAATACAAAACTTTATTTAACACAATGTTAAGAAAAATCAAGAACAAAAATTTTTTATCGTTAATGCACCTTTAAAAACGAGGCTTCTTAACCCACGCAGCTCAACAATCTGGGGCTTTTCTACAAACTCCTCCAAGCCAATCAATCCCTTCATCTCTCTCAAAAGACAGCATAAAAGGTTCACAGTACAAGTCTTCGCTAAAAAAATATCAATCGCTATCGCTCATAAAAGCCAGCATTGGTATAAAAGATCAGATTATCGAACAATTTTTCTGAAATGTCTTCCAAATAAATAAAAAAGAAGCGGTTTCTTAAATATTTCCGCCTCTTTTAACAATAAAAATTATAATGAGGGATTATTAAAAAAATTCAAGACTATGAAGGGAACCAATTTGATAACAATTCATACCTTACAGGATCATCGGCACACTGTCCACCACCACATTCCAGTATGGTAGAAATCAAATTTGCCGCAATCAAAAATACAAATAAGAAACTTGCCGCTTTACTCAAGACTGGAAAAGGAGAAAATTCTTTGAACTTGTGTGCCAATTCGCCTAAAATCATGACAAATGAGACAGCAAAGATACAAAGGACAGAAATAATGAAAGCCCAAGTATAAAAATGCAATCCAAAGAACGTTGAACCATATCCTAAATCATCAGGTGTGATATGCAAAAACACTTGGCGTGCTGCCACAGCACTGGTTACCATACAACCGAGAATAACCATACCATAATGGGTATTTTTCACCTTATGGTGAATATTGAGCAAGAACCCACAACCTGCCAGCATCAATCCAACGCGCTGCAGCAAACAAAGGGGACAAGGTAACTCAAACTTTACCAATTGATAATAAAAAGCCACCACCAAGACAACGGATAATCCAAAGAGTCCTAGCGTATTCATAAAGATAACGAAGTGAGGATTTTTTTGTTCAACATGTTCCATGGCTATTCTCTCAAAAAGATAAATTTAAAGTGGAAGTTGCGTGATGATTGAAAGTGAGAAGAATGACAACGAATAAAATTGCCCACAAAGCATAACTTATATTTTTTTTACCACACATAGTCGTTACTGCAGTACCTAAAGCGATTAAAAATGGAAGAAACATAGCTTTTAAATCTCCTTTACATCCGTTGTTTAACTCTTATTTATTTCAGCGTTCACCATATTACAAAATTGGGCAAAAAAGAGACCATGGATTTATTATTCACAATTCGTCACTCGCGATTGATATTACCATTATATTTAAGTGAAAAAACAAAGAACGATATAATCGCTCAGAAGCACATCTCAACAAAAGCGTTAAAAGCACAAAAGCGTTGATTATTCGCTTCCCCTTATATCGGCCATTGTTAAAGATATATCGACAATTATAAAGATTATATCCCCTATAAAGATTATATCCCCCACTCACAAAAGAATCACTTGAACAACAAAATAAATAGGCTTTGAAATCGAGAGATATACATCTCTTTTTTTCTCATAAGAATATCCTCATTTTGCAACACATTTTTGACATAAAAATCTCTTTTCTCATAAGTAATGTTTCAAATTGCAACAGATTTTATATCATATGGTGATCTTGTTTATTTTAGCAAATAAAAAATAAGACATTTTTTTAAAAAACTTATAATCAATGGCTTTTCCTCAATGCATTTTTCCCTCTTATCTTAAATAAAAGACAATGCCGCAAGCTCAACAGCCTCATGGGTCCCACACCACCCCGTTGCATTCCCCTCCCCCCTCACAAGAAGTGCTTCATGCCTTCAATACTTTAGTTTTTCATCTCTCGAGATCCCCTTTAAATTTTTAGCTTTCCACCTTATTTGAAAAATAACTGTTTCTCTGTCATCAATTGGCTTTGCAAAAAGAATATAAAACTTTAAAAAAATAATGATAAAGAATCGCATTGAACCTTTGAAAAGGATAGAGAATGATGAAAAAATCATGTGATGTCGCGATTTTAATGGGGAGCCAATCGGATTGGCAAACGATGTGCCATAGTGCAGATATTTTGACGAATCTTGGTATTTCTCATAGTTCGCATATTGTCTCAGCACACCGAACTCCTGAACGCCTTTATCAATTTGCCAAAGAAGCAAAAGAAGCAGGGTTTAAAGTTTTAATTGCCGGTGCAGGGGGTGCAGCGCATCTTCCAGGTATGTTAGCAGCCCTTACTCCTCTTCCTGTTTTTGGCGTTCCAGTGCATTCTCACTCTCTTTCTGGTCAAGATTCTTTGCTTTCAATCGTGCAAATGCCAGCAGGGATACCCGTTGGCACATTAGCAATTGGCAAAGCAGGCGCAATTAATGCAGCACTTTTAGCCGCGGCCGTTATGGCCGTTTATGACCATGATCTCGCCCAACGATTACAAGATTGGCGTCAACAACAAACAGCCAATGTCGCCCAAACGCCTGTAACGGAGGTTTAAAATGGCACCGTTTTCCACTCCCCCCTCAGCCAACACCACCCCCTCCAACACCACCCCCTCAACCAACACCTCCTTAGCCAACACCACTCCCTTCACCATGTTACCTCCAGGCAGCGTCATTGGTTTAATCGGGGGCGGCCAATTAGCAAGGATGCTCGCCATAGCGGCCGCAGAATTAGGATTTCGAACCGTTATTTTTTGCCCTGAAGCCAATTGCCCAGCCGCTCAAACAGCAAACAACCATATTGTTTCCTCCTATGACGATATATCAGCTTTAGATCATTTTATTTCTCAGTGTGATGTTGTCAGCTATGAATTTGAAAATCTTTCGCTTCAAACGGTTCAATATGTAGAAAAGAGTAAGCCTGTTTATCCTTCTTCCAAAGCATTAGAGATCACGCAAGATCGACTTTTTGAGAAGCAATTTTTGCGTGATCAAGGGATTGGCACCGCGTTATGGCATGCTGTTGACAATTCTTCTTCTCTTCTTTCCGCTCTTGATACCTTAGGCGGACGTGGTCTTTTAAAGACGCGTCGTTTTGGTTATGACGGAAAAAACCAGATCAAGCTTGATCACCCAGATGAACAAACCCTTGACGAAGCCTTAAGGACTTTTCAGGAACAGCCTTGTATTTTGGAAGAAATAGTTCCTTTTTTATCGGAAATTTCGGTTCTTTCGGCACGTACAAAACAAGGGGAACATATTTTTTATGATTGCCCTGAAAATCAACACAAAAATGGTATTCTTCATAAATCCTTTGTTCCATCACATATTCCACCTGAGGTGCAAAAAGCAGCACAAGAAATCAGCTTAACAGTTATGGATGCCCTCAATTATGTTGGTGTTCTTTGCATTGAATTTTTTGTCTTAACGAATGGTCATCTTTTAGTGAATGAATTAGCACCGCGTGTCCATAATTCTGGTCATTGGACACAAAAGGCATGCATAACTTCACAATTTGAACAGCATATCCGCGCTATTTGCGGACTTCCCTTAGGCAGTCCCTATCGCCACAGCGATTGCCAAATGACCAATCTTATTGGTAACAATTTTAGCACGTTAAAATATTTCCTCACACAAGAGCGCACCTCGATCCATTTATATGGCAAAAGCACTGTTCACCCCAACCGCAAAATGGGGCATATCATCCAATTACTGGGACCAGCCAACAAATCTTAAGCCCACATATATATAAATACTTTTTCACACTTTTCTCCAAAATGAACTGAAAAAACAACCTCTTCCCCACACCGATATCCAGCGGCTTCAAAAGCGCTCCCCTAACCTTTTAATTTGCCCCTGAAAGGGCGTGAAGCCCTCCTACAAGCCCTGCCTCTTTTAAAAACATCACCTCTTCCTCCTCCAAACCGCTTCATCCTACACGAACATCTCATCCGCCCTCAAAAACAAAGCTTCACTCCACACCGATATCCAAGCAGCACAACAAGCGCTCCCCCCCTTCAACTCCACCCCCTAGCTCTTCTCCCCTTCCTTTTCTCAAAAATATCCCCCCACAGCTCAAAACAATCCACCAGCCCCTAACTTCACCACCCCTCCACCTTCCACAGCATAAATATTCCCCATAACATACGCAGCCCCTTCATTTTTCTTTTAATGCCAACCTTTAAGAAATAGACTGATTTATTGCACCCCCATAGATACCAATCCCCATGATTGCGTTTTTATTGTCTCTAGCTTCTCTTCTTATGTTCATTTTTTCACAAAAGCATCGTTTTGTTTTCCATAAAATTGCTGCAAAGAGGTAAAACGTATTACTCTCCCAAAACAACTCTCGAGAATTCGGCCCAATATCGGCCAGACGATAGCCCTCTCCAGCATAGCAACTTTCTTCTTTTTCTCCTCTCTCTTTTTCCTTCAACGGATAGAAGATTTTCTTCTTTCATTAATTCCCCCAACACATTCCTCGAAAAGGTTTCCTGAACTTCTCCCCAAAGGCTTAAGTTTCTTCTTTTCAGATCAATTTTTCTTCTCTCACAAAATCCTCCCCTTTTTTAGTGCATCAATTTTTCCACCTTTTAATCCTGTTAAGACAATGAATTATAAGGCACATCATCACCGTATAATGCGCATTGATTTTATTGCATCTCGCACAATTCTTTATGAACTCCCCTTATCGTAAACGCACTTTGTTTACGCATATTCTTAACCACCCATAAGAGATTGTCTGTAACTCTCTAATCCTGCTCAGCAATGACATTCGTCCCCCCCCAACAGACCAGCGCTTCATGAAGTTCCCACAATTTTTCTCAATCCAAGCTTCTTTCAAGAGCACCTAATAATTTATAAATATAAATGTTTATTTTATTATCCTGATAAAGCTAAACTATACTTTTTAATACGATCATTTTAACACTATCATTGCCTTTAAAACGCTTATTGTGGCAAAAAACACTTCATTTCTAACAATAATAAAACTTTAAATGAGGTACAGTCTGTTCTTCCCCAAAAACGTAAAGGGGGTCCATTTAGACATATGTTGTTCCTTTTTCTTTTAACTTTTCGTAAACCCATTGTTTTCGTAACGAAAATCCTGTCGATAGGCTTTTTATTAATGACAGGAATTCTTTGTCTAATATACCTCACAGGAGGAAGAGAAACACTGCCCCTATTGATCGGGATACCAATGATCATTACGTCAGCTCTCTTTGGCATTTGCAACATGTATATAAATTGGTATTATGACATACTTTTATTACGTCTATCGCCAGACAATGTGAAGCTTTCACTCTTTCAATAAACATCATCATAGACCACCCTTGGGAAGGTCAAATTTTTTCTGCAACATGGATATTAAAAAGGATTCAAACTATCCACATTCAAGAGCCAAAGTGTATTCTCAGTATACTGGCTCCCTTATTGGATAATTTGAATTCCCCATCTGCTCGACAATATCCAGCACTCCACCCACGTAGAAATAATTGGGTTGCAAAGAATCATAAACTATTGCCTTAAAAGAGAAATTTATGCATAATCTTTCACTCTAACCACACAGATTTAATCCCTCATTAAAAGTACCGAGCGCTCCGCTCCGTCCCTGATCTCCACATCAAAGATATAATTACAGGATATGATTACAGCACTAAGCTTATCCATTCCCAAACCAAATATCCTCTCACCCCTCACGTAAAATAAAAAGCCTCAAACAGAAGACACTTGTGTTGCCAATTTACGCACTTGTTTTAACACGCGCTTATTTTAAAGAAACATTTTGCCAATGCACATTGCCCCACCACTTCACAACAGCAGCCCCCGTCATAGAGCATAAAGCTCTCGATAATAGCTTAAACATTTATAGTGCACCACCCTCTTTAAACTTATGCAGCGTAAACACCAACGCCATCACACCGCTTTGCCACCCCCCAATGTTACAACACTCTTAGCATTTGAAAGCATTCATAAAAGACCGTTTTATTCCTTATCTTCAAGTATCTTTACCATAGATCAATCCCGCTTGTGATATGCAAGAAGCGAATGCTATGCTTAAAGCTACACAAATTTGCAATGAGAAAACCTTAAGACTATGCAAAACTCTTATTTTACTATGTTTTCTCTGAACAATAGAAATTTATCCTTATCAATTCATCATCTTTGTCATCATCATGCGGTTTATTTTTTAGGTTTTAAGAATAAGCCTTAAGAATATCCTCACACACGAACAAAAAACACCTCATGTTATAAATTTTACATGAGCCTTACTTAACGATGATATTTTACGAAAAAACAGGATTATTTTCTCACAAATAGGAAGCTTTTACTTTTTTCCACTCTTTGTGCTTTTTGGTGTCCTTCTTTTTACGAGAAAATTTTTACCTTCAAGGCCAACCGTTAACACACTATAGGAATTTGTAAGGGATATACCCTTGACAAGAATAAGATTTCTTGTTAGATTTCTCCTACTTTTTTGCAATTTTCACTTATCGTTGTGCTAATGAAGTGTATTAATGCGTACCTTAAGAGTGCGCTTTTCTTTTTGTGATCACAGTGAAAAAGTGTATCGTGTGATGTTATGATGCAAGTACGATATCGCAATGCAATGCTCATTAAAGTGAGCAGTCTATTGGGGTTGTAATATTGTATTTTCGTGTTTTAATATTGTGTTATAGTATTGTGTTACGTAAACTATTTAAACGGTGAATATGATGAAAATTAAAAATTCGCTTAAAGCACTAAAAGAGCGCCACCGTAACAATCGTTTGGTGCGTCGTAAGGGTCGTGTTTATATTCTTAATAAAACGAATCCACGTTTTAGAGCACGTCAGGGCTAATTCTTTTAGGGATAATTTCTTTAGGATCAATGTTTTTATGCCTACTTTAATTGTAGGCTTAAAATTTTTTTTCTTGAGTTTTTTTGTTATAAGTCCGTTGATTACAAGTCTAGTATTTGATAATATTTGGTGATTTATCTTTTGGGGGCTTGTTTTTATGGATTCTTCTATTTTTTTAAAAGCCTTTCGATTTTTCCAGTTGCGTTTTTTCTGTATTTTCCAGCGCGCGTTTTTTCTTTCTTTTGTTGGCGTTTTTTGTTTTGTTCCCTCGAGCTATGGGCAAAATCCTCCTTCTCTTCCTGAAGATCGGCCTTCTCCACAATCGCTTTTACCGTTAGATGATCTTATTCCCAATTCTCCTCCCCCTTCCTCAACGCCCTCCGATTCTGATTCCTCGGCGGTTATTCTTGAAGATCTTGACAAAGAGCAGCTTTCCCATGTTGACAGAGTTAAGCAGCGCAAAGAAGCAGAAATTTCACGTTTACTCAAAGAATTGAAATATTGTGCTGATGTTGCTAAAGCGAAAAAGATCAGTCAACAACTTCAACATTTATGGTCCCAATCAGGGAGCGAGACGATCGATCTTTTGATGTCATGGGCTGAAAATGCACTCAACAGCGACGATTATGGACTTGCGCTTGATTATATTGATAATGCTCTTGCACTTTTGCCTACTCATGCTGAAGCTTGGATAAGACGCGCTTGGATTCACATTCAACTGAACGATTTCAAGCTTGCCATGCTTGATCTCAACCACGCTCTTGAACTTGAGCCGCGCAATTATAGTGCTTTTTTTGAACTTGGCGTTGTCATGGAAGCAACGGAGCGTCCCAAACTTGCTCTTAAAGCTTATAAAACAGCATTGGTTTACTATCCACAAATGCGCAGGATTCAAAAGCGCGTGCAAGCTCTGTTAGACGAACAATCACCACAAGCTCTTTGAAACCATTCAAGAACGAGACACTTTACGACATCCTTTCAAATCTAGATAAGACGCAAGCCGGCTTCACATTCCACTCAATAAACTAAAAGCCCCCTGCTTATAACCACACATCCCCCCACACAATTCACAGTGCTTTTTTTGAATTTTGACCTTTTTTGTATTGCAAGCAGCGTCCAAACACTTCCAATATACCCCCTACAGCATTTCTTCTCATAGCAAGCAAACGCTCCACGCTTGAGTCCTCTTCACGCCGTTTCTTCTTTTCACACCTTCCATCATGGATAAAAAATTTGTAAACACGAAGCTCAAAAAACACTTTTTGAAAAAATCTTAAAACATCGCTTAGCGCCTCTGATAAACTATCATCGTCTGTTTTTTATTTTTATGAACTTCAACCATAGCAGCACATACCGTATCGGCTCTCCTCCCCCCTCAAAGTTGATAAAATAGCCCTGAAATATGGCTTCACAAAGTAAAAACTTCAAAGGTGCAACACCAGTTCAACCAACATCCTTTTGAATAAGAAATATTTCCCTTCAAAACTCCTCCAAGCATTCCTGCGAAACATAAAAATCAAGCATTGTTCCAAAAGAGCCATTGCCAATAAATCGTTCTGCGTCACTCAATCACCCACCCTCACTCATATTTTTTGCTTTTTTACTTTGAATAAGCCATCCATCATACAGCCATTTCGAGCAACCACCAGCAAGGTTCTAAAAACTCTCCTGAAAAACGTTATGAAAAAGAAGAGGGCGAGGTTATTTTATCTCTAGCAGAAGCTCTGAAATTATTTTATATTAAGGAGGGTGTTCTGCGCTTCTCGACAGGAAATAACGTATTCCTGAGACCTTAATGATCTCCAAGGGAGCTGTCCCTGATCAAGCCCGTGGGCTTTTTCATATGGCGCCCACCTATTTGTATAGGTTCCCGGGATCAGCTTTTTCCATCGGCTGTTGTGGATCACCCTTTATTTGTATTAACTTTTTTGCATAAAAATTTTTCCAGCTAAAATTGAGAGCATCTTTTTACATAAGACCAATGACGATACTCTTTTCAAGAAATAAAAATTACGATAGGCTTCATTTTATAAAACAGACAGCACTTCCAAATAATCCCCTCTATAAATCTGCTTCATCCCTTCGCACACAGCAACGCAAAAGCGGCTTATTGCACCAAGATACCCCCTAAAGAGCACACACTTTTTTCATGCTTTTTTTCATGAGCACAGCTCTTATCCATACAGAGATTTACAAAACGCCAACAATGGATAAAATACCAGCATCTTATAAAATAATTGACGAGACAATGACAAACAATCCCCTCTGTGAATCTGCTTCATCCCTTCGCACACAGCAACGCAAAAGCGGTTTATCGCGTCGTGATGCTCTTTTAACAGAAGAGCGCGCACTCTTTTCGCAGCGTGCTTGTTGCCACTTTATTGAATACCTCGAAAAGAAGGGAACCGATTTTTCACGCCTCATTTTAGCAGGCTATTGGCCCATTAAATCGGAAATTGATCCGCGTCCTTTACTGGATGCTGTAGCGTTACGCGGTGGGCATTTAGCCTTACCAGCAGTTCTTAATTCCACCACCATGATTTTCCGTACATTTTCGCCCAGCACGATTTTAGAGCCCATGCGTTTTGGCACCTTTGGTCCCAGTGCAGACAATGACGTTGTTGCCCCCAATAATATTATTGTTCCGCTTTCTGCGTTTGATCGTCAATGTCACCGTCTTGGCTATGGAGGAGGATATTATGACCGTGCTGTTGAAGCTCTTGAAAAACAAGGGCATCAAATGATATTATGGGGCATAGGGTTTTCATGTCAGGAGGTTTCCTCTATTCCCGCAGCAGAACATGATCTACAGGTACAAGGAATTTTTACAGAAAAAGGTTTCTTAAAATGTTAAAATGTGATTAAAGCGCCTATGCGTTTTTTATTTTTAGGTGACATTGTTGGTAGCACAGGCTGTAAAGCTGTTTTTGAATACCTTCCTCAACTGATTGAGAAATGGCAGCTTGATTTTGTTGTGGTAAATGGTGAAAATGCCTCTGGTGGTTTTGGTCTTACACAAGAAACGTATCAAGATCTTTTGATAACCGGTGTTGATGTTGTCACCACAGGTAATCATGCTTTTTCTCACAAAGAAGCATTGCAATATGCCCATGAGAGTGATCGTTTTTTACGCCCTGCCAATTTTTCGAAAGAAACTCCCGGAAAAGGTTCTGGTGTTTTTACGGCAAAAAATGGCGCCCGTGTTCTTGTCGCCAATCTGTTGGGCAACGTTTTTATGCCGTGTAAAGTAGAAGATCCATTTGAAACAGCGGAAAATATTCTGCTTGCCTGTTCGTTGATGGAGCAAGCCGATACGATTATTTTTGACTTTCACGCAGAAACGACAAGCGAGAAGCAATGTTTTGGTCATTTTCTTGATGGTCGTGTGAGTGTTATCGTTGGCACCCATACGCATATTCCCACGGCTGACGCGCAAATCTTAGAAGGTGGGAGCGCCTATTTAACAGATGCAGGCATGTGTGGAGATTATAACTCATCTCTTGGAATGGATAAAGAAGAACCCTTACACCGTTTTCTTTATAAGACGAAGCAAGACCGTTTTGAACCGGCGTGCGGTCCTGCCACCCTTTGTGGTTTAGCGGTTGAGATTTCAGATCGCACCGGTTTAGCAGAAAAGGTCTCGGCGGTACGGATTGGTCCTCATTTAAAGCCTGAAGTTCCGGATTTTTGGTAGCTTCTTTTAAGCCGCCCCTTTGATAGTTTCTTTCCAAGATTTCCTTTTGAGAACTCTATTTGGCAAGACGATTTTTCCAGCCCTTCCCAAATTCCTACTAAAAACACCCCGCCCTCCAATTTACCTAATACAGCAACTTTTCTAGCACAAATAAGTCACTCTTTTTAAAAAAATAAAGGATAAAGGATAAAATTTTTCGTGATTTTTAAAACGATGAGAAGGAGGTTTTATTTCGACATTTCTGCGGGGGGGGGGAGGAGAAATGTTAACCCCCTTCTCTAAAAAAAGCTTTATATAATAATTTATTATTTAGCAAGAGCCTCTTTAGTCTTTTTTTGATTCTAACGAAAATTTAATCTTAAAATTGCTTGCTGTTTTTGAGGTTTGAGCTCTCTAAAACTTTTCAAAAGAATACATTCTTCTTTGCTTGAGATCTCATCATCATAAGGATACAAGACGTCTTCTTTTGTTGAGAGACCAGAGTAAAAAAAGGAAATGGGAACATTAAGAATATCGGCAATTTCTTGTAAACGCCCTGCGCCTATACGATTGAAGCCTTTTTCATATTTTTGGATTTGTTGAAAGGTTACTCCTAACTGGCTACCTAATTTCTTTTGCGACATTCCGATCATTGTTCTTTTCAAGCGAATTTTTTTGCCAATCGAAATATCGTTAAAATGTGGATTTTTAGCTTTCACTTCAAGCTCCCCTGCCGAGTGCGAGCGCCTCTTATGCGTATTCCGGGAGTCTGAAAGTACTGAGTTCGAATCAGCTTTTTTTGCTTTTAGTGCTAGAGAGCACCTGGACATGGCAAAAACTCCCGGAATCCCGGGACACCCACAAGAGTAGGTTAATTTTATGTACTGAACTTTAGGGGTTTTTGAATCCCTGTTGATCGCTGCGTAGACGACCAAAGTTACCCTTCAAGGTATAAAGTAATTTCAGGAAATTGGCAATAAAATTTAAAACAGTGTTTTTATCTCATGAGATAATCAAACACAAAAATGCTTTCTGTTTTTGAGGTTTGAGCTCTCTAAAACTTTTCAAAAGAATGTATTCTTCTTTGCTTGAGATCTCATCATCATAAGGATACAAGACGTCTTCTTTTGTTGAGAGATCGGAGTAAAAAAAGGAAATGGGAACATTAAGAATGTCGGCAATTTCTTGTAAACGCCCCGCCCCTATACGATTGAAGCCTTTTTCATATTTTTGGATTTGTTGAAAGGTTACTCCTAACTGGCTGCCTAATTTCTTTTGCGACATTCCGATCATTGTTCTTTTCAAGCGAATTTTTTTGCCAATCGAAATATCGTTAAAATGTGGATTTTTAGCTTTCACTTCAAGCTCCCCTGCCGAGTGCGAGCGCCCTCGCATTGGTATTCCGGGAGTCTGAAAGTACTGAGTTCGAATCAGCTTTTTTTTGCTTTTAGTGCTAGAGAGCACCTGGACATGGCAAAAACTCCCGGAATCCCGGGATACCCACAAGAGTAGGTTCATTTTTACACTCGGATTTTAGGGGTTTTTGAATCCCTGTTGATCGCTGCGTAGACGACCAAAGTCACCCTTTAAGGTATAAAGTAATTTCAGGAAATTGGCAATAAAATTTAAAAACAGTGTTTGTTTTATGAACCCCACCCGCCTCTCAAACTCTTATGCTCGCTCGTAAAAACCATGAGATAAAACCCACGTTTATTGAGAGGATTAACAACCCTTGATTCTTGAGATCAAGCCTCCAAAAAGCACACCTAAAAATATATCGCCCCCTCCCAAAGCCATTCTTTGGAGCATATCTTTGAAAGCTTTACACTGTGATGCGTTGAATTTTGGCACCACAACGGATTCATTTTTCTTCCAACTTTTCAAAATTCACGATCAAGATGATAGACACGATTGACGTTTGTTTCTCCCTTTGCCGCCAATGGAACAAGATAAGAGGGCTGCAATCACAAGAGAAACAACAAGCGCGCAAATCCGTCGCCATGACAGGAGCCGCTTGCAAATGCTCTGTTCCACGAGACGGTTGCCCTCTCGCCCATCAAGCTTTATTTGCGCCCTCAAACGATTGAATTCTTGAACATGCATAAAACGATTTTCAAAAATCGTCTCTGTAATCCGCGCGGTTCCCTCAACCCGTGTCATAAGCGCCGTAAACGACACTGAAAACAATGATACAAGTCTCTATTTGTTTGTTTTATGAACCCCACCCGCCTCTCAAACTCTTATGCTCGCTCGTAAAAACCATGAGATAAAACCCACGTTTATTGAGAGGATTAACAACCCTTGATTCTTGAGATCAAGCCTCCAAAAAGCACACCTAAAAATATATCGCCCCCTCCCAAAGCCATTCTTTGGAGCATATCTTTGAAAGCTTTACACTGTGATGCGTTGGATTTTTGCGCCACAACGAGCTAATTTTTCTTCTAATCTCTCAAATCCACGATCAAGATGATAGACACGATTGACGTTTGTTTCTCCCTTTGCCGCCAATGCTGCAATCACAAGAGAAACAGAAGCACGCAAATCCGTCGCCATGACAGGAGCCCCTTGCAAATTCTCTGTTCCATAAACGGTTGCCGTCTGCCCATCAAGCTTTATCTGTGCTCCTAAGCGATTGAGTTCTTGAACATGCATAAAACGATTTTCGAAAACTGTCTCTGTAATATGCGCGATTCCTTCAGCCCGTGTCATGAGCGCCATGAATTGCGCTTGGAGATCGGTTGGAAAAGCAGGATAAGGTCCTGTTTTAATATCAACGGGCATAATTTTGGTGTTCTTTGGATTTCGCTTAATATGAATTCCTTGAGGTTCTATTTGAATCTCGAGTCCTGTTTTTTGCAGCACCTTAAGCACTTTTGTGAGATGATTAGGATTTGCATTTTTAAGAAAGACATCTCCTCCCGTCATAGCAACAGCCATTGCATATGTTCCCGCTTCGATTCGATCAGCAATAACGCGTACTCTAGCACCGTTGAGTTTTTTAACCCCTTCAATTGTAAGCGTTGTTGTTCCTTCACCGGTTATTTGAGCCCCCATAGTATTCAGGGTTCGAATAAGGTTTGTCACTTCTGGTTCACAAGCCGCATTCTCAAGAGTGGTTGTTCCCTTTGCCATTGTCGCCGCCATCAGCAGCACATGGGTTCCACCAACAGTGACTTTAGGGAAACGATAGCAAGCACCTTTTAACCCCCTTGGCGCTTTTGCATGAACATATCCATTTTCGATAGTAATCTGTGCGCCTAAAGTTTTAAGTCCCTCAAGGATAAAATCGACAGGTCTTGTCCCGATAGCACATCCTCCAGGAAGCGAAACATAAGCCTCTGCGCATCGTGCAAGCAGAGGTCCAATAACCCAAAAGCTTGCACGCATTTTTTTCACCAGTTCGTATGGTGCCCGTGTTGTAGCTATTTTTTGCGCCGTAAAATGAATTGTTCTTGAATTCACGCATTCATCGTTAAACTCTTGTCCATCAACGGCATATCCAACACCATGATTATTGAGAATACGAATAAGCAATTCAACATCGGCCAGATGCGGAATATTTTCTAAAGTGAGCGTTTCTTCTGTCAAAAGCGCCGCAATCATAAGAGGCAATGCAGCATTTTTTGCCCCAGAAATAGGAATTGTTCCTTTAAGTTTTTCTCCCCCAACAATTTGAATAGAATCCATCGTGTTTTCCCTCTTTTCCTTTGTGCCTGCCCTTCCAAAGGATTGTCCCCCTTCGGGAAGTTATGCTTTATTAATCGTTTTAGAACGCATTCTAACTATGAGAACAAATTATTGAGAAGTTTGGTTGCAAAAATTTACTAAAAAACATTTTTTTGCATTTTAGAGCTCTGGTTGTGCTCTTTTTCGGCTTTGCTCTTTTCGACGTTTCAGGTTTTGACGCAATTGTTGTGCCAATCTTTCTTGACGTCGTTTTGCTTTTTCATCTTGATGATTAATTTCATTTTGTTTTTGTTTTTGATGCATTTGTGTCATTGCGCAACCTTTTAAACAGTGTTGAGCTTCTATCCAAGCAACTCATTTAGATATTTAAGCATATAAGAAGCATATGTCATGACATAAGATACGTTTTCTTGCAAGAATATACAAATGTTCTCTTGCCTATTTTCTGACAATATGGCACAAGACAGCGCAAAGATTGAAAAGGGCTGCGGTAGCTCAGTGGTAGAGCACTCCCTTGGTAAGGGAGAGGTCGAGAGTTCAATCCTCTCTCGCAGCACCATTTTATTCTTCTTTTGCCTCTCTCTTTTTGCCCTTATAAGTCTTCCCTATAAGCCTAAATCTTTTCCCCCAACCTCCATCAGCTTCATCAAATCCTCCATCCTTTAAACTATGCGTTTCAATAGCTTCAAAATCAATGGCCTCAATAACACGCTTAATCTCTAAAATACTTTACGAACGGCTTTTGAAATTGACCGCCCCCCAAAGAATAGTCCCTCTCCTATTGGTTTCCCCTCTTTCCTTGCCCCTCCCTCTTTCCTTTCCCCTCCCTCTCTTTCATTTCTGTAAGATTGCCCCCCTTTACTCCTTCTCTTTGCCAAGCCTCACTATTGCAACAGCTCTTGGCACTTGAGACGATATAAGCATTTTTATTTTTTCAATATTTTATTTCTTGAATATTTTTCCCCACAAGCTCACCCTGTTTGTAATATGCAAACAAACGATTTTACTTGATTCAATATAAGAGCGTTTGAATAAGAGAACTAAGAACATCTCACACTATTTCAGGCTCTCATTGAAATTCAAATTGAATCTCAATAATGAATTATTATAAACTCATTGTTTGAACATATCCCATTGATACCTTTATCCGACCCAAAACGAATAATCTTATCTTTCTAGCCTCTCTATCCATCTCAAGCAACACAAGCATTCCCTCTAGAAATTAGAATAAGCTTCATCGATCTTATTCGTCATTTACAACAGATCTAACAGAGCCATTTCCAGAACCTCCTCTCAACTCAATTCCTTTCCCATTCTCCCCACCCCTTACCAAAAGCAAAAAACAAACAGTGATAAAATCCCCCTCAATAAAGCTTTCACTAAGCCACCCCACGCTCGCATATGCCAAACATCCCATATGGTAAACATCCCATATACTAGACATCCCATATACTAGACATCCTATATACTAGACATCCCATATGGCAGAAAATTGAGAGCCCGCCTTTTCAAAGAAGATCCCTCATTACCAATTTTATACACTATGGTTTTCCACGTGCTCTAAGCCTCCCTCTTTCAACACGCATCTTTTTTATACGAATACTTTGATTGATACGGATAGCGTTATTCCTCTTGCATAAGAGCCCCAAAAGCGAAAAGCTCTCTCCCTCTGTTCTATTGAAATTAATCACCCCTCTTCGCTTACACTTCACAAGCAGAAAGATCCGTATAGCGAGAAACTTTCCAAGAAAAGCATATCTCTTCGTAAAAAGCCTCCCAGTAAACGAGATTATGAATCGTCTCAAGAGCTACAGCCCATGCCGCAATTTTGGCAACGGCCCCCAATAGTACCAACTTACTTTTTCATAAAGTAAAGATAGGGTGCGCAATGTTTATAATCTCTAGGGGGTACAATCTACGGACTTTATAATCTACGGGGCTTTATCGTTATACCCCTCACGATATTATTCACAGGTGCCAGTATGAAATTTACGAACGCCAGGCATGAAATGGGTGTGAAATGAGCTTAGAGCGAGATATCTTTATTAAAACAAGTGCGTGAATGTACAACAACAAGTATATTTCATTTGGAGTATTTTGGATATTGCCTACTCTCCCCACCTTAGGACAACCATTTTGGCTACAGATCCCCTTATACTTTCTGCTGTCATACCTCCTCCAATAAGCTAAAACCCCACATATGCGGGGTTTTAGCCAGTACCACACCTTTACTTATACACATTATGATCATTATAACCATTTTTATTAAATACGTTTTTACGTATATTTTCAACACAAAAATAACACACATTGATTTATTTAACAGAAATCAATTAAATATTCATGATAATCATTAAAAGTTAAAATGATGAAATTATTATTCAGAACGTACGTCATAATATTTATAACGTTTTTTTCTGTATTCATATTATTGGGTTGTACTCAAGTAAGCGACCTTGCTGAATACGATAAGCTTTACCAAAAATATGTCCATGAAAATTACACTCATTTAGAATATTCTCAGAAATTAGAAAAAGCAAAAAAAGAGGTAGAATATTTAAAAGCGTATATGGAAAAAACTGTAAGTATACCCCATGACAAAAGTCAATTTTGGAAATATTTAATAATATTGCCCAATAATCCTCCAGAATTCAATATTTTAAGACATTATCACATATTGCTTGTTTTTTGTGGACGCTTTTTTGATTTATGGCAAGATGATAAAACGATGCCCACACTTACATTTAACGACTTACCAACAAGACTGAAGGATTTTAAAGCTAACGGGATGAAATACAGGAAAGATTGGGATTATATAGAAAATATTTTCCTCAAAGCAAAATTTGAAACAAACTTTGATGATCCAATGTTTGCGTACGCAGAAAAATTTTTGGATTCTCCCAATGGCATTAGTCGAAAAGAACAAACTCTTCAGACAGAGCAGCTCATCATAGGCAATGAACTCACTCGTTTTAGAAACACAGCAACAATGTGCGTTATGGCTAGAGAGGTATACCTTAAAATGATGCCCAAAGAAAATGTAAAACCACCTGTAAGATATAGCACTTTTGAAAAATGGAAGCAGTATTTAAAAAATCTTTAAACGGATCATAAAACGCCTTTCAAAATATTTCTAAAGAACCATTAAGCCCCCCTCACAATGACTATAATCAAGCCACTAAGAGGGTATAAAAAACAATGTTAATTAAACAGTCTTTATTGAGAAGCGTCTTAATTATCGCTCTTTTAACAACGCATCTTTTTTATTCTTCAAAGGGATATACTCATTCGAATGAAGTATTCTCTTCAAAAGAGATTACAGAAAGAGAGAGATTTTTCCGCATTTTCCTTGTTAATGGAAGTCGCTGGTGGGAAGAAAAATTCTACCAAATTCTCTGGATAGAAAAAACATTTTTTTTGGAAAACAAGCGGCAGTTATCGCAACCGCTCTATGAAAAACATGTCAATATAATAAAAAAATGGCAGAATATAATCAAAAAACGACATCATGTATTTAATACTCTGTGCACCCTTATAGAATTAGAAATAGATGCAATGCGACATGTGAATGAAGCAAAACACTCTCATGAGCATACACATCTCTCAAACCTTATGAAACACATAGAGACATATCAAGAGCGTATAGTTAAAAACAAGAAAGAACTTGAGAAACTTGATCATGAAATTGAGATCTTATACAAAGTTATCATAGAGTATACAAAATTACCATAAACTTTGATCTATTCATTCCATAACTTGATGAAAAGTGCTTCTCAAAGGATATCTTTTATTTTCAAGCACTTTGAACTATCTATCGCCATCTTTAGATACAGAGTGCCAAAATACAGTAACGTTATCATACAATTTGTTGTATTTTACCAACATAAAATAACACATATTGATTTATTCAACAGAAATGACTTATAAAAGCTCATCAGAAACAAACGACAATAAATACCTTATGTTTAAACACTTTATTTTCTTCGCTATCGTAATAAGCGCTATTTTATTTACGCATCATACAACGAGTGGATGTACAACAGATGATCTTTTTGTTGGAAGTACTTCTCCGATCAATTGTATTTCAAAAGAATATATAAGACAGAAAATAAAAAAGAAGCTATTGGAAAAAGAACGCGAAAGAGAATGGTTAGAGCTTGAACAGTTTTCTGTTAGCGCTTGTCCAGGTGGAGAATTTCCTGTTTATCATGGCTTTTCTATTATCGATTGTGTTTTGAGAGGAAGAACTAAAACAAAATCGTCTTAATAATGAAATCAATATAATGAAATTATTCATGCAATGGTTTATCGTAGCATTCGTAATAACAACGATAATGTCTGTTCCCATAAGTTTACTTTGGCGTTTTAGATTTAAGGTTCCTGCCTGTTTATTTACAATAATGACAACCTTGGCTATTATTGCCGTCCCTTTTACATTTGATTTATCGTCTCTCTTTTAATCTATTTTTGTAAAAAAATATTTCTAAAATATTAAAAACACCCTGCATTTTTAAGCGTCTTGAACTGTATCTCCTCTCATTTAGATACAGTATAATCACTATAGCCATTTTCATTAAACATGTTTTTGCACATATTCTCAACACAAAAAACAACACATGTCGATACATTCAAAGGGGATCAATTAAACGATCTTATAAAAGAAGAGCAATATACAAGTGGCTGTATTTAATGATAATAAATGAAGACGATTATTATGGAATTCTTGGTGTAAGCTACGAATGCAACGCTAAACAGATAAAATCTTCTTTTCGTAAATTAGTTCTGCAATACCACCCTGATCATAATTCTAGTACCGAAGCAGAACAAAAATTCAGAAAAATTTGTGAAGCCTATGAAGTTCTTAAAGATCCTCAAAAGAGAGCTGCTTACAATCAGTTCTATCATGAAACTTTTAAAGATAATGACAAGGCTTCTGAAAGTAATGAATACGAAAAACCTACAGCAATTGAAATAATTATATGGTTATGGAAAACACAATACAGAATTATGACTTTTTTAACAACAATATTTATTGCTATTTGTTTTTTCATAACAATGATAACAGTGTTTGGATTTCAACTTTAATAGTCAAAGTGCTTTTGAAGAGCTTTAAAAGCAACCCGCAGCGAATTCACAAGGCATCATTATCCTTGATCTTCTATAACAAGGTAGTGTAGAAAAACATAAAGATTATAATGTCTCTATTCGTTCTTTTCTTATTCTCCCGTTTCCTCCACCCCTCTATTTTCTTCCACAACCCGCCCCCCAACCTTTCCCCCAACAAGCCCGCTTGATTCCACACAGACTTTTTCTCATGCCCCTAACATCCTTTTCCATGTTGGCTAAGAAAATTCCTGCAAAGCTCTTCTCCCCAAGCGGCGCCCCTGAGCTTCCCCTCAAGAACGAAAGCATAACGCGCACCATTGTCTCTGCAATAAAAAAACACTTGCCCGTCATTGTACTCCCCCAACACTCACCACAAAAGCACCCAGAAGCTCCCCCCTGTTCCAATACGTCTAAACAAGCTTTAACGACCTCCCCTATCAAACACCTTCTTCTATTTTCCAGTATGCTTTACGTATCACTCCAAGCTCCCTACTTGCGTGCCGCAAAAACATAAAAACCGGCTCTTTTCCCCCTTGAGCGTGCCTTTTTATAAGTTGGAACCTGTCTGTACTGCTGCTTCTCTTCCCCCTAAGCCTCATTTTGTTATCCAGCATGCTTTCCGTGTCACTCCAAGCTCCCTACTTGCGTGCCGCAAAAACATAAAAACCGGCTCTTTCCCCCCTTGAACGTGCCTTTTTATAAGTTGGAACCTGTCTGTACTACTGCTTCTCTTCCCCCTAAGCCTCATTTTGTTATCCAGCATGCTTTCCGTGTCACTCCAAGCCACTGGATAACGACC
>NZ_JBHIQK010000008.1:72354-77316 GCF_042196545.1 Bartonella sp. AC70YNML
TCTTCATGCCCCCCTTTTCCATGTTGGCTAAGAAAATTCCTGCAAAGCTCTTCTCCCCAAGCGGCGCCCCTAAGCTTTCCCCTCAAGAACGGGAGCATAACGTATACAATTGTCACAGCAATAAAAAACACACTTGCCCATCATTGCCGCTCCCCCAGCACTCACCACAAAAGCTCCCAAAATCATGCCACCATATCTCTAAACACTTGGCCTTACTCCCATTCTCGTTTTGCCCTCCGGCATACGCCTTGCATGCGCTTCAAGCTCCCCGCTTTTACCCCCCATTGTCCCAATATGCTTTCACATTCATAGCCAAGCTCTTTGTGCTCCCTGCTTCCCTGCGCCCCCTTGTTTGGCACCCTCTTCCAACATATGCTTTGCTCTTTTCCCTCTGAATTTCTTTTTTATAGAACTTTGCCTCTCCTCAACGCTACACAAGATCCCTTTCTTCCCCTCTTGCGTCTCATTCTTGCTTTGCCCTCCAGCATACGCCTTGCATGCGCTCCAAGCTCCCCGCTTTCTCCCTCCTTCAAAGCAATTTCTGTTCTTATATGAAAACCTGTCTCAACCGATTTAATTTGCTGTACCATCTTCTCCAACGCCTCATTAAAACGGCTAATTTCATTTTCAAGCTTGCAAATATAGGCTTCATCACGATAAGCCCGTTTAATCAAAGGTGGCATATTTGGCCAATAGAGCATTAAATCCACCCATTCGCGTTGAGAAATCCATAACCCTCCTTGACATTGTGCTTTATGTTCTGCTGGAAAGCCCTTTTGCATGAAATGAGGAATTAAAATTTCAGGTTTTTTTGTTTTAATTTCCAACAATCCATTTTTTCCCACAAAAGCATCGGGAGAAAATCCTTGTCCGCGATCATCAGCCAAAACAAAGCCAATACATTTAGGTTCTGTATGTGTCAGTTTCCCATAAAGCTGTCGCGCGCTTGGTTCTAATTCAGTCCCACGTCGCTGAGAAAGTGTTGTCCCTTCATCAACGGTTTTTCCTGTAATTCTTTCTCCCGCCAATTTCATCATCACACTCTGATAGCGTGACGTTTTTTGCCCTTGTTTTGTTCGTGCCATCACCATCTCAAACAACGAAGCCGTAATCAAACCATTACGCACTTGCTGCCATTCCTCTGTTCCTTGAATACAATCGATAATGATTGGCATGGTATTTCTCTCCTTAATCTTTAAAGTGCTTTTTTTTGCAACATATTCTCTTTGAAACATTCATATCTTTTAAGATGCATTCCCCACTAAGAATGACAGCATCCTTAAATATTGTGCTACTGAAATCACAAAAGCTGTTGGAAACGCCCCCCCCAACATCCCTCCTCCCCACAAGTTTCTCATCCCCTCCTTTTCCATATCAGCTAAGTCCCTCCCAAGCGGCGGCCTCCCTAGACGAAAGCATAACGCGTGATATTTTCTCCCCGATAAAAAAAACCTTGCCCGTCATTATCTCCCTAAGGCTCAACACAAAAACGGTCAGAACCGCGCCCCCATAGCGCCTTCCTCTTCTTCCCCCTCAAACACCTTCCCCCATTTCCCAGCATGCTTTCACATTCATGTCCAAGCTCTTTGCACTCCCTGCGCTCAAAGCTCTCTGCTTTCCCCCCTCCCTCAACACTCTACTCTTTCCCCCTACACAAAGCTTTTTTTAAAGATTGACATCTCCTCAACGCTATACGGCTGCCCCCCTTTTCCACACCTCATATCTCCCCTCCAGCATATGCCTTGCATACGCTTCAAGCTCCCCCCATTCTTTCTCCCCACAAGTTTCTCATCCCCTCCTTTTCCATATCAGCTAAGTCCCTCCCAAGCAGCGGCCTCCCTAGACGAAAGCATAACGCGCACCATTGTCACCGCAATGAAAAAGCACTTTGGCCCATCATTGCGGCTTCTTTTTTCAACCCTGCTATTGCACGACGGAAAAATCATAGCGGAGATATTCTTCCGCCAATTTTTTTGCCATAGACAGCGCCGCTTCTTGCGAGATAAAAAGAAGAGCGTCGTGTTTTTGTGGTTCGAGTCTGATTAAATTTCGCATATTTCCAGCATAATAAAGTGGAATCCCTCGATAAGAAGTCTTGAGATAACTTGTCATGTTTACCACCAATAATCTGTCAAGACATCACATGGGCGTAAACGATGCTGTTTTTCATAAGAGCCATAGAGATTATCTTCATAATCGCACGCCGCTCTTTCATTTAAAAAAGCATGATACGCTTCACTATTCAAAATGAAGGGCTGCAATTGTGTATTTTCTTCATTTATTTCATGATTTTCGACATAAAAATCAGCGATTTGTTCCGTAACATCTTCAGCATAAGAAGTTGTCAGATCGAGTCGTAAAACTCTATAAACAGTTTCATATTCTTCAATCAGTTCGAGCACCTCTTCGATTTCGTCGATTGGTCCTTCATAAGTACAAGGATTTTCCTCTTCGCATAAAACGACAATGATTTCATCCTCTTTAACGAATGAAATATTTTTCATGATTTCCCCCTTTAGATAGTTGATAAAGCATAGCCTTGTCTTGACAAGACTAAATATAGCGTTAGTCTTATATCCTCTATAGGAGAGATGTCAATCATTTTATCCTTCATAAAAGATATATTTTAAATATCTACGGGGTTCAAATGACATATGTAAAGAAAAATCTATTATTCTTTGTTCCTCTCATGCCCCTTTGTTGTTCTCTATTTGTTCTTACAAAATTGCAATTATAAACACACAGGAGAGATAAAATGAGTGACATAATATTAATAAAATACTGGAGTCGCCTTGACACAAAAGCACAGAAGGAAGTTATTTTGAAGCTTCGTCAATTGGCCGCCGCAAAAGAGTCAAAATCGCCTGTCTCTCTTGCGGAGAGAGTTTCGAAATAAGCTCTATAAATTCTTTATCTTCAGGGCTAGCCCCTTTTCCGTAAAGAATATAATTCATACTGATATTAATTTCGTGACAAATTCGCGAGAGAGATTCGATTGTTGGTTCTTTTCCTTCAGAAAGAATAGAATGAAGGTACCCCGCGCCTTTACCGGCAGAGAGAGAGATAGATCTTTTTGACCGCCCACTTTTTTCCAAAGCGGTCTTTAATCTTTGACGCCAACCATCGATATTCATAATTTCACCATATAGCGCGTCTTTTTAAAAAAACACGTCCTTTTTATAAAACGGGCTTGCATTATCCTCTAAAAAGGATAAAATTAAGGAAACAAATTTTACTTTTTAGGGGGAATTTTCTATTTTTAGCTCATAAAAACACTTTAACCACCCTACCGGATATAAAAGACCACCTCCAAAGCTTCTGCCCAAAAGAAAGTACGTTGAGAATGTGTGGTATTCTTTATTTTTTCCATCACCGCAATCTTAAATCGTAAGTTTGCATGCGCTTCAAGCACAGCCAATCATTTATAAGCATCGTAAAGAAGCCTCTCGTCATCATCGAACAGAGCCAAAAGCAACACAAGTTAAATCCTTATTTGAGCTTTTATCATCAATAAAAATGTATAAAAAAGAAGAAAGTAGATTGCAGTATGAAACACGCTAATCAACAAGAAACTCCTCATTATGAATCGTCTAGGCTTCCATATGTTTGTTGGTATCAAAATGACTTTCTAGGAGGTGTACGTGGGATGCGCGCACACGAAATTGGAATCTATACGATTCTTCTCAATGAAATGTATGCCCGTGGCCGACCTTTAGAAATATCGAAAGAACGTTTAGCGCGTCTTTGTGGTTGTGACAAGCGAACTTTTGTTAATGTTTTAGAGATGCTCATCCAAGAGGGTAAGATTTTAAATTTAGCCAATGGATTATGGAATAAGCGTTGCGAAAATGTTTTTCAAGAGCGTGAAAAATTGCTTGAACAAAAATCCTTTGCGGGTCGTTCTTCGGCAAAAAAACGCAAGAAAATCAATGTAGAGATGCAACAACTGCTTAACGAAAGTACAAAAGATGTTGCACAAAGCTCAAAAGCTCAAAAGGCAGAAGAAAAGGAAACACCTTACGGTGTTTTAGAAAAGAAAATTTTGTTTGATGAGACAGAACCTTGTTTTTCCTGCGAAGAGAGTTTTGAACAAAGCGATCATCCATCACCCTTATCGGCTCTTGATTCACCTCTCCCTTCTCCTCCACAAGAAGAAGCGGAGCAAAAAAACGCCTCCCCTTTAAACGCTCCCCAAGCGGAGTTCACTCCCGCCCCTATCGCGCAAATTGTCACGGGGGAAAAGACAAAATCCGCCACCACTCTTCCCCTCAGCAATCTTCCTTCCTCCATTCCTTCTTCTTCCAACAAAAAAACCACAGCCTCAGTTGCCAAAGGGTACCGTCTTCCTGAGCATTGGCAAGCAGACATCAAGGCGGCAGTTTCAGAAGGCTTGAGTGAAAGCCAAGCTCTTTGGCAAGCCAAAAAATTTCGCGACTATTGGAAAGCCAAGAGCGGCAAAGAAGCTCTCAAAGTAGACTGGCAAGCCACATGGCGCAACTGGTTTCGCCGTGAGATCGAACGGCAAGAACAGCAAAAACAGGGAAGCTCCTCATCTTTTACCTCTGAGAACAACGACACGCTTTACCGCAGTTTGATCAACTATAGCGACAATTTTTGACATCACAAAACAACGTATTTTTCAAGCACGCGCAGGGATAAAAACGTTTCAAAACCACAATAGCATCGGACAAAATAACACAAAACAAAGGGCGGCAAAACAACACTTGGATAAGCTCTTCACACCGTAAAACGCGTCAACATCGACCATTTTTCTCTCATCACAAAAGCGTTTTCCCCATGCAAAAGCCCCACACAGGCATCCCAACACATGCCCCAACAAGGTATCCCAAAACAGGACTCCAAAATGCACCACCCTCTCACAGACATCCACCCCACCCTTCTTTCACCCCCTTCCTCCTTTCCGCTTTCCTCCTTTTCTCAAGGTGCCACTTCCCATGCTCT
>NZ_JBHIQK010000008.1:77416-86051 GCF_042196545.1 Bartonella sp. AC70YNML
TCAAAAACCTTCAATGAAAAGCAAACTCCTTGGCACTCTCCCTCCCACACAGGCATCCCAACACATGCCCCAACAAGGTATCCCAAAACAGGACTCTAGCATGCACCACCCTCTCACAGACATATCCACCCCACCCTTCTTTCACCCCCTTCCTCCTTTCCGCTTTCCTCCTTTTCTCAAGGTGCCACTTCCCATGCTCTTGGCAAGCAGACATCAACAGAGCAGCTTCAAAAACCTTCAATGAAAAGCAAACTCCTTGGCACTCTCCCTCCCACACAGGCATCCCAACACATGCCCCAACAAGATATCCCAAAACAGGACTCCAAAATGCACCACCCTCTCAGACATCCCCCCACCTTCTTGCATCATCCACCCTACCTGCTTCCAACGCGCCCCTCTCAAAGGGCACCACCTTCCTAAACCCTTGGCAAACAGATACCAACACAGCCATTTCAAAAACTTTCAGGATAGAGCAAGTCCCGCACAAAAAAGGACCGCATAGCACAAAACCTTTCACCATGTGATCGAACAACGAGAACAGTAAAACAGAATTCTCACCTCTCACATCTGAAAAAAACAACAATATATTCACCAGACGAATGACCATGAGCACAATTTTTGAAATCAAACAAAAACTTATCTCACAAGCAGATAGAATAGCAGAAATGCTTCTTCCCCAAGGGCACAAACGAGGCAACAATTGGATTGTAGGCAACACACGTGGTGAGGCAGGTCAAAGTTTATCGATTTGCCTAAGCGGCAGCAAAGCAGGGCTTTGGTATGATTTTGCAGAAGGCATTGGAGGAGATCTTTTAGACCTTTGGTGTGAAGTCAAAGGCATTAGTCTCTCTCAAGCTTTAGAAGAAGCACGCGCGGCTCTCAATCTGACACGCCCCAAACCCTTTATGGCACCCCATCGTTCCTATCGCCGTCCACCGGTCCCTACAGGGCGCCCCCCGCAAAATCTTGTAAAAACCTATCTCCACAAAGAACGCCACATTCCTTTAGAGATTATAAAGCGTTACCGCATAGGAGAAGATGGCGAAAAAATCATTTTTCCCTTTTATAAACCCGATGGCACCCTTGCTTTAGTTAAAGAACGGCTTGCGCAAGCAGGAGCAAAAACAAAACCTACAGCAGCACACTGTGAACCGATTTTGTTTGGCTGGCAAGCCCTTTGCCCTTCAAACCCAACCGCCCCGCAGGCGCCTCAACACGCACCCTCATCAACCCCAACCGCCACGCAGGCGCCTCAACACGCACCCTCAACCAACCCCGCCGCCACGCAGGCGCCTCAACACGCACCCTCAACCAACCCAGCCGCCACGCAGGCACCTCAACACGCACCCTCATCAACCCCAGCCGCTCCACATGCGCCTCAACAGACACCCTCATCAACCCCAGCCGCTCCACATGCGCCTCAGCACGCACCCTCATCAACCCCAACCGCCCCACAGGCACCTCAACACGCCCCCTCATCAACCCCCACCGCCACAAACGCGCTTCAGCAGGCCCCCTTAATGGAGCGCGCACCGTTTCCCCTTCTTTCTTCAACAAACCGTACCATTGTCATCACTGAAGGAGAAATTGATGCACTTTCCTTAGCCGCCTATGGATATCCGGCGGTCTCTGTCCCCTTTGGAGGAGGCAGTGGAGGAAAGCACAATTGGATTGAAAATGAATTTGATCATTTAGAAGCTTTTGAAACAATTTTTTTAGCCACCGATATGGATAAGCCTGGTGAAGAAGCAGCCCGTGAGATTGCCAACAGGCTTGGACGCCACCGTTGCTACCGTGTCCGTTTACCCCTTAAAGATGCCAATGACTGTTTAACCGCAGGGATTGATAGAGCCACCATAAAAGCAGCCTTTTCCTCAGCAAAAAGCTTTGCACCAGAAGGTTTACGGCGCGCCTCAGACTATAAAGACAAAGTCATCGGACTGTTTTGGCCAGAGCCTGAAAAACATCTTGGTTATACGGTTCCCTATCCTAAACTGAAGGACAAAGTGCATTTCCGCCCAGCAGAATTAACGCTATGGAGCGGTGCCAGTGGAGCAGGTAAAAGCCAATTGTTATCAGACTGTATTCCCCATTGGATTGCGCAAAACAGTCGGCTTTGCTTAGCGTCTCTGGAGATGAAAGGAGAACAATCGCTCCGCCGTTTAACCAAACAAACGGGCGGCTTAGAACAGCCTACAAAAGAGACAATTGAACGGATTCTTCATTTTTTAGATGAAGGGCTTATTCTTTATGAGCATGTTGGCAAATCAAGCGTTGACACCTTGCTTGATGTCTTTGACTATTGCCGTGCGCGCTATGGCTGCGATCAATTTATCATCGACAGTTTGATGCGGCTTGGCATTGCCTCTGATGATTATGCAAGACAAGAACAAGCCGTTTATAAAATGGTTGATTGGGCTGTTTTAAACAGTGTGCACATTCACCTTGTCGCCCATGCCCGCAAAAGCGGTCTGGATAAAGATATCCCCAGCACAGAAGACATTAAAGGCGCCTCAGAGATTGGCGCCAATGCCTTTAACATCATCACCATTTGGCGCAATCGACCGTTAGAAGACAAAATCTTTGCCGCCTCTCTCGCACAAGAAAAAGCAGATTTAGCCAAACGCCCCGGCGTTATTATGAATATTGCCAAACAACGTTCTGGTGATTTTGAAGGCAAAATAGGGCTTTGGTTTGATCCCCAAACCTACCGCTATCGCTGTTCTTTTGAACAATCATTCCCTCGACGTTATCTGTAATACCCCACAAACCCCACTCTCTTTAAAAACGCCACCGCCTTCACACGCACACGCCCTGCTCCCATAGAAACAACAGGAAGGATCAATCCACAAATGATGAAAAACACCCAATCCTTCGCGAACCAAAGCCCGCTCAACCCTAGATTCTCTAATCCCAAATGCAAACAAAAAAAGCTCGCTCTAACAACGGCGCCCCCCCTTCAATAACCACAAACAATGCGTCACCACCCCATCTCGCCACCCCCTCATATGCAAAATCAAAAACCACTCCAACAGTGCAGCAAACACCAGCCCCATCAAGGACAATAGTCCCCATGGTATGTCCACATTCTCCATCCCCACAAGAGCTAAAAAAGGACGACTCCTAAAATGCCGTAAAACAGCACTTCCTTCAAAAGGAGGGAAAGACCAAAAATACAATAAAACGCCACCCGCCACCACGGAATATCGAAGCGCTTGGAAACCTTATAAATACACATAACGACAACAATAAAAAGGTAGAAAAACACCAACAACAGCAAAAAAAAACAAATCGTTCGACATCACATACCCCTCACAGCAAGCACATTAAAGATCACACCCATGGAGAAGAAAAACACCCCCTACTTTAAGAACCAAGCCCCTAGAACACGCGCACGCCTTACACCCTGATAAATCAAAGGAGAAAAAAATCCAACAATAAAGGGCAACACCCTCTCATCCGAGAACCAAAGCCAGCTCAACCCTAGATTCTCTGCTCCCAGACGGGTAAAACAAAGGATTGGTGCCAAAATGCAGAAAAACAGCACAAAATTCAAAGCACGCAACAACCTCTGTAACACCGTATCACCTTGCTCGCGTATAAAGAACCCCAAGAGCACTTTCAACAATACAGACAAGAGCAAAACCTTTAAGAATACCGCCCTTATGCTATCCATATCCCTGACACCCACAGCAGCAAACCACAGGATAAAGCCCATCATGCAACAAAACATAACCGCCTTTAAGAACACTTGCCAAGCAACAGGCATACTCTTGACGCCCAAATGCACCAAACCAAGGACAGTTGCAAAAATGCAAGAAAATACCGCCCCCTTCAAGAGCAGCTCTCCGTCAACAGCACGACGGCCCACGCCCACATAAATAAAACCAAGGTAGGTGGCAAGAGCGCCATAAAGCACCACCCATCTCCAAAACATCCACCCTGTAACAGAGCGACGCTTGGCAATCTTATAAATAAAAATCAAGGCAACAGCAAAAAAGCAGAAAAACCCAAAAAAGCAGAAAAACCAAGGCAACAGCAAAAACATCACATTGTTCGACATCAAATACCCCTCACAGAAAGAACATCAAAGATCACGCCGGTGGAAAAGAAAAATGCTCATTTTTTTAAGCCCCCCAACAGTACACGCACACACCATACCCCTCTCCAGAGCAAAAAAAGGAACAAATCCAACACTGCTCACAAACACCCCATCGTTCAAGAACCCCCTATCGTTCAAGAACCAAAGCGTGCTCCAGCCCATATGCTTGGCTCCCACATGTGCCAACCCAACAACAGTGCCAACAACGCCGCCAAACACCAGAAACTTCAATAAAAATACCCCACGCGATATCCATTTACCCCGCACCCTCATAAGTAAAACCAAGGACAGCGCCAACAATGCAACAAATACCGCTCCCATCACTAAAAATTCCCACGATATATCAAAATGCTTCGCTCCCTTATAAGCAAAGCCAAGAACCACTGCAGCAATGGTGCAAAACACCCCCGCCTTCAAAAACACACCCCACGTAAAAGTCCTACGGTCTGCTCCCACCAAAATAAAACAAAGGACAGTTGCAACAATGCAAGAAATCACCCCCCCTGCCAAAACACCTCCCACGGAATAGCCGGTCGCCCCGCATCCTCATAAGAAAAGCCAAGGACCAAGCCAAAAATGCAGCAAAACGCCAGTCCCTTAAAAAATATGTCCCGCGTAATCACCCATACGCCCCGCTCCTTCATCAATAAAAACCAAAGATCATGCCCAAAATGCCGCAAAAGATCAATCCTTTTCAAAGAATGAAATCCTAAACCCAAGACGCCTTGCCCCTCTATAAATAAGAGCAAGGACAAAGCCCAAAAGGACATAAAACACCCACTTGTTTAAGAACCACACCTGAGTCAAGCCCAAATGCTCGGCTTGCGCATAAACAAAATCAGAGACAGCAGCCAAAATGAAGCTCAACAACACCATCTTAAGGAACAACCCCTTCGTTACACCACGCCGCTGCATTACTTCATAACCCAACATAAGGAAAATACCGGGAATGCCATAAAACGCCACAGCTCGTAAAAATATGCCCCACGTCATCCCAAGAGCCTTCATTTCCACATAAACAGCCACAGAGACATAGGCCACAATACAGCTAAACACCAATCCCTTCAAAGACAAAAGCCCGCGCGCCATCACTCACCTCCCCCATCAAGTCACTCAAGAAAAATATCCACCATGCGACAAAACCCCTCTCTTTTCAAGAGCCAAATCATAACAAGATGCTTTACACCTCTATAAATCAGCCCAATGACAAAACCCAAAAGGATACCCTCACGGAATTAAGAACCAAAGCCAGCGCCACCCCATGCGTTCAGCAACCGTATAAACAACATGAGATCCCCGCCAATAACGCCCCCCAAACCCCATCTTCTTAAAAAAATTTCTGCCTTTCATGATCCCTCAAATACCTCCCCACATAAATAGAAATAAAGCTCCCAAGAGGCAGAAAAACATCAACCATGGCAAAAAACCAAATCCTGCGACATCAATCCTCCCCCCCACAGCAATAAAATCAGAAAGAATGCCCATCATGCAACAAAACGCCCATCCTTTAAAGAAGCAGAACCACAAAGAGAACGACACACACCACTCCCACAAAATCCCTCGCACAGCCCCCGCAAAATCCCCGCCCCCGTATAAATCTCTCGTACAAACAAATGACAGCAGCAAAAGAAAACCACCACCCCACACCCTTTTGAAAAACGTCCCCTCACGCAACAAGCAGATATAAAAACCTATTCCTCAACAAGCATACAACAGCACAATCCCGTTTCTTTGCATAAACATGAAAGAATCAAAATTAAAATTTTTAAGGAGATGTTATGAGCCATCAAGAGAAAAAAAACATGCAAACCTGCCCGCTTGATCATCAAAATCAAGGAAAGCACATTGGTCATTTAAAGACGCAAGAAATCCCTGTAGAAACGCGTAATCCTTATTTTAAACCCAATCATCCAGAAAGTTCCAGTAACCCGCGCACGATTAAAGCCATTGCCAATGCACAAAGCCATCCCATTGCCCTTTTATATGCCAAAGGGCATCTCAGCAAAGCCCAATATAAAGCGGCAGAACGTTTTTATTTTTACTGGCGTCAAAGCCAAGCCGATCTCCACATGAGCCTTGACTACACCCGTGAAAAGGTTGCCTGTAGCCAAGGGTACACACACCCCATTGAACGTCAAATAGCAGCCTCCAATCAATTAAAAACCATTAAAGTTCAACTTGGTATTCTTGGCTATTCTCTTCTTGAGCGGGTTATAGGCCACGGACAAGCGATCAAAGAATTAAGTTCTTCAAAACGCAAACAAAACTCCCTTGCCGATCATTTACGAGATTGTTTAGACTTGCTCGCATTTCATTGGGGATATGCAAACCATAAACATTTTGAATAATCTCCCTCGCCATTTTAAGCGGCCTCCCATCCTTCCCGCTCCCTCTATAAGCCCTTTCCCCCACACACGAGCTCAACCATCCAGCAGCTCTCGCCCCTATTTCCATCACCTTGCCCCCACCCAAAAGGACAATACTTCACCCCCCTCACACATACTTAAGATACACCCCGCACTCTTAAAAACAAAAATCCTTCCCCCATATCAATCCTATAATCATGGGGGCTCTTAATGCGTTTTTTATTGAAGAATATTCTCAAAATGCTTGCATGCATCATAATATTTTTAAATATAGTTTAATTAATATCGAGTCTTAAAATAAATATTCAATTGAAAAAAGTATTAAGTTTTAATGCAAAATGACAAAATTTTTTGTAAAAAGTATTTTTTATATTGCTATTTTTTCAATTCTCTGCTAATTATAATGTGTTAGATTCTTTAAGTATGATTTTTTTGTATTTAGTACGGCCTTTTAAATTTATTCTTTTTTGACACGTCCTGCGAGTCAATGTTAAAATTCTCCTGCTTTTTGGTCCTCTGATTGCGACGGAGGACTTTTTTTATGACTGTACTTTTTTGTAACTGTATTGTCTTCAATCACTTCCTTATGAAGCTTTGTGATATTTCTCTATAAGGTCTACCCGCAAAATAGATCATTCTTTTGTCAAATTGACTTGCGTTCCATTCTTAAAGAACAAAGATTCTTAACTCAATCTGATTTACAAACAGCTTGGATACACTTCCCTCTTGGCTTCCATTCCCTCTTGGCTTCTATTCAGGGTTTGCCGCTAAACTCAAGGCGCAACAGAAGATTGCTCTGTCTCAAAGATTCACCACGCCCCTAAAAACACTTAAAACATATCCCAAAAAGCTTGCTTCATATCACCAAACCTTAAAGGATAGTGTTTTACGGTATAAGCTGTTTTACACCATAATAGAATGACTAATATTTGATGATATTCTTTATCGTATCACACCAATAGGCTGATGTATAATCACAATCAATTGTTCTTCAGATTAAAATTAAGAGAGCAGAATATCGCAAGATTCTCTTATTTATGTTGAATCAATCAACACCTTGTCTTTTCCACATTACAAACATAAGAGACATATGAAATAAAGCACTTCAAAGATTTCAAAGATAAAGAATCAAAATGCCTCTTATGAACACGCTCAAGAGCCAAAGGCTGTCATCACATGAGGTGAGAATAGTATGATAGTGCTGGCTTTCCCCTTATGAGAATTTAAAGAAGGGCTTATCCACTTCACAAGAAATTTCTCCATTATCAGATTTACCAATATCCCCAATCACCAATATAATTGTGATGATAAGATCACATAATATTTTTAAACAAGTACGTAAATGCGCTACACAAATATATTCTATTTAGAACATTCTATTTTACGTGAGTCGCGTAAAATCCCATTAAAAAATAAAATCCCCCATTAAAAAATAAAATCCCCCATTAAAAAATAAAATCCCTATGAGAAAAAATCTAAGGCGTGAGAATAAAAACATGAGACAAGTATGATTCCATTCAGCTATTGCTCTTTAACCGTTAAACCGAATAAAAAATAGATTCGGAAAGTATGTTAATTTTCCTAACTTAAGAGATAAACTAAGAATATAGACAACATCTCTCCTAACATTCCCCTTTTTCTAGCATCGCGTAAGAATCAAAAATTATACAACTTATTTTGTCATATTATAACGCACTGTTTTTTTAAGACGGTATTGAAGCAGTTAAAACAATTGAAGTGTTTAGCCAACGCCATTAGCAAAGCTAAAAAAAACAAACTGTTGAAAAGCCGTGCATATCTTGTGTAAACACAAAAAAAACAAGAAAAAGGCACAAAAATATCTCAATTTTTATAAAAATACTCAGCGTCTTTTACGATTGTATTGACGAACAACCCTTATCCCATAATCATCTTAAATATTGAGAATAAAGAATGAATAGCCCTCGCAAATACAGCAACCTATCAATATAAAATATAAAAACAAATTTTTTTGTTATCTCTGTTTCTTATGGAATATGCCTTTCCCTATGAATGTACTTTGGCCTCCAAAGAGTACATTCAATCCATGGAAAGGATGCACTCTAGCCCTTAAAAAGAGTGCATCCTTCCCCTCAAGGGATACCTCCGACCCTCAAAGGAGGCATCCAATCTATGAGGATGCACTCTA
>NZ_JBHIQK010000008.1:86151-94015 GCF_042196545.1 Bartonella sp. AC70YNML
AAGAGTGCATCCTTCCCCTCAAGGGATACCTCCGACCCTCAAAGGAGGCATCCAATCTATGAGGATGCACTCTAGCCTTCAAAAAGAGTGCATCTTTCCCCTCAAGGGGTTTACTCAACTTTCATCGCATATCATTTTTATGAACCCTCATTTTTATGAATCCTTGATCAAAGATACAAAAAGAAGTTTGCTAGCAACTATTGTATCACCCACCTTATGGGATTCCACTTCTCTACAGAGCTTTCAAACTTTTTTACGCCTTCATAAAGTCGAATCTGAAAGAATTCATTAAGGCAATTAAGGGTAAATTTTGTCAATTTCTAGACAAAGTTTATTCTTTTTTGTGATTGTTGTATTTTTACTATAGTTATTTAAATCGAATTTATATATGATACGTATCGATATTTATTTATAGAAATAAATATAGGAGAAAAACTATGAATATCAGATATTTTTTCATAGCTGGGGCTATTACAAGTGGTTTAGCTCTCGCGATTCAAAAATCTGATCGTATAGTCAATAAACAACCCTCTCCTATTGTTGCTCCTTATACTATTGAGAAAACAACTTTACAGTTTGTTAAACAAGTAAGGGACACATCGGATACATTGAATATACTGAGAGTCAGTAATAGAAGCGCATCAGAACAAGCATCCATCAACGATATATACGATAAAGCAGAAAATTTATTGAATGCAATAGCTGGTTTTTTAGGATCACTTATTATATATTTCTTACAACTTGTTGCTAATAAAATATAAGATACAAAAAGTTCTTAAAGTAAGGTTATATACATTTTGTGTATATTGTAAAAATTTAAATAAAAAGGCCCTTTATAAAATGGGGCCTTTTTTAGTTTAATTTTTCCTTTGTTTTAGTTTAATTTTTATTGTGTTTTTATTTTTATTGGCCAAATATCATCGCCTTCAAAAATGCCATTTTTACTTGTCTCACATCTCAAATGACAAAGGCTCTACCCCCTAGCTTCCCTCCCATAGCGCTTTAGTTAATAAGGGTCCGCAATCTTCTTGTTTTTCCCAAAATTCTTCTGTTTTCAAGAAAATGACCATGCATCCCCTACGTCATCGAATTGGCTTCCAGATCTCCATGAAACAGACTTAAAAACACAAAAATACCATAAATTTTTACATCAATATCACCATACTGAAACACTGTTGAAGCTTAACAAGCGCTGCTTCATTGGCAAGGACTTCTTAAAAAGACAAAAAATACCTCAAAGGCAAAAGAGCTTAACACTGCTCAAAAATGGCATTTTTGCCTTCCTCTCATCTCAAATGACAAAGGCTCTACCCTCTTTTAGGCTCTACCCTCTTTTAGGCTCTACCCTCTTTTATAGCTCCCCCGTAGCGCCCCTTGAGTCAATGAAGCTTTCCCTCATAGCGCTTATTCAAGCGCTAATTTATGAGCATTTTCTAACAAAACAACAGAACCGTCTTAAAGAAGAGAGCGAATTTATAATTGATTTTTCTCCCCTATTCTTGAGGATCAAGCCATTTTCAGTCTATTTTTTAAAATCTTGGCTATTATTCTCGATTTTTCGAACACTTTATTTTGCTCTGGTAAGAAAGGTGTGAAAGCGTCTCAATCATAGCGCTTTCACATCTTTTAAATAAGAGCGCTTTTCTTCAACAGGAGAGTACAACACTAATCAATTTTTATATCCATAAATGCGATTTTACCATCTTTAATATAAGTAATATCAGGAGCATGTTTTACCCCCTCTGCTTCAAACACGAACTGTTCATCACTCACCCCTTCAAATCCTTGTTCTCTTAATTCTTGTTTTTTCTCCTCAACTAATTTTTTATGAAAATCTCGTTTTTGATTACACAAATTAAGGTTTCTATCTCTAAAAAGCTGATAGTCCATGGCTATGGACAACTTCTCAGCAACCCGTTCCAGCAGATCGTAACTGAACTTTCCTTCCCTTTCCACTTCTTGAGCGATCACCATCGCGCGTTCCAAATGAACTTTTTCAATGGTTTCATCAAAGCCAAGCTGGTTCCCTGCCGTAAAACTTTCGTCATAAGAAGCTAAAGTCTCCACATCGCCCAGCAAAGCAAGAGCAGCAAGATGCAGCAAAGCATAAGGTGCGAGCTCTATGTCATCATTCGGTGTCCAAGATAAAGAGTCTTTTTCCCAAGGAGGAAGACGATATTGAGAGCGAAAAGTTTCATGCAAAGAATCATCTTCCATTGTCCATTTTAAAGTTTTTTCAAGCGCTTTTTTTAAACACGCGGCACTCACTTTTTCTTCAAAAATTTCCAATCCATTGGGCACAAAATTCATAAATACCGTTGGCAAAACCCCAGAATTATGAGGATTAATCGTCTGACAAGCAGCCGCAAAAACACCGCTCATAATTAAAAGCCCGCGATCAAACGGGGAAAATTCTTCCACGTGTTTTTCGTTATAAAGAAACTGCACTTCGCGATCTGGTAAAAAGAGGGTTGCCAAATAATCTCCTTTTCCCTCGATGTCCACAGACCACCCCAAGCTTTTTAAAAGCGCTGTTGCACTTTCTATCGTGAGAATTTCATCATCATCATAACCGACAAAGGGTTCTTTTTCCTTTTCCTTTAGTTGCAAACGCCTCTTCTGCAGCACGGCTTCATCTTTCCAAAACTGCTGCATTGCAAGATCATTTTCTTTAAGCACGCGTTCCAACGCGCCTTTCACTTGGAAATTCATTTTCATCCGTTTAAAGACAGAGGTATAAAGAGCTAAAACAAGCATGATAATGATCATGCAAATAACAATAAATACCCAGAACTCGGGATCTAATAGAAGTACAGCTATAGGATCACTGTTCATTTTTCCCCCCTCACTATTTACACAACCCGTGCGACAGAGAGCTTATTTGCTCTCGCTCAGAGAGCGCTTCGTCTAGTTTCTGAATATTTTTGTACAACTCACCCGTCACTTTGGTGCGAAGCCGTAACATAACCGGAATAAAAATAATGACACAGACCATTATAATGTCCGTTGTTTTAAGGAGAACGGCATGCACAACATATTGCCACCCTGTCAGCTGCCAATTTAATACACCTGGTATTCCTAGAACCATTCTCCAGATGACAAAGACAACAGCAATAGCAAAAATAACTTTATAATCCTTTGCTGAGAGCAACACTTGCTGAAGCGAAAAAGAATGCACTCCTTTATGCTTTTCTTGCTCTGATGTCCAATTTTGCTCCTTCATGTATTCCCCTCTCACTCTTTGAAAAGCCCCGTGTGACAGAGAGCTTATTTGTCTCACACAGAGATTGCCTCTTCTCGTTTCTGGATCTTTTTTTCCAATTTACGCATTTTGATGATGCAAAACCCAAATACCACCGGAATAAAGAAAAGTACACAGGCCGTTATGGCTTACGTCATAATAAAAATTATAATATTCCTGCTGCCTTGGCCCCTCTTGCCTTCCTCACATCTCAAACAGTGAAGATTTTCAAACCGTACCAATCTATAAACAATAGTCACAATTCAGCTTTTTCTTCCTAAAAATTCTCCTATTTTCAAGAAAATGACCCTGCATCCCCACTTCAATAGGATTCATTTCAAAGCTTGAATGAACAAGGCTCCTAAAAATACGAAAACAACCCATATACCGCGCGGCGCCTACGAGCAAAACCGTTCCTTCCTCAGGACTCAAACGATAAAGTAAGTCTCAAGCGCTCACTCTAGGCTCTAAACCCCACGGGCTCTTATTCCCTTTAATCAACACTGATCCATAATCGGCTTTTCTTCCACTCAATGCCATCCTCAACACTGCCCCTTAGAGCAATGTTTATGGACAACCCATAAAGAGCACCAAAACATCTCAGAGGCAAAATGGTATAGAGAGCAATCCCTGTAAATATTGAATCTCTCATAATTTCTTCATTATTTTTCCCCCTCTCACGACTTCTCAAACGCTGTATCCTGTTCTTTCAAGACGTTTTTCAGTTCTTTTCTTAAACAGCGATACGTTCTCACCTGCTTAAAGACACCATAATAAAGTTCCAAAATCATCATGGGAATAAAAGCAACCCCCAATGTCACGAACATAAGCACGAGAACAAATATCATGACAAGCATATCACTCCTTTTTTCTCTATCGCCTTTTTTATACCGATCCTTTTGATAGGTTATTTTACCCCGTTGCAGGTTTATTTCTTTCAATTTTTGAATATTTTTTACCAACAAACGCCACAATATGATGCAGAGCATCAACATAACTGGGAACAAGACCAAAACACACACTATAATAACTTTCCAAAACGCATACAGAGAGAGAAAAAGAGGTGTATCCCACCACCCTGTCCGTTCCCCATTGCTACCCAAGGATAGGAGAAAGAAAATCCTGTTCCACAACTCAAGAGAGAAAATGCTGTACTCTTTGCTATCCAAGGATGAGAGAAAGAAAATCCTGTTCCACAGCTCAAGAAAGAAAATCCTATTCCATAGCTCAATAATGAGTGAGAGAAAACAAATGACAACATGCTCTTGCACAGAAAAAACACTTTTTTCGAAAAAATGGCGCAGTCCATTATAAAATGCTGAATTTTTCCCCTTCATTGCTCTTCCTTTTTATGAAAAACGCATTTCTTTATCTCATGCCCGCTCTTTTAAGAACCACGAAAAGTACAATGCATGGTGCTTCCCTTATTTTCAATAAAAACCCCCAACTTTCTAAAAGCGCGGTTGCTCTTCCAAATGATTAAGAGCATCTTCCTCATTACAAACCTGATAGGCTTCTTTATCCTCTTTGCCTGATGATTTTCCAACCATCCCCTCTTTCTTGTGTCACAAGCTTCCAAACAGTGCCTCTCCCCCCTCACAATAGCTACGCAAGCGCCTTGTCACTCTCTTTTCCTATGCGTTTTAATTCCCGTTTCACTCTACAATACGTTCTCACGCGCTTGAAAACAAAATAATAAAATTCTAAAATGAGCATGACAACACCCACAGGAAAAAAGACATCTAGCAGAAATATCAACCAAAAATATACGATAAAAAAACTGCTTATTCTTTCTCTATTGTTTTTTACCGGATTATTTTGTTGATCGGTTGTGTGACCCCGTTGCTGGATAGCCTCTTCTAACTGCTGAATCATTTTTTTTAACAAATACGTTAAGATGAGATAAAGCACCAATAAAACAGGCATCAAGGCAACAACAACAACCATGATGACTTCACGCATCACAAAGAGCGACAAAAGAGTGCTATCCTGCGATACACTCAACGACCACTTGGATTCTAATGGGATCAAAAGAGCTTTATAACCTATCCCAATAAGGATAGAAATAAGACAAATAATAATATGATCTTTATAAGAACAAAATGATTTTCCAAAAACAAGAGAGCACCGTTTGTTATAAAACGTGTAATTTTCCCCCTTCATTTGCTCTTCCCTTTTATGCAACTGTTTGTCCCTAACTTTTATAAGGACACGAATAACCTCTCAAGCACAATTACATCCATTGTCGTCAAACAGAATACCTCAGAGAACACTCGTATTGCATATTTATGTTGCCAATACTTTTGCCAATTCACGTGCTTGTTTTCAAGAAACATCTCTCAACACTTGCAAACCAACGCGCGTCACCCCCATTTCATGAACAGCCCCCATGAAAGAGATAACAATAGCGCCCCCATGAATATATTCTCCTTACTATAAACTCTATCACCCCTATTGTTTCAATAAAAAATGTAATCCGGCACCATTCATATACGCCCCCCTGCGGCCTCTACAATAGCCTTACCCTCCCCTTGCAACAAGCACGCCATAACTCCGTTCCTCAACACAGACACCCCCATTACCCTAAGGCTCCTACAACAACCCCACCCCTGCCCCAACAACAGCCATATCCCGCCTTTACGATAGCCTTTATCCCTTGAAAAAACAGAAGCATTTTTATTCTTTTCTCATTGTTTTCGGCCCCCCACTTAAGACATAAAAAAAGGAACTTCCATTGATTTGCAAATGATCGCGCAATAAGAGCATTTGAAATGAGAAAATCTAACAACTTTCTTATTCCAATTAAAAAAGCTCAATGATCATTCAAAATACGATGATATCTTCCATATTTCATTAGAGTTCTTGCAAGGCAATAGCTCAGAACATATTCATAAAAACGCTTCTAAGACACGAGACAGCCGCTATTTTTGAGATCACGCGTTTTAATATTAATGAAAGCACTAACATTCCCTTACAAGTTTGAGGTGTTGTTTTGTCAACAATCTTGTTAGCATGGACTGATTCTATGATGATGCGATACCATCACAATTGCTCTTTATGGACAGCATAATGATACGCATCATTTTACTCATAATTCTTTATAAGCCTTGCGTTATAGGCTTGTTGGGAAAAAAATAAAGGAGAATCCTGTTGAATATAGCAATTATTTTGGGGTCTGTGCGTCAACCTTCCTTAACAAGAACTTTAGCCAGTTATTTAGCGGATTGCCTCATGAAGCGGGGTGCATCACTTCATTGGGTTGATTTGCGTGAACATCCCTTGCCAATGACAGATCCAGATTATCATCAGCAGGTTGAGGCTAATCCAAGTGCAGCAGTCCGTGAGTTTGTAAAAACCATTGCAGCGGCTGATGGTGTTATTCTAGCAAGCCCCGTTTATCAAGGGTCTTATTCGGGTGTTTTAAAAAATGCTCTTGATAATTTAGCCTATAATGCCTTTTTAAATAAACCTGTTGGACTTATCTCTCATGGGAGTACGGCCAAAAAATGCGCACAACCTTGTGAACATTTAGTGCCGGTGGTGCACACGCTTTATGGTTACACACTCCAATGTCAAATTGCCTCTTCCAACGAAGATTTTTCCTCAGATGATGAAGGTCGTACTTGGAAAGTTATAAGTGAAGAGGTACAAACACGTTGTGAAAGACTTGCTGATGAAATGTACACATTTTTAAAGCAAAGAGGTGGGATTTAAAGCAATAAGGGAGGGGGCATGAAAAAAAAAGAGGCGCGCTATCGTTATTTAGTGGTAGGGGGCACAGGGATGCTTGCTCCTTTGTATCAATCACTAGAGCCGCAAGAAGTGATTATTGCTGCACGCTTTCTTTCCCATAAAGTCCAGCTTGAGGCATTGCACAACAAACAGTTGTGCGTGTCGTTGGATTATGATTGTGCGGCATCAAAGGCGCAATTTTTAGAAACTGTGAAGCAATGGCATGATCTAAAATATTGCATATTATGGATTCATTCGCCTGCCCATGCATTTTCCTGCGCATTAATTGAGCAGTTAGCTCTTTTGCCTAAACCACCATGTATTCTTCATATTTTTGGTTCCAACACGCATGATCAAATAATCCTCGAGTGCGCACGCAAAAACAAGGTTGATTTTATCCCCATTCAATTAGGACAAAAAACAACCCCAAAAGGTTTACGACGGCTGCCCCATCAGGAGATAAGCCAACAGGTACTGGATGCCATAAAAAACCATATGAATAAACAAAACTTATGATCAATACCTCTGCTTTGCAAAGAAGCAGTGCCCCTTCAAACTCTATCCATACCCAAACACCCTCTTGAATAACTCATACTCTCTACATCATAGGCTTTTAGAACGAACAATCCCTCTCCTTTACGCCTCTAAACAGCGTCCTTATATCAACAGCTCCAAAACCAAACATTTTTTTCCTCCTCACACGGGCTTATCCCCCTCTCACAACCCTCACAGCCCTTGATCAACCACACACCCTATTACAGTTCCACGTTTTTACGATTTTACAAATTCACAGAAAATAACAAACTTCCGATCAACAGCCCCATTGAAGCCTATTACAAGCTTATTATAAGCCTATCACTTACCATCACCCCTTTTCCCCCAACGCCCTCC
>NZ_JBHIQK010000008.1:94115-99065 GCF_042196545.1 Bartonella sp. AC70YNML
ATTCCCCCCATTCTAATTTTGACGCATTGCACAATCCAACCTTTATGCCTCCATTGGCACCTCTTCTCCCCAAGCGCCCCACAACCCTCACAGCCCTTGATCAACCACACACCCTATTACAGTTCCACATTTTTACGATTTTACAAATTCACAGAAAACAACAAACTTCCGATAAACAGCCCCATTAAAGCCTATTACAAGCTTATTATAAGCCTATTCATTGCCATCAACCCTTTTCCCCCAACGCCCTCCATTCCCCCCATTCTAATTTTGACGCATTGCACAATCCAACCTTTATGCCTCCATTGGCACCTCTTCTCCCCAAGCGCTCCACAATCCTCACAGCCCTTGACCAACCACACCCCCTATTACAGTTCCACATTTTTACGATTTTACAAATTCACAGAAAATAATAACTTCCGATCAACAGCCCCATTAAAGCCTATTACAAGCTTATTATAAGCCTATCACTCACCATCAACCCTTTCCCCCCCCAGAGATCAGCGTAAAATGAGAAAAACAATCGATGCCCTCCTCTCACGTCATGAAGCAATGGCATGATCTAAAACTTATGCCTCCCCCATGACACGAGCACTACGTGCGCTTTTTCAGCGCTGCGTTTAATTGTTTGGTAACCTTGTAATAAGAGATCAAACGCTTGATAAAAGAAATATACAGTGCCACAATGGGTATTGTTAAGAAAAAATCAAAAAAACCCCCCAGCAGAATGATAAAAATCACCGTCCAAAATGCCGCTATTTCGTAATGCATTTTATCCCCTTCTTTTTATAAATTGATTGATTGGGTTGCTTCAGTCACTTCTTCCAATTGCTGAATCTTCTTTTTCAATCGATGAGTTAAAATTTCACGAAGGATCACAACAACAGGGATCGTTGCAAAAATACATACCGATAAAAAAAACCAGAAAAGCAAGAGAATGACAAGATATTCAAATCTGCTCTCATCTATCTCAGCTACCCTTTTAGAGAAACTCACATAGACATAAGCTTTGAAAAACATAATGATGAAAGAGAGGCATGCGTGGAGGATATAATCTTTGCGTGAAAAAGCGAGCCATTTTTTTAACGAATAGAAACTTATCTGTGTTTCTAGTGTTAAGTTTTGTGGCACTCTCTCTTTTTCTTTTCCGCTTTTTTCAAAGAAACAAAAACGCTGTGGATGTTCTTTCATCAAACGTCTTTGTTTTTTCACTCTGTAATAGAGCCTCAAACGCTTGATTAAAGAATAATAAGGCGCCACAATAATCATATTCACAAAAATGGCAAAAACTGTAACTGCATTTAGAAAAAAATATCCAATCGGCAGAAACAAAATAAAAACTGCGGCCTCACCCCTCATGCGTATAACCTCATTGATTAATCTCTTGCTGCTTTATTTTTTCTTTTAGTTTTTTCTTTATTTTTTCCAATTTACGCTCTTTAAAACGATAAATCCCCCACAAAATAGGAAGGGGTGTGAGAAGACAAAACCATATCAACACTGGTAAGAGAAAAATAAGAGAACCAATTCCTTCCCATCTTGTCCATTGCAACGGCTGTACCAGAGATTTTGCACCCGCAGGAACTTCTAAAGCCATCATGATAAGGCATGTATAAAACATGATGAAAAAGCGGTGCCCTATTATTTTACACCGTCCCACCCCTTTACACCTTTCCACTGAAGACACCATAAATTTTCTAAATGAAAAGAAAGACACTTCAAATGTTGCTTTTTTCTCCTGCATTGTTCCCCTCTGCTTTTACGCTTCGCGCTTTTTACGCATTATTTTCAGGTTTAAGCTCTTTTTAATTTATCTAAACTCTTTATTTTTCTCAATAATTTTTTTCATCAATCCTAATTTCTACATCCATATATTCTAACTCCCCATCCTTTATGTAAAGAATATCGGGACGATAGTTTTTTCCATCAACCTCACAAATCGCGTCCTTTTCATAAACAAAATATCCCTGTTGCCTTAATTCTTGTCTTTTTTCCTCGATCAAATTTTCATAAGAATCTCTTCTTCTATTGCACAAATTGGGATCTGTAGCTCTAAAACATTCATAGCTTTCTACCTCCATGGAAAAATCCTTTGCCGCCTGTTGAAGCAAATCGTAACTGGGTTGCTTTGTCTTTTCTACCGCCTGAGCGATCACCATCGCGCGTTCCAGATGCTCTTCTTCAATGCTTGCCTCAAAGCCCAGCTTCTCACCTTCTATAAAGCTTTTGTGATAAGAGTGTAAAGTTTCAACATCGCCCATCAAAGCCAGAGCCGCAAGATAACGCAGGGAATAAGAAGCCAACCGAGGGACCACAGTTTTGTTTTCCCAAGGCAGGATTCTATATTGAGAGTGAAGCATCTTGCCAAGATCAACCTCAGTCATTGCCTCATCGAAAGCTTTCTCAAGTGCACGACGTAAACATCCAACGCTTACCTTTTCTTCAAAAATTTCCAACCCCTTCACATCAAAACTCAATTCAAGAGCAATCAAGCCTCCAGAATTATAAGGGTCTATCGTTTGGCAAGTCGCCGCATGGATACCAGAAACCACCGCAATTGCACAATCAAATCGCGGATACCCCTTCTCAGCATTATAAAGAAACTGCACTTCACGATCTGGTAAATAATAGGTGGCCAAATGATCTCTTTTTCCTTCAATTTCCACCTTCCACCCCAAACTCTTTAAAAGCGCCGTTGCACTTTCCATCGTTAAGATTTCCTCATCAGAAAGAGAAAACTCTTTTTCCTCAGATAACGGCTTAATCATCGGCGTTGCTCCACTAGACGGCTCAAAAGCAACAGGTTGTTCAAGCACGCGGCTTAATTCTTTTGTCACTTGGCAATACAGTCTCACCCGCTTGAAAGTAGAGTAATACAATGCCCAAATAAACATCATGACCACAGCAGAAAGCAGCGTGAAAAGCATCAAGCCCACACCCCACGAGAGTACAACAATAATATCCATTATTTTAATATCTATCATTTTCCCCGCCCCTTCATGCGCTGTTTTGTTGAGAAGCGGTTTTTCTTCGCTTCCAGAGTGCTTGCTCCAACATATCGATCTTTTCTTTCAACAGAACCGTGAAAATGATACGAACCACAAAGGCAACAGGGATGAGTACAAAAAGAAGCGCTGATATAAGCCACATGATTAACAAGAGAGCTGCCACGACATCCCCTTCCCACTCCACCAACTTCCACCCAAGCAACATGGGTACGAAGCGAAGAACCGTTCTCAAAGCTGCCACAATGAAAGCAATACAAAAGATGACTTTATAATTTTTGCGTGTCAGAAACGCTTCTTCAAGCACAAAAGACCGTGGTTCTTTATCCAATGGTGCATTTTTTCCATTGCCCCTCATTTTTTACCCCTCATTTGTCTCAAATTTTTAAGCCATTTTCATGAACCGAAGCTTTCGTCCTCACAATGGATGAGGGTTCATCAATATCAAACGCTTGTATCCCTCATCTTTTATAAAGACAATATCAGCGGTGCATTTTTTTCCATCACCTTCAAACATTGCACGAAGAGAAGGTCTCCTACAACGCATGAGAATATATAAAGACCAGTATTCATTTTCTGCCCTCCCTTCACGCGCTGTTTTGTTGGTAAGCCGTTTTTCTTCGCTTCCAGAGTGCTTGATCCAACATATCGATCTTTTTTTTCAACAAACGCGTAAAGATGATGCGGACCACAAAGGCAACAGGAATGAGTACAAAAAGAAGCGTTGATATAAAAACCAATATTAATGTTAAAATGAATAGGATATAATTCCACCACCCTGTCAAATCCCACTTAAAAAACATAAAGAATGCCATTGTAAAAGCTGCCACAATGAAAGCAATGCAAAAGATGACTTTATAATTTTTGCTTGTCAAAAACGCTTCTTCCAGCGCAAAAGACCGTGGTTCTTTATCCAATGGTGCATTTTTTCCATTGCCCCTCATTTTTTTACCCCTCATTTGTTTCAATTTCTAAGCCATTTTCATGAACCGAAGCTTTCGTCCTCACAATGAATGAGGGTTCAATCAATATCAAGCGCTTGTATCCCTCATCTTTTATAAAGACAATATCAGCGGTGCATTTTTTTCCATCACCTTCAAACATCATGTTTTCATCACTCACAGTGTGCCCCCTATTGTCTTAAGGCTTCTCTTTTCTCGTCGATCAAATTTTCATAAAAATATCTTCTTCTATTGCACAAATTTGGATCTATGGTTCTAAAATTCTAAGTGCTCTTTTTATTTTCAGGAAGATAAGCTGCTTTCCAAAGAAGAAGCAAACGAGTGCAAGAAAATCGTAACGAAGTTGCTTTGTCTTTATGACGATTTGAATCATCTAGCAAAACCGGCCCAAATAGATTTTTTCGATATTTTTTTTCAAAGCCCAAACTTTCATCTTCCATAAAGCTTTTATGAGAAAGCTGCCAAATGTTAACATCAGCCCTCAATACCAAAGCCCCAAGGTAGTGCAGCAAAGAAGAGGGCACTTGAGAGATAGAATAATTTCCTTTTCCCAAGGAAGGGTGTTCTATTGAAAGCCAAGCACGCGGCCAAGATCAACCTCAGTCCCAGATCAACCTCATTCATTGCCTCATCGAAAACTTCCTCAAGTACACGACACGCCCTACGCTTACCTCTTCCTCAAGAAATTTCAATCCCTTTGCCTTAAAATCCACCCCTTTGCCTCAAAGCCTCGTTGTCAATCTGGCCCCCCCAAAAATGATAAAGCCCCCAAATGATAAGGATTAATCATTTGGCAAGCCGCAGCATGGATACCAGCGTCTCCAACAATTCCATAACCAAATTGCACAAAACCTTTTTCATCCAGAGATGAGAAACTGTCCTTAGCGGTCTCGTAAATAAATAACAGTCTCGTAAATAAATAAATGTCCCTCTTTTCTTTCAATTTTCCCCCTCCACCCCAAGCTCTTTAAAAACACTGTTGC
>NZ_JBHIQK010000009.1:0-95883 GCF_042196545.1 Bartonella sp. AC70YNML
TGCGAAGCGTGCTTTATAGAGAAATGTTAAAAATCCTATTCCCTAACTTTTATTTACGCGTCCCTCACTGTAAAAAAGCTGTATAAATACAGCAAGTTATTTTTACATAAAACTTATATATTATTCTGTTATTGAATGTTTTATATTAAATAAATCGTGATAATTAATCACGGTTTATTTATTTTTTTTAATCTTAATGACATTGATAAGTTTATCCTTTTATATCATCAAGATATTGTTTTGTGGATGCCAGTATATGGTGCATTAAATTCAGCTAATCAGTTGCTTTTTAAATTTACTTAAATTTTTTCCTCTTCAAAATGCGCATTTTAGCTAAGTTTGTGGTTGATATTTTTTTATGATGAAAACGCGAATGCATTAATTGAGATATCCATAAACTTTGTATATCAACTCAAAAAATACAAGGTCACACAATCTTACGACTATTTGTGGGTTTTATGTTGATGAACTGAATAAGTATAGCGATGCGTCTTACAAATATTTGCAAAAATGCTTTTATTGGAATCTTTTAATCTCTTTGTGGTTTACAATTCATTTTATCATTTTATCTTAAGCAAAGAGAATGTGAATTCATTTCTATTTCTCTATTTTATCTGAGAAGGGTGGAGTTATACGAATGTCAAAAAAAGTCATGATCGTGGAAGATAATGAGCTTAATATGAAGTTATTTCGCGATCTTGTAGAAGCGAGTGGTTATGAAACCGTTGAAACGCGTAATGGTCTTATGGCATTAGATTTGGCGCGTTCATCAATGCCATCTCTTATCCTTGTGGATATCCAGTTGCCAGAGGTCTCTGGAATAGATGTTATTAAACAATTAAAAGAAGATGAAAAACTTCGATCAATCCCCGTTGTTGCTGTAACAGCTTTTGCTATGAAAGGCGATGAGGAGCGAATTCGTGCCAGTGGATGTGAAGAATATATGTCAAAGCCTATTTCTGTCCCTCATTTTATCACAATGGTAAAGCATTTCTTGGACTAAAGCTTGTTAAGTGGTGATAGAAAAAGCATTGAAAAGCTTATAAGATTGCTAAAGTTGTCGCGTAAATATTTTTGTGCTTCAGCACGTGGATATATTACAAGTTAGTAAAACAGATTTTAAAAATTGAAACTGAAGTTTTGAATTTTTTCGGTTTATTTTTCTTGCCTTTTATCTTAAGAGAAGAAGTTGTTTTGCATTCTTGTTTTTTCTAATCGGTATAGATTTGTTCCTACATTCATCTAAAAGTTTGTTTTAGTAGGGGAAAAAGCCCCGTTTTTGTCCGAGGCTTTATGCATTGCAAAAATTGAAATTAACGCTTTGAGAATTGGAAAGAACGACGTGCTTTTGCTTTACCGTACTTTTTACGTTCAACAACACGGCTATCACGGGTAAGAAACCCACCTTTTTTCAAGATTGAGCGAAGTTCTGGTTCGTAATAGGTTAAAGCTTTGGAAATGCCATGGCGCACTGCACCGGCTTGTCCGGAAAGACCACCGCCTGCAACGGTTGCAATAATATCAAATTGGGTATCCCTATTTGTTGCAACAATTGGTTGACGAAGAATCATTCTAAGAACAGGACGAGCAAAATATTTGTCAAATTCCTTATTGTTGATCGTGATTTTTCCAGAACCTGGTTTAATCCATACACGTGCAACAGCGTCTTTACGCTTTCCTGTTGCGTAAGCACGTCCTTGTGAATCAAGCTTTTGCACGTGAACAGGAACAACATTTTCATGTGTTTCTGTAATACTTGTTACTATGCTAAGCTCAGAAAGAGAATTAATTTCAGCCATAATCAAGCAATCCTTTTGTTTTTGCGGTTTAAAGCACCAACGTCAAGAGATTCAGGCTGTTGTGCTTCATGTGGATGTTGGTTTCCAGCATAAACACGCAGATTCTTCAATTGACGGCGACCAAGAGGCCCACGAGGAATCATACGTTCTACCGCTTTTTCAATAACGCGTTCGGGAAAACGCCCCTCAAGAAGTTGACGTGCTGTACGTTGTTTTATTCCACCAATATAGCCGGTATGCCAATAATATTTTTTATCTGTATATTTTTTGCCAGTGAGAGCTATTTTATCTGCATTAATGACAATAACGTTGTCACCATCATCAACATGTGGAGTAAATGTAGCTTTATGTTTGCCACGTAAGCGGTTCGCAACAAATGTGGCAAGACGACCTAAAACAAGGTTTTCTGCGTCAATAATAACCCATTTTTTCACCACTTCAGTTGGCTTTTGTGAAAAAGTTGCCATAGAAGTATCCTTTATTAGAACCCTTTTAATATAAGGGAATTTTTACTGTTTTGCGTTGAAAATTGTTACCATAGCGAAATATTTAACGCATACTATTTGCTCTGATATAATGTCTTTTGATTGACGTCAAGAGAAAATAAAAACTTTATAAAACAGCATGTTATGAGAGCGGTATTATAATACCGCATTAAAGAAGTTTGTGGATCATTTAAATTTAAAATGAATGTTGCAAAAGACTATTTTATCTTTAACGCATGATTGTATTTTATCGTTCTTCATTATAAAATAAGTAATAATGCAGTGGTCTCGTTATTTTCTCAATGTTGAATCTTCTGCTTGTGGTCAAGCTTGGTTAGATGCCCTTGATGTTCAAGGGATAAATAATGCGCGCGCTATTTCTCAAAAATTTGGTTTTCCAGATCAGCTAGCTCGAGTACTTTCAGCAAGAGATGTGGATGAAGCTGAGGCTGTTGCTTTTATTAATCCAACATTACGTACGCTTATGCCTGATCCAGAAAGTTTTAGGGATATGCAATGCGCTGCAGAGCGTATTGTTAAGGCTCTTCTCAATCAAGAACAGGTTGCTGTGTTTGGTGATTATGATGTTGATGGTGCTTGTTCATCGGCACTCATAGCGCGTTTTTTTCGTTATTTTGGTATTGAAGTCAAAATTTATATTCCTGATCGCATTGTTGAAGGCTATGGTCCGAATGAACAAGCAATGAGGATGCTTGTGCAAGAAGGCGCTCGGTTAATTATCACTGTTGATTGTGGCGCAAACAGTCCAGATGCCGTAAAAGCAGCTAGGCTTGCTGGGGCTGATGTTGTGATTTTAGATCATCATCAAATGTCAGAGATTCATCAAGAAGCTATTGCTCTTGTTAATCCTAATCGTCCTGATGATTTTTCTGAACAGGGTCATTTATGTGCAGCGGGTGTTGTCTTTGTTACATTAGCTTGGGTTCATCATTTACTGCGGAAAAAACAATTCAAAGGGAAACTGCCTGATCTTCTCAGTATGCTTGATCTTGTTGCATTGGCAACCATATGTGATGTTGTTCCATTACAGGGGGTTAACCGTGCTTTTGTGATAAAAGGGCTGCAAGTTGCTCGTTCTATGCATAATCTAGGAATAACAGCTTTAACAAAGGTTGCACGAATAGGGGAGCCGCTTAATAGTTTTCATTTAGGTTTTTTATTAGGTCCTAGAATTAATGCAGGAGGGCGCATTGGTGATCAAGCTTTGGGAGCACGTTTGCTTAGTTGTGAGAATAAAGATGAAGCGGACAGAATAGCAGAACAATTAGATCGGCTTAATCAAGAACGCCAAGAAATGGAGAACATTCAATTAGCACAAGCGGAATCTTATATTACTTCTCTTTATCAAGATCAAGAAATACCATTGTCGCTTGTAATTTCTCATAAAGAATGGCATCCAGGAATTATTGGTATTCTTGCTTCCCGTCTCAAAGAGCGTTTTTTTTGTCCTGTTTTTGCTATTGCTTTGAAAGAAGATGGAAATGGCGTAGGGTCGGGACGCTCAATTAATGGTATAGATTTAGGAGCACTCGTTCGTGAAGCTGTTACATTAAATTTATTAGAAAAAGGAGGGGGACACAGTATGGCAGCAGGAATTACAATTCAATCAACAAAAATTGAAATTTTTCGAAAATGGCTAGAAGAAAAAGTTTCTTTAATGGTTTCACAGTTGCGTGCAAAAAAATCTCTTAGTATAGATGGTTCTCTTTCTGCTTCCGGTGTTAATGAAGCGCTGTTTGAATTGCTTGAAAAAGCAGGGCCATTTGGGGCAGGGAATGCAACACCTGTTTTTGTTCTTCCCTCTCATCGACTGGTGAATCTATCTGAAGTTGGTAAAGGACATCTTCGCCTCATTGTATCTAATGTTGAAGGAAAAAAACTACAAGGAATAGCTTTTCGTGCTGTAGGGACATCACTTGGTGATTTTCTTTTTGAAAATATTGGTGAAATGATTCATTTAGCTGGTCATCTTAGTTTGAATTATTGGAATGGAACGATCAATCCGCAACTGCGCGTGATTGACGCAGCCGCAGTGGTTTGAAAGGGATATTTTTTATATTAGATGTCTAGATTAGAAGCAAAAGTAGAGTTTTCTTGTATGAAACGAAATCGTGCTTCTGGTTTTGTTCCCATGAGACTTTCTACAGTCTTTTTCGTTTCTTGTATTTCCACGGCATCAATAGAAACACGAAGCAATGTACGTTTTTGAGGATGCATAGTCGTTTCTTTAAGTTGTTCTGCGCGCATTTCACCCAGCCCTTTAAAACGCCCGATTTCGATTTTAGCTTTTCCAGTAAATTCAGTTTTGAGCAATTCATCCTTATGAATGTCGTCACGAGCATAAGCAACTTTTCCTCCTTGCGATATTCTATAAAGGGGAGGGACGGCAAGATATAAATGTCCCTGATGAATAAGGTCAGGCATTTCTTGAAAGAAGAAGGTAATGAGCAGTGACGCAATATGAGCACCATCAACATCAGCATCTGTCATGATGATAATACGTTCATATCTGAGATCTTTTTCACGATACTTGGAGCGTGTTCCACATCCAAGAGCACGGATAAGATCGCTAATTGTTTGGCTTGAGTTCATTTTTTCATGTGCAGCACTAGCGACATTTAAGATTTTACCACGAAGAGGTAAAATTGCTTGGTTTGCTCTATTTCTTGCTTGTTTAGCAGATCCTCCTGCAGAATCCCCTTCAACAATGAATAGTTCAGCACCCAAAGCATGGTTCTGGCTACAATCTGCAAGTTTACCGGGCAGACGTAATTTACGGACAGCAGTTTTTCGACTTATTTCTCTATCTTGGCGTCGTCTAACACGTTCTTCAGCACGTTCGATAACCCAATCGAGAAGTTTTGTTGCTTCTTGTGGGGAATTTGCTAACCAATGATCAAAAGGATCGCGGATTGCATTCTCAACGATACGCTGTGCTTCAATGGTTGCTAATCGATCTTTTGTTTGTCCAACAAATTCAGGGTTACTGATAAAGACTGAAAGTATTGCGGCTGTTGAAATCATAATATCGTCAGACGTAATAATTGCTGCGCGCTTGTTTCCTATTAACTCAGCGTAGGATTTCAATCCACGCAAAAGAGCTTGGCGTAATCCTATTTCGTGTGTTCCGCCTTCTCCTGTAGGAATCGTATTGCAGTAAGATTGCACACAAGAATCACCACCATGCCAAGCGATCGCCCATTCAACGCAGCCATGGCCGTTATTTTGTTGTGTTTTGCCAGAAAAAATTTCTGACGTTACTCGATATTCATCTTTTAGTGACGCAAGTAAATAGTCTTTAAGCCCATCGGGAAAATGAAAAACAGCTTTTTCAGGAATATTTTTTGTGCCTTCAAGTATGACGGGATCACAACACCAGCGAATTTTTACGCCACCAAAAAGATAGGCTTTGGAGCATGTCATCTTATAGATTTTTTCTGGATCAAAAGCTGCTTTTTCACCAAAAATTTCATGATCAGGATGAAAACGAACGCGCGTACCACGACGATTATAAACATCTCCCAGATCTTCCAATCCAGATTGAGGAATACCGCGTGAGAAACGTTGGCGGTACAGTTTTCGTTCTCGTGCAACTTCAACTTCCATATCATCAGAAAGAGCATTGACGACAGAAATTCCTACTCCATGAAGTCCACCAGCAGTTTGATAAGCTTTTCCATCAAATTTTCCGCCTGAGTGGAGTTGTGTCATAATAACTTCAAGAGTAGATTTCTCGGGCATTTGAGGATGATTTTCGACAGGAATACCGCGTCCATTATCTGTAACGGTTATATAACCGTTCCTATCTAATGAGACTTCAATAGAATCTGCATAACCCGCAACAGCTTCATCCATCGCGTTATCAATAATTTCGGCAAATAAATGATGAAGTGCTTTACTGTCTGTTCCACCAATATACATTCCAGGGCGTAAACGTACGGGCTCTAACCCCTCAAGTACTCGAATAGAGAGAGCATTATAGTCATCTTCTTGCATATCTTTCGCACTTTTTTTTGAAATCACCGCTTTTGATTTCATTGGAGACTGCAGAGTGCTTTCTTTTGTATTTACCCGAGATTGGGCTTTATTTAAAACACTAAAAAGATCCTTGTTGTTATCGCTCATAGCGTTTAACTATCCACCTCATAAAATATTTATTAAAATAAATTTTATGCCTGTTTTTTATTTAAAAATCAATGCACTTAGGAAACATCAATTGTTGGACCAAAAATTTCTTCAAAAGCGTGTTTGAGAGCGATATCAATATCATACATTGTTACAGAGTACCCTAGATCAAGAAAGCTTGTTACACCATGGTTTGTAATTCCACAAGGAACAATTCCTGAATAATGGGCTAAATTAGGATTAACATTGATAGAAACTCCATGAAAGCTTATCCATTTGCGCACTCGAATGCCAATAGCTGCAATTTTATTTTCAGAAGAAAGATCATTTTGTTTTGATGGGCAATGAGGCTGTTTAATCCAGACACCAACGCGATCTTCTCGTCGTTCGCCTTTAATATTAAAATTTGCAAGCATCTGTATGATCCATTCTTCTAATGCACTAATGAAAGCACGAATGTCTTGTTTTCGGCGTTTAAGATCAAGCATGATATAAGCAATACGTTGTCCTGGACCGTGATATGTAAATTCACCTCCACGTCCTGCTTCATAAACAGGGAATAAATGGGGTGCTAAAAGATCTTTTTTGTTGGCACTCGTCCCCGCTGTATAAAGGGAAGGGTGTTCAAGAAGCCAAACTTGTTCATGTGCGGTTTTTGCAAGAATTTTTTCTACACGTTCTTGCATATAACGCAGAGCTTCAGGATACTCAACTAGATGATCACTTATCTTCCATTCAACTGGTGGATTGCCTAGAATTGCATTAAAATGATGTGATAAGTGATTACGATCCGTATGTTTCAATTCAAATGTCATTAGTAATATTTATCTTGATGTTTGAGTTTATATTGTAATCAGAAAAATAAAAAAAGAATAAAATTAAGAGATAGTTTATAAGAAGTGCAATGAATTTTATAAAAAAATTGTTATATGCTCGTTTTACCATCTTCCTGTTGCACCGCCACCACCTGATGATCCACCACCACCCCTAAATCCCCCTCCACCTCGAGGACCTCCGAACTTTCCACCAGGATATCTGCCACCGGCACTTAAGTTAAGAAACCAAGGTGTGAAGATAATCCCCATCCAAAGATACTTTTGTGGGCCTACTTTTTTACCAAAAATCATTGCAAGAATGGGCAAACCAACGACTATAAAGAGAATGAAAAACATGATTGTATTGATAATCATTTCTTCTTTTTCAGCTTGTTTACGTTGTTCTTCAACAGCTTTAGCTTTTTGATTGATTCGAAAAGAAAAATCAGCATCACTTTGTGTGATTACTTTGATAATTGCATGAACCGCTTCGACAATCCCTTTTTGATAATTTCCTTCACGAAAATTAGGAATCATGAAGCTATTAATGATGACAGAAGAAATGGCATCTGTTAGTTCTCCTTCCAGACCGTAGCCTACTTCGATACGTGCTGTGCGTTCATTTGGTGCAATGACCAGTAATACACCATTATTGATCTTCTTTTGGCCTAATCCCCATGTACGAAAAAGAGAATTGCTGTATGTTTCTATATCATTGCCCGAAAGAGTAGGGAGTGTGACAAGAACAATTTGATCTCCCGTTTTCTCTTCGAGTGCTGCCAGTTTTTTTATCAAGTCTTCCTTGGTTGCATTATCGAGCAAATGAGCTACATCATTAACATACCCTGTTAAATGAGGAAATTTTATTTGCGAACAAGCGATACTTCCCAATGCAGCAACTAAATACAGAGAGCAGATAAAAGCCCATAATTTTGGAAATACAATACGTTGCAAAGAGTATCGAAATAGTTTCATTAATTAAAATTAACCTTTGGTGTTTGTTGGCTATCTGTATCGATGGTAAAAGTTGGCATGGGTTTAGCATCGCGAAACCATAACTTTGCCCAAATCATCGTCGGCATTGTTTTGAGTGCAGTATTGTAGGCACGTACTGTTTCAATATAATCGCGGCGCGCAACGGAAATACGGTTTTCTGTTCCTTCTAATTGTGACTGAAGAGCAAGAAAGTTTTGGTTTGCTTTAAGATCCGGATAGTTTTCAACAACAGCCATAAGCCGCGAAAGTGCACTTGATAAGTTTGCTTGATTTTTGAGATATTGCTGCATAATTTCTGGATTATTCAACATATCTGCATTAATATTGACTTGCGTTGCTTTAGCACGTGCTTCAATTACATTTGTGAAAACGCTTTGTTCATGAGCTGCGTAAGCTTTAACTGTTTCTACAAGATTAGGGATGAGGTCTGTACGACGTTGATATTGATTGAGCACTTCACTCCATGCGGCGTGTGCTTTTTCTTCATTTGTTGGTATCGCATTGAATCCGCAACCACTTAAAAATGGCACTAACCATACCAAAAAAATAATAATTGAAAATCGTTTTAATATTCTAAACATTGAAGAAGTTTGTACATTTAACATAAAGATGTCTCCACAGATATTTTATGTATTATATAGAGTCTTTTTTCTTGGTGGAAAGTATTTTGAAATTTATAAACAGGCGTATTTATCAATAAATTGATATCTCTATGCGTTTTAGGTACGCTTAAGTGACTTGTTGATATTAAAATAATAATAGTAATATAGATGTCATCTTATAAAAGATCAATAATATTTATATCAATTATTATTACAGAAAATTATATTATTTTCGTAGGAGTTTTGGATTTCGCAACGTGCAGATAATAATTGGAAAAGAGAAAAATGTAAGGATCAATTTTATAGAAAAATAGAAGGTAAGGGCAGTTCTTATTTTCTTCCTTTAGAAGTTATGCTTAACGTATTGGATAAAAATACTTTTTAATTATGTATATCAGCAACTGTAAGGAGAGACAAAGTTCTATGATAGAAAGTGTCCAACAGCAAAGTGAAAAATTTGACGGATTGGCTGATGATTATAATCGCTATCGTCCTCGCTATCCCCTTACTTTATTTAAGACCATGCTCTTTCCTTTTAAGAACAAAAAGAATTTGTCCATCGTGGATGTAGGCGCTGGGACAGGCATCGCATTAGAGGGGATTGTTAAATTTTTAGGCAACGAGCACCAATATCATGCTATTGATGTATCGGAAGATATGATTAAGCAGGGACGAAGAAAATTTCCGAACGTGCGTTGGTATCAGGGCCGAGCCGAAGATCTATTGCCTCAAATAGGCAAGGTAGATCTTATCGTTGCAGCGCAGGCATTTCAATGGATGGATCGCCCTAAATTGCTTTGCGTTATTTCAGATCAACTTCGGGTCAATGGTGTCATGGCGGTTATTCAAAATAATCGTGATTTCAAGCATAGCGAATTTCTAGAGGCTTATGAGACATTGTTAGAGAAGATGAGTCCAAATTATTCCCGTTATTATCGTAATTTTGATTTTTTACAGGAAATGAGTGATGGCTTTGGGGTAAAAGCAGAAAAAATTTCTTTCCATACGCATAATTGGACGATGATGATCTCGTCTGAATCTTTTATTGGAATGAGCCGCTCTTCAACGCAAGCGCAACGCGCTATTGCGAGCCATGGAAAAGAATATTTGCGGCAATTGGTCGCATTGATAAAGAAATATGAAGTGCAAGGCAATTTGGAGATTTTGTATCGAAGTGAGCTCTATATGTATGCAGGATAATCCGATATCGATGATTGCTTTTGCTCTTTTAGCACATCAGAGTGGGCGGTATTCAGAAAATTAACGCATTATTAAGGCAGACTTTGAGGGAGAAAGGTTTTTTCTTCTTCAGCATTCACATTGACATCTTATTACCGCTGATTTTCATTGTTCATTTAATATGAGAGAGTTTAAATAGAAAACTTATGCTCTGCATTATAGCATCGAAGCGCTTTCTTTACTGCAGTTTAACAACAGATTATTTTATAAAATGGAAAGAGGTAGATTGAATAGAAATGTTTGATAATTCTTTGTTTTTATGATTGCTTTTTATTATTAAATGAGAGTGTTTTTAATAAATTTTGACAAAAATAACTGAAAAAGTACAAAAAATTATCATAATCAGAAATTTGTAGTAAAAAAGTAATGGCTTGGAAGAACCTTAAAAAAACAACTCATTTTGAAATTATCTCTAAATTTAGATTCAGTATAACAAAAAAGTAAAATATAAATATGCTATATGAAGCATTTCTCTTTTTAAAAGATATAATATAAAACAATATATTAATTATTTTTTTTGATATAAGAAAACTTCTTTTATTTTCTATTTTAAATAACGGGTTAGGCCGAGTCTTATGTGGTTTTATTGAAGATGTATTTTTCAAGGTTTAATCTGGCGCTTTAAATACAATTTTAGAAGTGGCAAATAAGCTCAATTTCTTCTCTGTTGTGATGTATTGAATAAGTTTTTAATTTTCTATAGAGTTTGATTTTTGCAATCATGATAGATTGTGACAGCTATCTATTTAAGGTTTTTATAAGTTTAGTAAGAATAGCTTGATAATAAATCCATTGAGTTTTCCATCTTTACGCTTCATAAAAGAATAAGCCTGCACCATCCACACTTTCATCTCCCAATGTTGCGACAGCCCTTGACACGGTTCATAAGAGGAGTTTTTAGTCCTTTTTTACAGTTTTATCCATACGCCAATCTCGCTTATTACGTGCAAGCGAATGGTTTTGATTTATTCAACATACACAGATTTGGAATGAGAGAGTTTTAAGATATTCAGCTCTCTCATTTAATATGCAGCATGCTAGATTATGATTATAAATTAAAGTGTTATCTATTTTTGAAATCCATTACTTTGGTTGTGCTTGTCAATATTTCATTTTCATTTATCGTCAACTATTCTACTTTTGGATAATGACTCCATTGTAAGGAATACCTTTAAGAAAGCATTATCGCTTTAAAGAGTCGTTATAGTTTTTTTTGTTTTATAGAAAGATCAATAATGTTAAGCATTGTACTTTAATGAACGAAGAAAGAAAATCATGATGATTACACTAAAACCGGGCGAGGTAACGCTTAGTGAACTTAAAGATATTTATTTTAATGGAGAAGTGGGTAAACTTCATAATAATACGCATTTAGCTATCGAGAAAGGAGCGCAGCGCATTTCTGAAATTGCTGCTGGAAGTAAGCCAGTGTATGGTGTTAATACTGGTTTTGGGAAATTGGCTTCCATTAAAATTGATACGGACAATGTTGCTGTTTTACAGAGAAATCTTATTTTGTCCCATTGTTGTGGGGTGGGAGAACCTTTAGCAGAAAATATTGTGCGTTTGATAATGAGCTTAAAGCTTATCTCTTTAGGAAGAGGGGCTTCAGGGGTTCGTCTAGAATTGATAAATTTGCTGGAAAATATGCTTGCAAAGGGCGTCATTCCTGTCATCCCTGAAAAAGGGTCTGTTGGTGCTTCCGGTGATCTCGCCCCACTTGCTCACATGGCGGCTGTTATGATGGGAGAGGGAGAAGCATTTTTTAAAAATATTCGTATGAGTGGAGCAGCTGCGTTAGAAAAAGCGGGATTGTCGCCTATTATTTTAAAGGCAAAGGAAGGTCTCGCTCTTATTAATGGGACTCAAACCTCAACAGCCCTTGCACTTGCCGGTCTTTTTCGAGGTTATCGGGCATTGTGTGGTGGATTGCTGGCAGGAGCTTTGACAACAGACGCCCTCATGGGGTCAACGGCGCCATTTCATCCTGATATCCATATTTTACGAGGACATTATGGGCAGATTGCCGTATCGAAAACATTAGAAAAACTTGTAGAGAATTCAGAAATTCGTGCAGCACATCTACGGGGTGATGAGCGTGTACAAGATCCTTACTGTATACGTTGCCAGCCACAGGTGATGGGGGCATGTTTTGATATTTTGTTAGCCGCAGCAAAAACACTTATTATTGAAGCAAATGCTGTTACAGATAATCCTTTGATTTTAAGGAATGGTGAGGTTGTATCAGGTGGGAATTTCCATGCAGAACCTGTAGCATTTGCTGCTGATCAGATCGCTCTTGCTTTGTGTGAAATAGGATCTATTTCTCAGCGGCGTATTGCTCTTATGGTTGATCCAGCTGTTTCTTATGGACTTCCAGCTTTTTTAGCGCATAATCCAGGTCTTCATTCAGGTTTTATGATCGCTGAAGTAACAGCAGCAGCTTTAATGTCTGAAAATAAGCAAATGGCCTATCCTGCTTCCGTTGATTCAACACCTACTTCAGCTAATCAAGAAGATCATGTTTCAATGGCTTGCCATGGCGCTCGTCGGTTATTGGTCATGAGTGAAAACCTTTTTACACTTATTGGCATTGAAACGCTTGTTGCAGCACAAGGAATTGAATATCGTGCACCTTTAAAAACAAGTACTTTTTTGCAATCTGTTATGGAATGTTTACGAAAAAATGTTGCTTCTCTTAAGGAAGATCGCTATCTGGCTCCAGATCTTCATCGAGTACATATACTTGTGCGTGAAGGACATTTATTATCTGTTTTACCAGAAACAATTTTTCCTTCATTAAGTTTTCAATAGTATTTGTTTTAAGGTCAATGCTGAAGGGGGGATATTGAATTTTGAAACTTTCTCATATGAAAATATAGAGGAGCAATAATATATTTGAATTATTTAATAAAATGTATATTTATTACTGTATATATCTGATTTTTGTAGTTAACTAGATATTTTGTTATTTTATAGAAACTATAAAATTAAAGCACCTATATTTTCTGATTTATATCAGAAATTTTAATATAAGTTAAATAATATATACGAATTATATATTCGTGATATTATATTTTTATAAATATAAATTATGATATATGTATTGTATCAAGTAAATATAAAATTTTTATTTTATATTCTTCTTATTTTTAATACTTTATGAATTTTATAGTTCATTTTTGATATTTAAAATAAAAAAGGAGAAAAGAATGTTTAAAAGTGCTAAATTATGTGTTTCAATAACAGTTCTTTTTTTCTCTCAAATTCTTGAGATTCATGCAAATTTTAGGAGAGCTAGCTTTCCAGAGGAAGTTTTCATTATGATAGTGGCTCAAGAGAAAGAGCCTCTTATTTCAGCGAAAAACAAAGATTTTATTGCTATCTCAGGGCAAATTCCCAGAGGTAATGAGAACGCTATCATCGGACCAATAATCAAAGATGCTCTTTTTATCGTATATTTTTTTTTCATTGGAAAGCTTGTCGTTAAGACAGCTGGAGTCCTTAAAAGATGGGTTGTAGATAAATTTTCTCATGCTTTTGAAGACTTGCGAGATTCGTATTATCATTGATTGAGCTATTCAATTGGCATAAAAAGTTTGTTTTATGGGCTCAAAGAAAGTTTGCTTAAAGTAACAAAAAATTAATTTTATGCATAGTTAATGTGTTTGTTATGAATTTTTAGGCTTCTATTTCAGTGCACCGAAATAGAAGCCTAAAAGTTTAGATTACATTAAGGTTAATTTTCTCTGTAAAAAACTAGAGAATACGAAATGAATTAAATGACAATTGTGAAAAAATTCATTATCACTTTATTTGAATAAAATAATACGAAATTGTAGGCTATAAAAGCTGAATAATTCGCAATAAAAGTATTTTTTCATTGTTTAGAGCAAAGTGTTGGACTGGCTGGTCTTCGATGTTTTTTGAAATATATTTGTGAAAGAAACATGAGGCTTTATTTATCATAGGGCTGTTATCGTGGTGTGGATTGTCAGCATTTCAAAAAGTAAGGAAAGAAATGGCAATAAATGAACTGAAACGGGGTATGAGTAAGCGCCAAGTTATTTTTTTAGCTCTTGGTTCTGCTATTGGAACAGGTCTTTTTTATGGGTCTGCACAGGCAATTAAGCTTGCGGGTCCCAGTGTTTTGATTGCCTATTGTATTGCTGGTTTAGCTATTTTTATGGTTATGCGGGCTCTAGGAGAGATGATACTTCATAATCCATTGCCTGGTTCTTTTGCTCGTTATGCGGCAAATTACATATCACCATTAGCAGGTTTTTTAACGGGATGGACATATGTATTTGAGATGATTCTTGTTGGTTTGGCTGATATTACAGCTTTTGCGACTTATATGGGTTTTTGGTATCCTGATGTTGCTCCTTGGGTATGGGCACTGAGTATTACATTAATCATCACAGGCATTAATTTAGCTGCTGTAGAAGTCTATGGTGAACTAGAGTTTTGGCTCTCTTCTATTAAAGTTATAGCTATCATTGCGATGATTATTTTAGGAATAGCAATTATTTTTTGGGGGTGGGGTGAAGGTGCAGATTTTTCTACCGTTACTGTTCATAATTTATGGAAAAATGGTGGTATTTTTCCCAATGGTTGGTTTGGTTTTTTAGCTTGCTTTAGTGTTGTTGTTTTTGCTTTTGGTGGCATAGAAATTATTGGCATGGCAGTTATGGAAGTTCAAAACCCTCATCAAACGATTTCAAAGGCAATTAATTCTACTCCAGTTCGTATTTTGCTTTTTTACGTCATGACGTTAGCTATTTTAATGTCTCTTTATCCTTGGAATGAGATTGGTCTTATGGATAGCCCTTTTGTATCTATTTTTGAAAATCTTGGGATTTCGTATGCAGCAAATATTTTAAATATTGTTGTTGTTACAGCGGCTATTTCAGCAATGAATAGTGGAATGTATGGTGCTTGTCGTATGATCCATGGTTTATCGCAGGAAGGTTATGCTTTAAAAAAGTTTCAATATTTATCAAAAAATGGTATACCAGTTTTTGTTATTTTGATGATCTTCGGTATCTTTCTTCTTGGTGCTCTCCTTAATTATTTTTATCATGAAAAGCTTTTTTTTCTTATTGCCGCAATGGCAACATTTGCGACAGTTTTTGTTTGGATGATGATTCTACTTTCACAATTTTCTATGCGAATTAAGATGCCTAAAGAAGCACAGAATGGTTTAAAATTTCCCATTCCATTTTGGCCAATAGGGTCGATTTTTTCTATTTTATTTATGGTTTTTATTTTTATTCTCTTATGGTATTTTGATGAGACACGACCGGTTTTAATTATAGGTGTTAGTTGGATTGCTTGGCTTGTTGTTTGTTTCTATGTACTTAAACTTTATAATTTTAAGCAAAAGAAACGGCAATAAAATGTGAATAGAGATAAAACTCAAAACAAATAGCTGATGTCATCAGGAAAACAGGTGTTTGATTGTTATTCTCTAAAGGTTAGAACAATCTAGATTGAAAAAATCTGCTCGTTATTATTTTGCTTTGGAAGTTTTTGTGAGCCATTGCTTACGGTAACGACCAAATCATATAAATATTAGGCGTTTTTTGATGGTGAGCTGTGCTATCAATATAAGTCTTTCAGGTTAAAATGCCTAACAGCGCAAATAGATTTTACCAGATACAAGATTATAGGCAGATATCTTTTTCTAAACGTATTAATGAAGTTCTGTTTTACAAGAGAAGTTATTGTAAGAATTGTTTTTTTAAGCTCTTTAAAAAATTGGTTGCTTAAATTTTGTTGTTTAGAAAATTACTATTGCTTTTAGAAACGAAGATAAAGTTCTTTATGTCTTTTCTTGAAAAGAAGGGGTGAAGTTTTTTTTTCTATTCTTTTTTCTTAAAGAGAATTGGCGTTGGTAGAAAATAGTGGATAACAAAGTTACATGAGGCATTGTATCATTGTTTTTATAAAAACTTTAATAAACAGCAGCAAGATATTACAATAAAATCTCATAGAAGAGTAAATTAAAAAGAACAATGAACGTGTGACAGTTTTACGATTCTTATTATTATTGCTCTCACAAGAGGAAGGATCAAACTTATTTTTTATAATATTGATACGAGAGTAGTTTTTATTACAAGTGGAGGCGGACAAAATGTACTCCGCAATTGTATTTCGGTGCAAAATTATTCAATATTACCATAAAAGGCGCTCAAGAACACTACGACCAGAAAAAACAATCATCGGAAAGTGGCTTTTTACACGAGAAGTCTTCCAATAGCTCTGAAACACACACAACAACGATTCCGTTTATCCTTGAGGTAACAGGCAAAGTTGATATGGATGTACAATGAGATGCTACGATTATTGCTTCTCATCTGATTTCTGGTCAAGATATCAATGTAATGGAAGAAAGTATGACGGTTGTTAGCATGACAGACCATCATAGCGGTCATTCACAGAGGCATGAAACAGGTTTTGATGGGCATAGATTTGACTTTGTAAGCAGAATTATTGGCGGCAATGACTATACTTACGAGACAGCACCTGCTGGTAGTAACTGGTGGACAGAATGGTGGAGAGTGATCATGAATCCCATAAGCTCCCATACCTGTCTTGGAGATGCGGGTCCGAAATGCCAAAAGTTTTATGGCACATCTCATTTAGAACAAAAGCCTTGAATTAAATCATGGAGGAAAAAATGAAACAAACCTTAAAATTATTAAGTGCGATAATTCTATTGGGTATAGCTGGGTGCCAGTTTAATAAACCTCCTCCAGGAGAGGTGGCTACGTGGGAGAAAAATGGTGTTACTGATTTTACTGAGGTAGGAAAAGCTTTGTTAGAATGTGGTATGCCAAGCCTTATTGATGCCGATCCAGAAAACAGAAAACTCAGCTACAATGCATGGGCAACTATTGATGCCTGTATGGTTCAATCGGGATTTCGTGATAAAGTGGGGGGAGGGACTTGGTGCGAGAATCATAAAGCCGAAGATCTCCCGATTTGTCGTCCAGGCGCTGTTGTTCCACAGCGCAGTGTCAAGAAGCGCTTAAACAGCCCTTTTTGTAAAAAATATAAAAATGCACCTGAATGCAAACCTTAAGTCTTGCTGTTTGTGACGATCAACAATCCCTACCTTCATGTTTCTCATGCCCGTGTGGGGATGGCTTAATTCAGCATGTCAATGCTATTTATTTATGGGGACTACAACTGTTGGCGCAATAATATAAAATATCTATCTTGGTTGTAATCAAAATATTGAGAATAATTATATGCATAACGTTGATAGAATACGATTTAAGTAGTAATTTTGCTGTATTTTTGATATAATATCGGTGGCATAATTATCGGAAAGAGATAAATAACCATGAAGGTTGATAATGTTCATCGTTATTTTGGAAGTGAAAAAACAGCATGTAAAGTAATTTATGGATTGTTTCATAATATCAAATTATTCAAGGATAGGAAAATGAAGCAGATTTTAAAATTATTAAGTGGGATGACCCTATTTGTTATGGCTGGATGTTATCCAGAAAAGCCTTCTCAAACAGCTGTAGATGCATGGGAAAAGTCTGGTGCTGATCAACTTGAGATAAAAAAAGCTCTGTTAGAGTGTGGAATACAGTATCTTGATGGTCGTTTTGATACAGAAACAAGTACTGATGAGAGATTCAATGCAGAGGAGTCTGTGAATGCATGCATGATACAAGCAGGTTTCCAAGATAAATTGGGAAGGGTAAAGTGGTGTGAAAAGTATGAAAATCTTCCAATTTGTCAGCCTGATGCTGTTATTCCTCAGCGAAGTGTAGAGAGGCGCTTGAATAGTCCTCATTGTGAAGAGAACAAAGAGCAGCCCGAATGTCAACCTTAAATATTGATGCTGTTGTAATCAATAATCCTTATATTTTTGTTCTCGCAAGGGGGGCGGGATTGTTTTTCTCAATAGACTAGCAATCTTACATGTGAAAAAATTAGCACAGAGTTATAGGCTTTTTTATTCGTAAATATTGAGGGAGGGGGAAAATGAAAAAAATATTGAAATTATTGAGTGCTATGATTTTTTTTAAGCTCTGCGGGATGTGTTAGTAAATCTCCCCCATCGATATTGGCATGAGGGGAAAAGCCTGGTGTCAATAAATCTATGGTTCAACAAGCACTGTTAAAATGTGGATGGAAACCAATCTACGTTTCTTCTGAAAATATGGATTCGCGTGCAAGTGAATTTGCAGCAATTTATGAGTGTATGACTAAAGCAGGTTATCGGTACAAATTGCAGGATTCAAAGGGAATCTATTTTTCATCAACACCGCGAAGTGATTCATTTTTAGTCAATTTAATGGTAGCAGGGTATCAGAAGGTTATGGACAATGATACTTTGAAACAAAAACAAGATTTGATGTTACGTCTTCAGAATGATAAAAAATAGAAAAGTTTTGAAAAAGTGACCTAACAGTAAAATATATTCATCTTTAAAGTAATAGTTCAATGAAAATATTAATAGGGGTGAGGGAGTAAAAGTGCTGCTCTTTTACCCTCGATATAGTTATATTCATTAGAAACTAGCTTAGCAATGTATTATTTTCAGATGATAATAATATTGGGGGATGGTTAGCATTTTTAGAGAAGGTTATTCAATATAAAAAATGGCAAAGAATAGCTTTGCTAAAATATCCTCTTTAACGATAATAAATAGATTATTTTTATAGAAATGAGTTTGATGAAATATTTTATTTTGATGTTTTTTAATTTCAGGAAAGTGAGTGTTTTATTGTATTTTAAATTTTATCAGAAGATATTAAAGCGTTATGCAAGTAATTTTGATGTAAATATCTTTTCATTTTATGGTCTATTTCGAGATGATATCTTTTAGAGTGGTTTATTGATGAATTGAAAACATTGATGATAGGAACTTACGAGAAAATTTATTCAATTTTTTCACTAGGTAGTTTACAGCTTTTATATAGAATTAGATACCTACATTAACTTATACGCTAGTGAGCATTTCCTTAGGTTTTTGTTGTAGAAGAAATGGTGCAATTATAACTTTTGTATAGTTTATTTCATAGTGTTGTGTTTTTATTAAGACATTTTGAGTTTTTAAATCTTAACAATTATTCTCATTTTATTGTATTTTTATTTTTGGGTAGTGAAAGAAATTTAAGATTATATCTCTCCAAAGTTTGCCTTTCTTCAAGTTTTTTTGAGATTATTTTTCCGACACTTTGTGTTGCCATTCTCAGCAATTGGGGGATTAGTTCTTTAAGAGAGCGTAATCCTAAATGGTATTATTAAGTTTTTTGTTCTTTCTTTACATAAAATACAAAACATATTATGAAATGCTGTCATTTATCAGTAAAATAGTAAAATAACTTTGTTTATTTTATTCTTATCGTATTTAATGTATGGTTTATTTTTTACCGGCATTTTTTGTGTTTGTTGAGAAAAAGAAAGTTTTGAAAATAATGATAAGCAAGGTATCTAAAAATCGCTTATATTCGTGTGTTTTTACGGCAGCTATTTTTTCTTTTTTGTTAAACACAAATATTGAGGCACATTCTCGTTCATTTGTATTACTGTCATGTGATGAAAACAAATTACCTTATGAATGCAGAGATGGTGCAAAGCATACAATTAGTGATAAAATATATAAGTTCACTGCACCTGTTAAAGAAAAGAATGGGGAAGGTAGTTCTCTCATATTGCCTGCTGCTATAGTAGTACAGGAGCCTAATACAGTTATTCAGGCAATGCGTGTAGAGGTTGAAGGAATTTCAGGTATAGAAGATATTTATGGTGCTGTTGTATCACGAGGGGGAAGAATTGTTTTAAGCGATTCAGCTTTTAAAAATGTATCAGTAGGTCTTAAAGCTGATAGTGGAATAATTGAGGTCAATCGTGGAACAATTGAAGCTTCTCATATAGCTGCTTATGCAGAGAAGCAAGAAGCAGCTGTTAGGTTAACGAATACAAAAATTAAAGTAGAAGGTCAGGGTATTGGTCGAGAGAGTGCTCTTTTCGTTGGTGCTGATGCGGGCATTCAGATGACGGGTGGATTTATTGATGTAAATGATGCCGCTGCACTTTATGTGGGTATAAGGGGAAATGCAACTTTAGATGATGTTACCATTACTTCAAAACGTCAAAAAACAGAAGATAAAGAAAATACAAATGAAAAAATTGCGTATACAGTTTTCAATGTAGACCAGCGTGGTTCTGTTTATTTGAAGAAGACTAATATTGTTTCTACAAATGTTCATGTTTTAATGGTTGGACAAGATTCTAAGGCACAATCCAATGTTGGCTGGAATGAAAATATTTTAATTTCGCGGGTTAATATTGAAGATTCAACAATTAAGGCAATCGGTAACAAACATGGTATGCATTTTGAGATGGGGGGAGGGAACAATGCGTACGAACAAGGACTAGTCTTTTTGAAAAGGACGGTTTTTGAGGTTGCAGATGGAACAGCTATTCATAGTCATAACAGTCGTAGTTATATTGCAGTAACAGAAGGCACAAAAATTTTGGGTGACTTATTATTAACAGCTGAAAAGGGGGGGGCTGTAGCGATTTTGGCTGATTCTTCTTCATTGATAGGAGGAACTCGTGTTGCTGATGGTTCTATTGCTGAGCTTTATTTAACAGGAGGATCAAAATGGTTCGTAACAAAAAGAAGGGCGATAGATTCACATATTGCAAACCGTACAAGTTCATTTATTTCATTTGTAAAACTTTCTGATAGTTTGATTGCTTTTGAAACGCCAATGTTTCAGGAGTATCAGACACTTTATATTGGGAAGGGAGAGAAAGAAGTTTATAGTGCGCAAGATAGTGCAGATATTTATCTCAATACACATCTCAGTCGTGATGGTTTGCTTGATAATAAACAGACTGACCGACTTTTGATACATGGTGATGTTTCTGGGAAAACCACAGTTTATGTGCAATTTGTTCCAGGAAATCAGGGGGAGATAGCAACCGGTGAAAAGGCTCATAGTATTTCACTTATTCAGGTTTCTGGAAAAGCGGCAGAAGATTCTTTTCAGTTAGATCGTGCTTATATTGCATTAGAGGGTTTGCCTTACCAATATTATCTTCATGCTTATGGTCCGAATTCTTCTCTTGGAAATGCACAAACTTCTCAAAGATTGGTTGAAGGAGATGGAGACTTTTGGGATTTCCGCCTTGAAAGTAAATATATTCAGCCTGTTTTAGAGGTGTCTGCTATTCCCCCTTCTGAGTTAAAGGTCAGAGAGGTTGTTCCACAAGTTCCGACCTATCTTTTGTTACCAAATGCTTTGTTTCATGTTGGACTCATGGATATTCGTCATCAACAAAAACAGTTGCAAGCTACGCGGTCTATTTCTCGTAAATTGTTAAAAAACGAAGAGAATTTTGCTTTATCTATTCACAGTTATGGTGGGCGTTATCGTTATGTCTCAGATCTTTCTACACTTAAATATGGGTACGATGGTCATGTTGATTATAACGCTATAAAAACAGATATTTTGCTCAAAACAATAGAAAGCGCATATAGTACGACATTTTTTGGGATTATGGGAACCTATGGAAAGCTTTCCTTACAACCTCGTAACGTGGAACGAAGCCAAAAGAGTACGTTTAATAAATGGTCATTTACGGCATACGCTAGTGTGGAAAACAACACTGGTTTTTATGTAGATGGTCTTTTATCTTATGGTTTGTTTAAAGGGGATGTGCTTACCCATGCTTGGGGTAAGACGGCGACATTAAAAGCAAGTCCTTTGAACGTTTCGTTTTCTGCTGGTAAAGTGTTTATGACAGGATATGAAGATCTTATTTTTGATCCGCAACTTCAGCTTATTTATCAACATCTTCAATTTAATAAGTTTCGTGATATTGATGGATTTGATGTTGAGATGAAAAAAATAGGTCAATGGTTGGTGCGTATCGGTGGGCGTTTAAATAAAACATTTTCAGCATTTGAAAAGGATCGTATCACTTCTTTTTATGGCAATATTCATCTTACTCATTGTTTTGATAAAGAAAAATTTGTTCATTTTAAAGATGTTTTCCAGTTGAGTTCTTTTGGTTCTTCCTTAGAGGTTGGCTTGGGTGTCAATTCACAGTTTTCTTCTAAAGTTACACTTTACAGTGATCTTGGCTATCAGCATACGTTAACAAAGGCGGGTTTTTCTGGAGTTCGTTTTTCTGGTGGATTGCGCTATCATTTTTAATCACTCTTTTTAAAAATAATAAATGTGATTTTCAAAATCTTGTTCTGTTGTCGAGAACTAAAACCATTGTTTGTGCAGAATTTTTTAACAATAGTCCCATGTGCTTTAATAAATATGAAAGTATCACGTTGATTTATTTTTATTGAGTATAGCATTTCTTAAATGCTTTTAAAAAATTGGTCTATTAGATTCTAAATTTTTTTGTCTTGTTTTGGCTATAAATATTTGGGATACCTTCGTTATCATCTTTTTAAAAGAACAGCATTGTTATCTTATTATGCCATAAAACACCGTTGTGTAAGGTATGCTGATATCAGGCATGAAAAAAGGCAGGGGAATATTGTTTGTGCTGATTGAGAGCCTTTGCTTTTAAGGATATGTGAAGGGAAAGAATGCACAACTCTATAGTTTCATGGATAATGGGCATTTTTCTACTTTTAAATTTTGCAAAAAGCGTTTTTGAAGCTTTAGAATCGAGTGCATTATTGTAAGTGGGGAATAAGAAAAGTGGTAAAGTGTGCTTCCTTTCACCATAAGATTCACTATCTTTAATTTTAAAATCAAGATAAATCCTTTGAAGAAATTGTTAGAATTGTTGCTGAATAGATGAACAAGGCCGTTGTTTTGTTTGTTAAATAGAGATGAAATATAACTTTTAAATCGGAGTGAAAGTGGTAAGATTTTCTTCTTTCTTTAAGGCGTGGGGAGAAGAGATTGATCATATCGAAAAAGTCGATGACAAGTTTTCTTTATGGTTTGAAATATGGAGATATTGAAGAGAGTCTATTAAAATGGGGTGTAAAAGTAGATCATCGCTTCCTCAATCATTAGGTTTTGAAAAGGGTAAGAGAAATATCTTTATCGGCTTATTGATAAATATGGTATTTCCAGTGGGTGCAGTTTTACGCGCTTGTTTTAAAGAGAGTTCTCTCAACGTTCCAAAAGTCCTTTCGCGACGGCATTTTTGAATGGTCTAACGGTAAATCCATTGAGCCTCCCATCTTTACGCTTATGAAGTAACAAGCTGGCACCATCACACACTTTGCCAGCTTCCAATGTTTTTTGCTACAGCTCTTGTCGTAAGATGATGCATAAGAGGCATTTTTACTTCTTTTGTAACGTGTAAGAAAATTTTTTTGACTGATTTAATATAAACAGGGTTGGGATGAGAGAGTTCTTCAATATTGGGAACGCTCATTCAACATACAAAAAAATAAATTGTTTTTATAAGTCAGTATTTTGCCATATGATGCTTAAAGTATCATCAAGCCATTTATGGTAATTGCGTGCTTCTTCGTTTGAGGCATGAACAGAGAAAATAAAACCAGGATATCCACCAAATGCTGGTGGCGGTGGTGAAATATGATCCGTTTCAAAGAAAATGATAGTTCTGCTAGTTTGTGGATGTTGTACGACCTTATCGAGACCTAAAAATCCAGAGAAGCGTCCATACCCATGAAGAGGAATAATATAATTTGCAGCCACTTTTTTAGCTGGGAGGACATCAGGAAGATCTAAATTTTGTTCAGCTAAAGCCGCTTTCATACAGAGTTTTGCAAATGAAATTCCTGTACCTTGTTCTACAATAAAATGGGAGACACCTGACCCACCTATACGAGCGCCGATCTCAATGATATAAGGTAAATTATTAGCATCTAGGCGTAGCTCTACATGGGCAGCCCCCATATTTATACCAAGAGCTTTGACTCCAGAGCATGCAGCCTCACATAAAGCAATAATTAAAGGATCATCTATATCACAGCGTTGACGATAAATTGTTTCTTCAAACCATGGTCCTTCAGGTTGTCCTTTGTCGCCAACGGCTAAAACATGCACACCTGCTGTATCAACAAAACATTCTACGACAAATTCTTTTCCTGGCAAATATTGTTCTACAATTAAACCTACAGGTTTATTTTTATCATTAAAACGTGCCATATCTTTATGCTGAATATTCCATACAGCTTTGATGAGCTTAGAAAATTCTTCAGGATTTTTAGCTAACATGACGCCTGTACTCGCCCATCCAGAGACGGGTTTAATAACGAGCGGATAGTCTAAGGTTTGTGTTTGTGATAGGTCTTCTGGATTATCTATATACAGAAATTTTGGTGTTCTTAAGCCTGCTTTAGCAAAAGCTTGACGCATGAGATATTTGTTTCTGGTTAATGCTGCTACTTCTGGTTCAATACTTGGAGTGTTGATTTTTTTGGCAGCCAAAGCTGTCCATAGAATGGCTTCTTCGCGAAGGGTCATAACCCCAGCAATATTGCGTTCTTTTACGCCTACTGCAAAAGCGTCTAGAGCTGCCTCTGGCTTATCAAAAACAGGAAGTTGCCAAGTTTCACTGACTGCTGCGGGGTGTTGAATAGGAGCGCTTTCAGCGGTATCATAGATCATTACTAATTCGATATTAGCTGCTTGTGCTGCTTCAAATATAAACGGGAGCTTTGTATTGCGCTGGCAAACTAACGCGAGTTTTTTCATTTTGTTTCCTTATTAAATTTGGAATTTGTGGCACGACATTTTTGTTGCCATCCAGATACCTTTGATGCATCTATAAATAAGAATGTCATTCCTATAACAGCCATCATCATAGCAATTATTTTGATAATGTTGAGAGAAGGGCTCGAGCCGATTATCCATTCACATGTAACCACTGCAAAAGGGGATAATACGCCAATAGTGTTGGCGTATAATACACCTCCCTCAGCTAAAACTTTTTGGTACAAAACGTAAACTGGTGCCGAGCAAATAGTTCCTAAAATCAATATCTTAAATACATCTTCTAACTTAAGATATAAGAGTGGGGCAGGATCAAAAATGAATAATGGCATAAATGATGCGGCAGAAATTGTTGTAATCCAAGCCAGTGAGGTGAGCAAAGGTAAATGTTTAAGATAACGTTTAGACAATAAGCCATAAGCAGAGTAAGAAAGTGCTGCTGTTAAGGCAAGACCTACTCCTATCAGGTTATAATATCCACCTTCTCCACTGTTTATATTGAATGCTACAGCTGCTACACTGACAATTATCACTCCACTAAGCTTCAGCCATGAGAATTTAAGGACATTTGTCAATGCACCTAATATATAAGTAATCCCTGGAATAGTAGCAAGCACCATGGTTAAATCACTAGCTTTGAGTGATTTTAATGCACCAAAACTGCATACAAAATACAGCGAGAATCCTAACACTGAGAGAATAAAAAAAGCAGGTATCATGGAAAGCAATGGTAGGGATCTGAAAACGGCTTTCTCACGAAATAGTGCAATTAACCATAAGGCGGCAGCGGTGGCAAACAACCTAAGTCCAACCGCATGCATGACGGGTATATTGCTAACCAAATTCTTAGATAATAACCAACTTATGGAAAACAATGCTAGAATAGCAAAGGTAAATAGGAATAACCGTCCTTTTAAGAAACTCAATGATTTAATCCCCCAATAATGTACTGTGCATAAGATGATGTTGAAAAGTTAAATCGTGACTTTGAGGTCTGTGGTTTTCCAAGATTATCTTGGATATAATCCTTAGCTCCTGCCAAATAAGCATCATCATCTAATGCTTCAAGTGCTTTATAGCTGCAATCATCAATGCTATTACTTGTTTGAGATGCTCCAAATTAAAGATACCTCCTTGATCCGTTTCAATCAATGCTTTATTCTGCATCAATATTTCAAAAAGCAAGACCCCTATACCAGCATCGAATGTCATATGCTGATCAGAATCTTTTGGATAACGAAATATGCGTTCTAAGAGGATAAATTCAGTTATTTCTTTCCAAAACTTTGAACAGTCTTCTAGCATAATACGCACTGTAACTAAGTTAACTTTAATTTCTTCTAGAAGATCTGTAAACCAATTTAATTTTATATACAGATTCTTATTTAATGGTTGCGGTCCAGTATGATGTGCATAGTCATGATAATACCCCCATAAACAGTGAACATCGTAAATGTCTTCTTTAGATAAGTTACGACTATGCAATTGACTGAACAGGAATTTACTATCTCGACCGAGTAAATTTTCAGCTTTCACAATTGTTTGCTTGTTGTAAATATCAAAGAGTTTGCTGAACAAACAAAGCAAATGCTTGTTTGTCAATTTTTTTAGCAGTTGCACAGATTTTGGGAATAAAACAATGTAATTGCCTTCTAAAAAACCTTTTGATGCTCTTCCCATTTTTATACATTGAAAAGGTGATACATAATCCTTTGTATATTTTGAGGCGTCGGCAAGATAGTCCGTTTCATGACGATATCCTGTCTAATTCCAGTCGGAATCCTTCTGGATCGGGACCATTTGTTGCACGCATTGGAGCCAAGAAAAATAGGGGAGCATCTGGTAATGGCGCTTTGAAAGCAGTCAAGGTGTTATCAAGTTTAGGAGGGGTAGTTAAACCGCTGAGCATTCACTGATGAAGATCATCAGAAGTGGTCACCAAAAGTTCCGGAGATAATCCGTCAATTATATCTGCATGATGATTGAGTAGAGTGATCAATTCATTAATCATATTACTATCTGCCGAAGTTGGTTCCTTAATGCTCCCATCTCGTTCTTGACGCATACGGAATTTGTCAACCAAGTTAACAATAGAAAGAGGAGCTTCAGATTGTTTTATAATGAGCTGACTTTAGCGAATGGAGCAAGAAAGCCATTGGCACTTGTCCAAAATTTTTCATAATATTCAGCTTATAACGGTTTGCTGCAACCGATGTTGTGATACTAGCATCGGCTTTTTCAGCCTTACAAAGAACGGCTGCATCAGCATTGCTGTTGGCAAATACTTTGTCATATTGATGAGCTACCAGAGATTGCGGAGTAGGACGAGTCGCTACGATTTTAATTTCATCAGCCTTATTTATTGTGTTTAGCTAAAACCATAGAATGGGTAGGCATGAAAAGCTATTAAATAATTGCATGTCACCTAAACGGGTGAATATAAATGTATGCAAGTCGGGGTAAGCTGCACAGCTTAGGAGATAACCATCCTTTTTCTGAGCGAGTTCATCAAAGGCTTCTTCAAGAGTTGCATATAAGATAATACGCGATTCTGAATCAGAGGAAAAAATATTTTGATTATGATTGTCAAGCCACTATTAAGCCACAGTTGCACAGTTAGTTTCTGCAGGGCCAAGTGTATTAAAGTATTATTTTCAGGTTTCACGACCTCTACACTCTATAATTATACAATTAAATTTAAGCTAGTGCAGTATGTGAAGTATATTAAGAAAAATAAGTTAAATAATTTAGTGCTTTAGAAAACATATGTATAGGTAAAAGAAAATTTACGATTATAATTTTGTCTTGTCATTGCCCTATTGCCATAAAATATCGTTATTTAGGGGAGTTATTAGGGAGAAAAGATTCTATGCAGGGGGTGTTTATTGGATATGTTAGAGAATTATTGGAATGGTGAAGCAAAGGTTGATGATGTGTAAAGCACACTGTTCTTTTGGGGATAATAAGCTTTTTTCTACTTTAAAATTTTGCAAAAAGTATTTTTTAGCTGTTCGTATCGAGTTGTAGGTGGATAACGAACAGAATGTTAAAACACGATTGCTTTTACCATCTCATTCAATATATTTAACTTTTTAATTAAAATAATATTTTTAAAAAATATTCTACAGTTGTAACTGTATTGAATATAGGAAAAGGTATCACCATTGGCTTGTTTGTGAAAGAAAGATGAAATATGATTCTTAAATTAGAGTGAGGTTGGCAAGAATCTTTTTCCTTCTTTGAGGTATGGGAAGGGTGGATTAAATCTTATTAAAATATATAAAACTTAGAAAAAATAGTCTCTTTCTTGAAAAGATCAGAGGTAAACAATATGCGTGAGATTTTGGATCATTTTGATATGCCATTGAATAAAAAGATTTCTGTTCAACAGACTCAAAATCTTTCATGCCAATCACACCCAAAACGATTTTATAAACAAGTGAAAATTGCTTGTGAGGAAAGAGGTTTTACTATCTTATTAGATGAACGTTCTGTTAAAACGCCCGCAAGGCGTCATTTTCATGTGCCAACACAAGTATTTGCTGAATTCGTTGCTCAAGAATTTGAGAGTCAACAGCACGTTGTTGATCCGGTAAAAATGCCGATGACGCGTTTGGTTAACACAGTTATTGATGGTGTCGCTGATGATATGCAGGCTGTGTTTGAAGATTTATTGCGTTTCGTTGCATGTGATATGATCTTTTATCGTGCGCAGACACCTAAAGAGTTGGTGCAAAAACAATCTGAACAATGGGATCCTTTATTAGATTGGGCAGAAGAAAAATTGGGGGCGCGATTTTATTTGACAGAAGGGCTAATGCATGTGGAACAATCACCAGAAGCACTTCAAGCAGTCAGTAATTATTTACGTAGAGTTGAATCTCCTTATATGCTTGCTGCACTTCATATGATGACGACCTTAACAGGGTCTGCTCTCATTGCTCTTGCTGTTGCTGCGGGAAAGATTGATGCTGATCATGCATGGTCTATTGCCCATTTAGATGAAGATTGGATGATGGAACAATGGGGAACGGATAAAGAAACAATAGCACGCCGTGCTCATAAAAAAGTTGAATTTAATGCTGCGGTTACAATTGCTACAGTATGTTTATAAGATTTCTTTATTTCCTTGGGCTTTTTAAAGAAACATCTCTCAAAGAGTACCCAAGCCCATTTCACGGTGACAACCATGAATGGTATAACGATAAAGCCATTGAACACCACCATCTTTACGCTTGTGAAGAAGCAAGCCAGTACCATCATACACTTTACCAGCTCGTAGGTGTTGCGAACAGTCCTTGGTATTTGAGAGGGTTCATAAGAGGCATTTTTAGTTCTTTCTTGTACAGTTTTTACTCATATGCTAGCCCCGTTTTTGACGCGCAAGGAAATGGTCTTTATTGATTCAATATACACAGATTTGAAATGAGAGAATTTTACAATATTTAGCTTTCTAATTCATTTATAAATCAATGTGTTGTTTTTGCTGTTACATTATTTTTGTGATTTTGAGAGGATTGATTTTTACTTTTTCAAGTCCAGGAAATATTTCATTGGTTATGTTTAAGATTGCTTCGTCATTACCACGGATAAAATACCATTCATTATCGTGAAGGAGGGCAATAATTTCAGTTTGAATAGAGCATTTTTTTCCAGCATTTGTTGCGGTTACAAGCTCCACGGGTATAACAAAATAAGGAATGCCATTATCAAGTGTCCCTTCACGTTTTTGTTTTTGATCAATGTTGATTGTTTCAATCTTGTAACTTTCTGCCAACCGTTCTATTTGGCTTTTCATAATTTGTAGAAATTGTGATTGATTAAGATTTTTTTTGGCGGTTAAGCGGTTGATGATTTGGGGAGGAATAGCATTTAAGATGGCATTTGCATCGGCATTTTTAAGTGCTTTACTATAAGCAGATGTTGCTTTCTCAAGAGTTGTAAGCTTTTGGTTGGTTATTGTATGTGCTTTAGTTGTTGATGTGATAAAGACAATGCATAAAAGAACGGGAACGAGAAAACAAATTCGCGGCATTAGAAACCTTTGTTAATTCATTTGAAGAGATTCAACACATTATAAAGGAAAAGCGGATGAGCAAAAAGCCTCTTGCGCTTTTGCATGAGACGAATATCCACAAAAATGGAGGCTTTTGCCTCCATTTTTAAAATCAAAAGAATGCGTATTAATTGTTTAAACAGAATAGTACATATCAAATTCAACAGGATGGGGTGTTGTTTCGTAACGCAAGACTTCTTGCATCTTTACTTGAATGAAGGAATTAATCTGATCATCATCAAAAACGTCGCCAGCTTTAAGAAAGCCACGATCTTTGTCAAGTGCTTCAAGCGCTTCACGCAGGCTTCCTGAAACAGTAGGGATTTCTTTAAGTTCCTTTAAGGGAAGATCATAAAGATCTTTATCCATAGCATGTCCGGGATGAATTTTGTTTTTGATACCGTCAAGACCAGCCATTAAAAGGGCTGCAAATGCCAAATAGGGATTTGCTGTTGGGTCTGGAAAACGAACTTCTACGCGTTTTGAATTTGGTGAGGAGCTCATTGGAATACGGCAAGATGCAGAACGATTACGTGCTGAATAGGCAAGAAGAACAGGAGCTTCATAACCAGGAACCAAACGTTTATAGGAGTTTGTGGATGGGTTGGTAAAAGCATTTATTGCTTTTGCGTGCTTAATAACACCACCGATAAAAAACAGACAGGTTTCTGATAGTCCAGCATATTCATTTCCTGCAAAAATGGGTTTGCCATCTTTCCAAATGGAAATGTGGACATGCATTCCAGAGCCGTTATCACCAAAAACTGGTTTTGGCATGAAGGTTGCTGTTTTCCCATAACTGTTTGCTATTTGATGTACAACATATTTAAAAATTTGCATCTTGTCAGCCTCGCGAACAAGTGTATCAAAACGAATACCCAATTCATGTTGGCCCGCTGCTACTTCGTGATGGTGTTTTTCGACCTGTACACCCATATCTTTGAGTGCTGTGAGCATTTCAGAACGCATATCTTGGCAAGAATCAATTGGCGGAACAGGAAGGTAGCCTCCCTTTATACGTGGGCGATGCCCTAGATTTCCTGTTTCATATTCCGTATCATCATTGGAGGGAAGTTCACTTGAATCGAGTTTAAACCCTGTGTTGTAAGGGTCCGTTTTATAGCGCACATCATCAAAGATAAAAAACTCTGCTTCTGGACCCACATTGATTGTATCTCCAATGTTTAAAGATTTCATATAAACCTCAGCCCTTTTGGCGATAGAACGAGGATCTCTACGATAAAATTCACCAGAGACAGGGTCAAGTACGTCACAAAATATGACCAAAGTAGATTGAGCAAAAAAAGGATCAATATGTGCTGTTGCTGGATCTGGCATTAAAACCATGTCAGATTCATTAATTGTTTTCCAACCAGCAATTGAAGAGCCATCAAACATAACACCATCACTAAAAGTATCCTCGCTGATTTCTGCGATATCCATTGTGATGTGATGCAATTTTCCTCGTGGATCAGTAAAACGTAAATCAACAAAACGGATTTCGTTGTCTGCAATCTGTTTGATAATATCTGATGCGGTTGTCATATTCAATTTCCTTAATGTGGCGTTGAGGTGGATAAAAAGACTAATTTTTTCGTTATCTATTAAAGGGCATCGATCCCAGTTTCGTCAGTCCCTATACGAATGGCATCATCAATGGAAAAGACAAATATTTTTCCATCTCCTATATGTTTAGTTTGGGCTGCTTTACGTATTGCATCAACAGTTTGTTCCAGTTTGTCATCGGACACGACAATTTCAATTTTTACTTTAGGGAGAAAGTCAACAACATATTTCGTCCCACGATAAAGTTCTGTATGTTCCCTTTGACGACCAAAACCTTTCGCTTCTGTTACTGTAATACCATGTAACCCAATTTTTTGAAGCGCTTCTTTCACTTCATCAAGTTTGAAAGGTTTTATAATGGCTTCAATTTTTTTCATGCTGAAATTATCTCCAACGTTATTTTGTCTTTTTAGACTGCATCACATTATATTGACAACTGTAAGATGTCCAACAGATACTTTGTGCACAAAAAGTCGGAAATGATGATACTATATATTCTTGGAGAGGCGCTTCTTTTGTAAAATTAAAGTGAAATATTATTGTTTTGGAAAAAACTTATAATCCTTATAAGCGAATCAAAATAATATCATTAAGAGAGTTTGCTTCCTTTTTGGGGGATAATGCATTGACTTATAAGGATAATTAGACGTTTTCTATATGGCATGAGGAATTCTAATAGCGTAAGATTTTCTCATTTTAGATCGTCTCATCAAAGTTATATCCTTGTATATCAAGAGATATGAGTGTGTGGATAAAAACATTTGAAAAAGGAATATAAATGCTTTTTATGAAAGCTCTCGATAACCAAAGGTTATTACAATATTAGAGATTAGGGGAGAGCGCAAATATTGGAAATGAAGGTGTTAGTTTGCACTTGCTTAAAAGCACAAAGATAGTGGTGTATAATAATTAATTTACCATTCTCAGGTGATGTCGTGAACTGGATTTGGGAGTGTTGAAAAATATTTTTAAAAACAAGCGTGTGAATTGGCAACGCAAATATATTCTATTTGGGGCGTTTTGTTTTTCGTGAGGAGCGAGATCTCATTAAAGAATGCGATAAACAAAAGCGTGAAGCAATGCGCAATCTTCATTCTTTTTAAAATATTGCTGTAGATGTTTTTGAAAATCGTAAAGATGAATTAAAAGGGGAGGGTAAAGATGGAAACTGGTTTATACCCTTAAAACTTCATATCCTTTCAAAATTAGGTTGTCTTCTCGTTTCAGAGATTACACCCAATAGAGCTATGCAATATGTTTGCCGCTATTTGACAATACAAAAACTAAAATAAAACAGCTTATAAAGCGCTAAATTGTTTTTAGTCTTTGCTTCCAACATGTTGCACCACTGGAATTAGGTGTTGGTTTACAGGTAACAATAAAAGTACAGGCTTTGTTCGTATGCTGTATTTTTAAGGGGAAGCATTTTTAAGAATTGGAATTATAGAGGGATGGGCGCAGTAAAACATCTTTTAGAAATTTTCCTGTATAGGAAGCGGGAATTTTAATAATGTCTTCAGGGCGTCCAATTGCAACGATTTCTCCACCGCGATCTCCACCTTCTGGTCCTAAATCAATAATCCAGTCGGCTGTTTTTATAACATCAAGGTTATGTTCAATGACGATGACTGTGTTGCCTTGCTCGACTAGTTCGTGAAGCACTTCAAGAAGTTTGGAAATATCATGAAAATGTAAACCTGTTGTCGGTTCATCCAAAATATAGAGTGTACGTCCCGTTGTTTTACGAGAAAGTTCTTTCGCAAGTTTTACACGTTGTGCTTCCCCACCAGAAAGTGTGGTTGCTTGCTGTCCTACTTTTATGTAACCCAATCCTACTTTAATGAGAGTTTCCATTTTATTATGAATAGCGGGAATAGCTTGGAAAAATTCTTCTGCCTTTTCAATTGTCATATCCAAAATATCGGCTATAGACTGTCCTTTGAATTTTATTTCTAGTGTTTCTCGATTATAGCGTTTTCCTTTACAGACATCGCAAGTAACATAGACATCAGGTAAAAAATGCATTTCAATTTTGATGACTCCATCACCTTGACATGTTTCGCAACGTCCTCCTTTAACATTAAATGAAAAACGCCCAGCTTTGTAACCGCGGGCTTTTGATTCTGGAAGATCGGCAAACCACTCACGAATCGGTGTAAAAGCACCTGTATAGGTTGCGGGATTAGAGCGTGGGGTGCGTCCAATAGGGGACTGGTTGATATCAATGACTTTATCAAGAAATTCTAGTCCTTCAATTTTGTCATAGCTGGCAGGGCTGTGATGAGAGCCCATGATATGATGTGATGCTGCTTTGAAAAGCGTTTCAATAAGAAATGTTGACTTTCCTCCTCCAGAAACACCAGTTATGCATGTGAAGGTTCCAAGAGGGATGTTCGCATTGATATTTTTGAGGTTATTGCCTTTGGCACCGATGATTTTAAGTGTTTTCGATTTTGATATTTTACGCCGTTCTGTTGGCATTCTAACAGCCATTTTTCCTGAAAGGTATTGGCCTGTGAGAGAGGCTGAATTTTCTATAATTTCCTGCGGTGTTCCTTGTGCTACGATTTTTCCACCATGAACGCCCGCGGCCGGCCCCATATCGACAACATAGTCTGCCGTGAGAATAGCATCTTCATCATGTTCAACGACAATAACTGTATTGCCAAGATTGCGCAAATGCTGCAGCATTTCCAAAAGGCGTTCATTATCGCGTTGGTGTAAACCGATAGATGGTTCATCTAAAATATAAAGAACGCCTGTAAGACCAGAACCAATTTGAGATGCTAATCGAATACGTTGGCTTTCTCCCCCTGAAAGCGTTCCTGAATTTCGAGACAAGGTAAGATATTCCAATCCTACATGATTTAAAAAAGCCAAACGTTCACGAATTTCTTTTAAAATACGTACGGCGATATTACGTTGTTTTTCTGTGAGATATTGATGAACATTGGCAAACCAATCATCTGCTTGTGAGATGGAAAGATCTGATATTTGCCCAATATGCATTCCGTTGATTTTTACAGCAAGTGCCTCTGGTTTTAAACGATAACCGTGACAAGCCGGACAGGGCGAAGAAGACATATAACGTTCGATTTCTTCTCGAGACCAAGCAGAATCGGTTTCTTTCCAGCGTCTCTCCATATTAGGGATGATTCCTTCAAAAGGTTGGGTCGTTTTATGCGAACCAGAATTATTTTTATAGATAAAAGAAATTTCATCTCTTTTTGTACCGTAAAGAATAGCCTGTTGTGCTTCATTAGAGAGTTCACACCATTGATCTGTGAGTTTGAAACCGTAAGCTTTTCCTAATGCTTCTAAGGTTTGTTTATAGTAAAGTGAATCTGATTTAGCCCAAGGGGCAATGGCGCCATTCTTGAGGGTAAGATTTTTATTGGGCACAATTTTCAGTGGATCCATTGCTTTTTTTATGCCCAGTCCATCGCAGAGAGGACAGGCGCCAAAAGGATTATTGAACGAAAAAAGGCGTGGTTCAATTTCAGGAATAGAAAAACCCGATACAGGGCAGGAAAACTTTTCTGAAAAAATGAGCCGTTTGTGTGTATCATTTTTTGATTTATGAGCAGATTCCTTTGTCGTTTCTTTTTGTGCTAAGGGTTGGTCTGCCATTTCAGCAATGGCAAGCCCATTTGCTAGCTGTAAACAGGTTTCTATACTATCAGCTAAACGAGAGGTGATATCCTTTTGTACAACAATGCGGTCTACCACGACATCGATGTCGTGTTTATATTTTTTATCAAGAGGTGGAATATCAGCGATTTCATAGAATTTTCCATCAACTTTAGCGCGTTGAAATCCTCTTTTTAAAAGTTCTGTTAGCTCTTTTTTATATTCTCCCTTTCGTCCTCGCACCAAAGGGGCCATAATAAAAATTCGCGTTCCTTCTGGTAAGGACATAATTTGATCCACCATTTGGCTTACTGTCTGGCTTTCAATAGGAAGTCCTGTCACAGGAGAATGAGGAATGCCAATACGGGCAAAGAGAAGACGCATGTAATCGTGGATTTCAGTAACGGTACCTACCGTTGAACGAGGATTGCGACTGGTTGTTTTTTGTTCAATGGAGATAGCGGGAGAGAGACCGTCTATGCGGTCGACATCGGGTTTTTGCATGACTTCCAAAAATTGGCGTGCATAGGCTGAAAGGCTTTCGACATAGCGACGTTGTCCTTCAGCGTAAATTGTATCAAACGCTAAGGATGATTTCCCTGATCCAGAAAGTCCTGTTATAACAATGAGTTTATCACGAGGCAGATCGAGATCAATATTTTTAAGGTTATGCTCACGTGCACCGCGAATGGAGATATATTTTTGATGAGTCATACTTTATCCTTGGCATATGTGGCAAAAATTGAGCACCTAAAATGGAATAAAACTGTTTTTTTAGAATTACAATGTGTTTAACTGCTTTAATGCAAAAGGAAGGTATAAGTTTTGTGAAAAAAATACAAATAAGCAGCTTTTTATTCTCTCGTGGTGGAATAAACTATGCGTTTTTATCATCTTTTGTTATAATTACACTGAATACAATATTGGTAAAGGATAGCAATACCTATATTGATGGTCAATTGCGACATGTAAATTGAAGGTCAAGATGGTTATAACTGTTATAGAACAGAGTATTTTACAAATTAAAATTTTGGAGTTTATGCGATGGCTGGTAGCCTTAATAAAGTTATTTTAATTGGTAATCTTGGTGCGGACCCTGAAATCCGCCGTTTGAATTCTGGTGATCAAGTGGCAAATCTGCGTATTGCTACTTCAGAAAGTTGGCGCGATCGGAATACAAATGAGCGAAAAGAACGCACTGAGTGGCATAGTATTGTTATTTTTAATGAAAACCTTGTCAAAGTTGCAGAGCAATATTTAAAAAAGGGGAGCAAAATTTATATTGAGGGGCAGTTACAGACACGAAAATGGCAAGATCAAAATGGAAATGACCGTTATACGACAGAGGTTGTTTTGCAAAAATACCGTGGTGAATTACAAATGCTTGATGGGCGCGGAGCAGCGGGTGGAGAGCAGGGAGCAAGTCAAGGGGGGAGTTACAGTGGTGACTTTGCTAATAGTAGTTCAAATCAAAGAAATACTTTTGGTCAAAATAATAACCAATTAGGAGAAAGTTTTTCACACAAATTAGATGATGATGTTCCTTTTTAAGAGGCTTTAAAGTTGCAGTATTATGATTGCTTTATGGTTTGTTTGTTTTAGATTTTTGAAGTTTAGCAAAGTGAAAGTTGTTAATTATTATTGGTAATTTAAAATATAAATTAATAACATCTTGAAAAATATTGTTAAATTTCTTTTTTGTTATGGGAGAGAAATTAGCATTTTTGTGTATTTTTCGATATAAACCGATATAAATAAAGTGAAATGATTCTTTTTTGAAAGTTTTTAAATTGTGACCGATCTTACTCCACACCCAGAACGTGATGTGCTGACCGGTATTGAACCAATCAGTATTATTGATGAAATGCAACGCTCCTATCTCGATTATGCGATGAGCGTGATTGTTTCGCGTGCACTCCCTGATGTCCGTGATGGTCTTAAGCCTGTTCATCGACGTATCCTTCATGCTATGAATGAGATGGGGCTTTCTTTCAATAAGTCGTATCGTAAATCTGCTGGTGTTGTTGGTGAGGTTATGGGAAAATTCCATCCTCATGGTGATGCTTCAATTTATGATGCTTTGGTGCGTATGGCGCAGGACTTCTCTTTGAGAAATCCATTGATTGATGGTCAGGGGAATTTTGGTTCCGTTGATGGTGATCCACCTGCAGCTATGCGCTATACTGAGTGTCGTTTAGAAAAAGTTTCAGAAGAACTTTTAGCTGATATTGATAAAGATACTGTTGATTTTCAGGATAATTACGATGGGCGTGAGCGTGAACCGGTTGTCTTGCCAGCACGTTTTCCCAATCTTTTGGTTAATGGGTCAGGGGGAATTGCTGTGGGAATGGCAACCAATATTCCTCCCCATAATCTTGGTGAAGTCGTTGATGGTTGTATTGCTTTGATTGATAATCCTGATATCACACTCGATAAAATAATTGAAATTATTCCTGGTCCGGATTTTCCTACAGGGGGTATTATCCTTGGCCACTCTGGTGTCCGTTCAGCTTATGAAACAGGGCGGGGTTCAATTATTATGCGTGCTAAAGTTGATATTGAAGAAATTCGTAGTGGTCGGCAGGCAATTATTGTGAGTGAGATCCCTTATCAAGTTAATAAGGCCACAATGATTGAGAAAATGGCCGAATTGGTGCGCGATAAACGCATTGAGGGAATCTCTGATTTACGTGACGAATCGGATCGTGATGGATATCGCGTTGTTATTGAGTTGAAAAAAGATGTTGTTGCGGAAGTTGTTTTAAATCAATTATATCGTTATACGCCGCTGCAAACTTCCTTTGGTTGTAATATGGTTGCGTTGAATGGGGGAAAACCCGAACAAATGACGTTGCTTGATATGCTTCGTGCATTTGTTTCTTTTCGGGAAGAAGTTGTCAGTCGGCGAACAAAATATCTTTTGCGTAAAGCGCGTGAGCGGGCCCATGTTTTGGTTGGTCTTGCCCTTGCAGTTGCCAATATTGATGAAATTATAGCGCTTATTCGCAAAGCTCCTGATCCACATACAGCACGTACACAATTAATGGAACGACGTTGGCCAGCGATGGATGTCGCGCCTTTGATTAAACTTATTGATGATCCTCGTCATATTATCCACGAGGATGGTACTTATAATCTCTCTGAAGAACAAGCACGTGCTATTTTAGAATTGCGTTTGCAACGATTGACAGCCCTTGGACGTGATGAAATCGCTGATGAATTGAATAAAATTGGTGTGGATATTGCTGATTATCTTGATATCTTAGCATCGCGCGTACGCATTATGGGTATTGTTAAGGACGAGTTGAGTGCTCTGCGTGAGGAATTTGCAACACCGCGACGTACCGTATTTGGTTTTGGTAGCGCTGAGATGGAGAGTGAAGATCTGATCGCGCCAGAGGATATGGTCGTAACGGTGAGCCATAGTGGCTATATTAAGCGCGTACCTCTTAATACCTATCGTGCGCAACGTCGTGGTGGTAAAGGGCGTTCTGGTATGTCCACGAAGGATGAGGATTTTGTAACACGGTTGTTTGTCGCCAATACGCATACTCCGGTTCTTTTCTTTTCATCACGTGGGATTGTTTATAAGGAGAAAGTTTGGCGTTTACCGCTAGGTACACCGCAATCACGTGGGCGGGCTTTGATCAATATGCTTCCCTTACAACAAGGTGAACGCATTACGACAATTATGCCTTTGCCTGAAGATGAAGCAAGCTGGAGCGCATTGGATGTCATGTTTGCGACAACACGTGGAACTGTGCGTCGTAATAAGTTGTCAGATTTTGTTCAGGTTAACCGTAATGGTAAAATTGCAATGAAACTTGATGAGGAAGATGAAATTCTTTCTGTCGAAACTTGTACAGAACATCACGATGTCGTTCTAACAACAGCGAATGGACAGTGTATCCGTTTTCCAGTTGTTGATGTGCGTGTCTTTGCGGGGCGTAATTCTGTGGGAGTTCGTGGTATCAATTTGGCTAAAGGCGATAAAGTCATTTCAATGACAATTTTAGAGCATGTCGAGGCAACGTCCATTGAACGTTCTGCTTATATTAAACGTGTCATGAATGAGCGGCGTGCTGCTGGTGCAGATGCTGATGTTGAAGATATTGTCATTCTGGATGATGAAGATGGGGGTGTTGAAACAGAGTTAACAGATGAACGTTATGCAGAACTTCATGCACGTGAACAAATGCTTTTAACAGTGAGTGAATTTGGTTATGGTAAACGTTCTTCTTCCTATGAGTTCCGGATTTCGGGGCGTGGTGGAAAAGGGATTCGTGCAACAGATCCATCTAAAACAGCTGAAATTGGTAAATTAGTAGCGGCTTTTCCGGTGAAGGCGCAAGACCAAATTATGTTGGTGTCAGATGGGGGGCAGCTTATTCGTGTCCCTGTTGAGGGAATTCGTACTGCTGGGCGCTCAACTAAGGGAGTCACAATTTTTAATACAGCCAAAGGTGAAAGAGTCGTATCGGTTGAACGTATTTCTGAGCCTGAAGATGATACGAGTTCATTGGATGATGAAGGTGAGAAGCATTCTGATACGATTGATATGAGCGAAGAAAAGTAATTTTTAAGAGGAAGGAGTAAAATCATGAAAATTGCTCTTTACGCAGGTTCGTTTGATCCTCTTACAAACGGTCATCTTGATGTTTTAAAAGGGTGTTTTGTGTTAGCTAATAAGGTGGTCGTCGCTATAGGTATACAGGGTGACAAAAAAGCACTCTTTAGCTTTGAAGAGCGTGTTGGTTTTATTACCCAAGTAGGGAAAGACTTTTTCGGTGCAGATTCTAATCGGTTGCAGGTTCTTTCATTTAATAACCTTCTCATTGACAAGGCACGTGAAGTTGGTGCTTCATTTCTCGTTCGCGGATTACGTGATGGTACTGATCTTGATTATGAAATGCAAATGGCAGGGATGAATGGCATTCTGGCTCCTGAATTGCAAACTGTTTTTTTGCCCGCAAGTGTTTCTGGGCGTGCGATAACGTCTACATTGGTACGTCAAATTGCCTCTATGGGAGGTGATGTGACACCATTTGTGCCGCCCAATGTTGCACAAGCTTTGCGCTCGAAATTCCAGTCTTTAGAGGAGAATAAGTGTGTCTCGTAGAATTTTTGCTGTTTTGATATGTGTGTTTTGTTTTTTTTCATTGTCCGCTGTCGCTGGTAATTCTAGTCCAGCGAGTGATTCAAGCCTTCTTGTTTTATCTCTCAACAACGGTGATGTTGTTATTCGCCTGCGTCCTGATTTGGCACCAAAACATGTTGCGCAAATCAAAAAACTAACAGAGGAAGGGGCCTATAATAATGTTGTGTTTCATCGTGTAATTCCTGGCTTTATGGCGCAAACTGGTGATGTAGAATTTGGAAAAAAAGGCAGTAGAGATTTTGATCTGAAACGCGTTGGTATGGGGGGATCAAATTATCCCAATATACCGGCTGAGTTTTCAAAGCAGCCATTTAAGCGTGGTACTGTTGGGATGGCACGTTCACAAGATCCAGATTCCGCGAATTCTCAGTTCTTCATTTGTTTTGATGCTGCTGCTTTTTTAAATGGTCAGTATACGGTTGTTGGGGAAGTAATAAAGGGGATGGATGTTGTTGATAAAATTAAAAAAGGTACCACAAGTAATAATGGATCTGTAGAAAATCCAGATGTTATTAATGCTGCTACTTTACAAGTTGATAGATGAAGCAAAGGAGCTTTTCATATGATTGAGGATAAAAATCCGGAAAATACTTTAATTCTTGAAACAACAAAGGGCAGAGTTGTTATTGAGCTTTTTGCTGATTTAGCGCCTTGTCATGTTGCACGTATCAAAGAACTTGTCCGTGAAGGTGCTTATGATAATGTTATTTTTCATCGCGTTATTGATGGCTTTATGGCGCAGACTGGAGATGTGCAATTTGGAAAGAAGGATGGTGAAAAATTCAATTTATCACGTGCTGGTATGGGGGGGGCAGAAAAACCAAATTTAACAGCAGAGTTTTCAAATCTTTCTCATAAGCGTGGTACAGTTTCTATGGCACGGAGTCAGAATCCAAATTCTGCTAATTCTCAGTTTTTTATTTGTTTTGCAGATGCTCCGTGGCTTGATCGTCAATATTCCATATGGGGGCAGGTTGTTGAAGGTATGGAAAATGTTGATAAAATTAAACGTGGTGAACCTGTTGCAGACCCAGATTCAATTACCAAAGCCATTATTGCTGCGGATGTAGAATAGTATAAATTATACTGGTTTCAATTGTAAGTTGCTAAGAGAAAATTCTCCTATCTGATATAGGGTGGTGATCAGTGATTACAGCTTAAATTCCTAACAGAGTTCAGCTGCTATGCCTTTATTCTTTCTACCAAGTTTCTTTTAATTTATGGATTTAGAGAATTTTGTTTGCTGTATTGGGGAAAGGTTGTAATTTGTTTGGGTGTTTTCTCGAACGAAGAGACAGCTCAATTGGGTGGAAGACGTAAAGATGAAAATAAAAGGCTCATCTTGCTCTCTCCTTTTTAATTCAGCTTTACTTTTTCAAAAGTATCTAAAGCAATGTCTTTTAAATAATGAAGATGACGCATTGCCTTATGCTTTGGTTCCTCTTGTTTTTTAATAAGAGGAACACTCATTACGTGGAATAGAGCGTCCCAAATAGAGTTGCGCATTTACGCGCTTTTTTAAAGAAACATCTCTCAGTCTATTCCAACATTCATTTAAACTCCCTCATCTTTATGCTTGTGAAGGAGCAAGCCAGTATCATCATATGCTTTTTTCAGCCTCCAATGTTATAACAGAGCCTTTGGTATGTGTAGTTTGACAGTAAGTTTCGCAGTAAGTGGGAAGAGGTGGGATTAGTTAGGAATGCGTGATAATTTACTATTTTATGTATAAAATTTAGCATTAAATGCGTATTTTGTCAAAATGGATTTTGACACTTGAAATTGCCAAAAAGAGCTAAAAATAACGAAATTTGGAATTTTGGAGCAAAAATGATAAAAGGCTTTGAAAGATCTTTTAAAATCCTTTGAAGATTTTTAAAAAGTCTGTGAAATCCCAGAAAACCGCCTTTGAAGACCCTTTGAGAGCCCCTTAAAAATCATTTGAAAAAAATAAATTGATGCAAAACCCGATGATAAGCTACAGTATGTGAGAATCTTAAAAAAGTGCTTTTTTTTAGTGTTTTTATTTACACGTTAATCTCTCTTGTGATGTGCAAGAAAATGATTTTAGTTATTTTAATATATACAGATTTACAATAAGAGAAGCTATCCCTTCATTCAACATATAGAAATGAATTATTATTATAAATCAATGTATTGATGCTGTTTCTAAATATTGTCGTTAATAGGATATTCTATCAAAGTTTGGCTTTTACATCTTAATACGGTTTGTTCGATGTAATTTGAGTATGAATAGCCTATTTTATTGTACTTACTATTTATAGGGTTCGTCGTTTTTTAAAATTGTTTTTGCGTTTCATAATAGGTGGTTCATTTTATTTTTATCCCATGTGGGTAATGATCTTACAGTTTAATTAAGGATTTTTCCTGTTAGATTGAATGAATTATTTTTTCATGCTTGTGCTTTTTAAAAAATTTTGATGAATCTATCAATGTGGATGATACAAGGTAAGGTTTTAAAATAGAGTATTACATTTGTGATGTTGGTTGTCTTGTACAATCTGGAGAGCATTTTAACGCCATATTATATGAATATATTGCGCAAGATAATGAAAATGAAATCATGATTTTTTTATTTGCAATTACAATGGAGCAAAGATGTAATCTCTAGGCTTGTGTTTTATGAAGTTATATCTAAATAACTTTAGAGATAGGTTTCTTTCTAGATTAGTACATTGATTTATAACGGATAAATTATTATTTTGTCCATTGAAAGAGCGCTTTGAATATTGTAAGATTTTCTTATTTCAATTTCTCTTATATTGACTTCTTCTCCATCCTAAAGGGTGAATTTTCTACAAGTGTCGGTTTGTAAGCCTTTCTTTTTTCACGGTAGGGGTCTCTTACAGATTATTTATGCGGTTGAATTAATCAAAATCATCCCTTTTGCTCGTCACAAATGAGATTGGCGTGGGGAAAAACTATTGGAAAAAGCTCCCTTTTATGAATTATCTCAAGGGCTATCTCAATGTTGTGAACGGATAAATGATAATATGCATTTGCACTTTTATTAAGCGTAAGGCTCTCGGTGCCCGATAGATGAAAATTTTTTATCTGTAAAAGTGAAGAATATTGGAAGTTGTATAATATTTTCAGAATTTTCTTCTATTCGTACGAAATGATTACTTATGAAAGTACGTAAAGATGAGATTATTGAGATAATAATTTTGCAGTTCTATTAAGGCTTTAGTGTGTTAAACGTAGGTATTTTGAGGCATGATATTTAAAGATTTTGCTATTTTTCTGGAGCTAGATTATTTCTTTATTATGGTGATTTCTTCATAACAAATGCTCTTTTATCTCGTTTAATTTTTTATGCTGGTTACAATATTAAGCGAATCAAGAATTAATTCATAAAGCTTATGACAATGCTCGTAAGGGAGGTATTCTTTCTCTTTCTATAGAGATATGCATTGATGGAATCAAGAAGACGAGAATGATGATAAAGACATTTCATTATAGAAAAATTGCTCAAGATGGATGTGCACGTCGAGGCGAAATTATAACGGGGCGAGGATGCGTTCGTACACCCGCATTTATGCCAGTTGGGACGGCAGGAACCGTTAAAGCTATGTATATGGATCAAATACGTGATCTTGGAGCAGATATCATTTTGGGAAATACTTATCATTTAATGTTACGTCCAGGAGCTGAACGTGTTGCACGTTTGGGAGGATTACACGAGTTTTCACGCTGGAGCGGACCTATTTTAACTGATTCTGGAGGCTTTCAGGTGATGTCGCTGGAGGGAATCCGTAAAATTACTGAACAAGGTGTGATTTTTCGCTCTTACATTAATGGCGCTTACTATGAAATGAGTCCAGAGCGTTCTATCGAAATTCAAGGGCTTCTTGATGCGGATATCCAGATGCAGTTGGATCAATGTATTGCATTACCTGCCACTGAAAAAGAGATGGAAGAAGCTATGGAACTTTCATTGCGGTGGGCGCAGCGTTGTAAAACAGCTTTTGGGGATCAGCCAGATAAAGCATTGTTTGGGATTGTTCAAGGGGGTGATAATATGAAACTGCGTGAACGTTCTGCTCAAGCATTAAAAGAAATGGATTTAAAAGGTTATGCTATTGGAGGGCTTGCTGTTGGTGAGCCGCAGAGTGTTATGACAGCAGTGTTGGATACTACTTGTCCGATTTTGCCAGAGGATAAACCGCGCTATCTTATGGGAGTAGGGACACCTGATGATATTTTACAAAGTGTTGCTCGTGGTATTGATATGTTTGATTGTGTTATGCCGACGCGTGCAGGACGTCATGGTTTAGCTTTTACACGCTTTGGTAGAATTAATTTGCGTAATGCGCGTTATGCAGAAGATCCCCATCCTCTTGATCCACAGTCACTTTGTCCAGCAGCACGTGATTATAGTTGTGCTTATTTGCATCATTTGATCAAATCTGGTGAATCTCTTGGGGGGATGTTGTTGACTTGGAATAATCTTTTTTATTATCAACAACTTATGCAGGGAATTCGTGATGCCATTGAGGAAGGTTGTTATGCTGATTTTTGCGCTGAAGCGCGTGCTTTATGGACACAAGGACGCTAAAATATTAATCGTAATATAGCACCTCATTTTTTTATTGAATTTATTCTCGCACTTACAAATTTAGCTAAAAATATGAAATTAGAAATATCTTCCAAAATTATAAAATCCACTATCTTAAGATATAACAGTGCGGTTTTATAGGGCATATATTCTCTTTCTAAGTACTATATAAAACAGAAACTGTTACTCCGGTACGCGCTACCTGATCCGGAGAAAAACAGTTTTTCTGTTTCTGATGACTGTTTACAGCAACAATGTTAATGAGGCGTTAGCGAACTCTTAAAGAAGTATGAAAATTGTACTTTTATAAGCTACTTGGTATTTTTTATTACTAAAGTTAAAGAATGGATTATATACAATCGAACAGATAAATTTTTAGAAAATTAAAATAAAGTTAAAATAAAATTACAACATTTTAAATGTTGTAATTTTATTTTTTAATTTTTCATATATAAATATTCTTTAAAATATATTTATGTAATATTATTAATATTATAAAACTATAGATATAATGTTATAATAAATTAAATATTAATCACGATAATTGTCATATTTATAAAATATCAATAAATATACTTATACAAAATTTGTTATATTTGTTTTTTGCTTTGTTTATAGAATTTATCTGAAAATAATCATAATATATTTATGTGAATATTTTAATTTACAGATAGTGAGTTAGATATCTGATGCGATTCCTCTGTTAGATGAGGGAGGGCTAAAGATGCCTAAAAGAGGGTATTTAATAAATCTAGAAACCAAGCACTATTATCATGAGAATTTTTAAAAAAATTTATAATAATTTATAAAAATGGCATAAAGTTGAAATTATAACTTATCGATTTGGAGGGGCTGTATTCAGGTAGCAAAAATAAAGCAACAATAATTTTAGGGGAGACGTTTTATCTTTGTATCAAAATAATGATGAGATATTATTCACTTGTTGAAATGCATTCTTCAGCAAATTTTAGAATTATTTATAGGATATAGTATGTTGTTGCAAAATAAAGCTTTCATTGTAAAATTACAATGACTGAAAAGAGGAGGTAAAGTTTATTATCTGGCAGATCTGATAAAAATAGGTAAATACGTCTGTGACCTTGAGGTTTTCAAAGGTTTTTCATTAAAGAATCTTACTTAAAGCTTCATAAAATGCTTTATATATCAAAATATTTCTAAAATTTTATTAGGGACTATTGGGCATGCGTATAACAATGTTTTGAATTTTTGTTTGTGTGTATTACAGATATCTACAGTTAAAACTCCTATCCAGAAGTGATGATATGAAGGATTTTTATCAACAAAAGGTTCTTGCATTGGGAATTGATTCGAGAATACGGCGTTTAATAATTTTAGCTCTTGCTGTGGGGAGTTTTGCTATTGGTACTGCAGAGTTTGTCGCAATGGGGCTACTACCAGAGATGGCACGAAGTTCCTATGTTGATATTCCTACCGCTGGTCAATATATTTCTGCTTATGCATTAGGAGTTGTGATTGGAGCACCTCTTTTAGCTGTGGCAACAGCTCAGGTATCACGCAAAACTGTTTTGATAGGATTGATGCTTTTTTATGCTTTAGCAAATATCGCTAGTGCCTTTTTTTCTGATTTTAGCATATTAGTCGTATTACGCTTTCTCAGTGGACTTCCCCATGGAATCTACTTTGGACTTGCGGCTATGGTTGCCTCTTCAATGGTCGAAATGAAAGAACGTTCTAAAGCTGTTGGATATGTTATGCTCGGCTTAACAATTGCAACCGTTTTGGGAGCACCCAGTGCTACTTGGATTGGTCAACTTATTGGTTGGCAGATTGCTTTTATCCTTGTGGGTATGATTGCTTTATTGTGTAGCTTGCTTATTTGGAATTTTTTTCCTTGTGATTCAATTTTTCCAAAAACGAATCCTTTGCAAGAAATGGGTGCATTAAAGCAAAAGCAGGTGTGGTTTCTTTTGTTGATGGTTTCGGTGGGAGCGTCAGGATTATTTTCTGTTTTCACTTATATCAAGCCAACGTTAATGCATATTTCTGGTGTTTCACTTGAGTTGGTACCATTTATCATGCCTTTAGTTGGATTGGGTATGGTGGTAGGAAATCTCTTGGGGCCTAAATTAGCCGTTAAAATTGGTATTTCGCCGATGATATTTTTTTCTATGCTTTGGAGCGTATTTGTTTTTTTTCTTTTTTTCTTTTTATCCTATGCTCCGTTAACAGCGGCAATAGGATGCTTTTTTGTTGGAACTTCTTTTGCTGCTATGCCTTCTATACAAACAAAAATTATGGATGTTGCACTACAGGGACAGATTTTGGCAGGAGCATTAATGCAGTCTGCTTTTAATATTGCCAACGCTCTTGGTGCAGAATCTGGAGCATTAGTTTTAAAATTGGGCTATAGTTATGAATATACAGCTGTTTTAGGAAGTGTTCTAACTTTGTGTGGATTAATGGTTTTTTGCATCTCATGGTATATGGAGAAGCATGCTTAATATTTTTCATTTTTTAAATGAAGAAGGAATTTTTATATTTATTTTTAGTTATTGGAATGTCCTGTTGGGTTTTTTAATATGCAGTAAGAAATGCGCAGTGCTAATGGAATAGCAAGACAAAATAAAAGACCCATGAGCACTATAAGAAGAGTTTTTGCTGCTAAGATCATTCCTATTGTTCCTCCAGGATTAAAGAGGCCAGCAAGATTGGTGATGACTCCTGCTAGAGTTGCACTTAAGGCCGCTGAAAATAGTTGTACAGAGGTAAGGGATTCACTGGCACGGAGAGCATCTTCATCATTTGCACATTGTAAGATCCTTGTGAGCAAATGTGGCCATGCTATGCCCGCACTGATTCCAATAGAAAACAGTGCTAAGCAGATCATAAAAATATATTCAAGTGTGGAAACTTTTGTTGGAATGAGCCATAAAAGAATAGCTATGCCTAATAGTTTTAATAGGGGGGAGTATATAATGATGTTGCGAATTTTTTTTGCCGATACACCAGCACTTGAGAGGGCTCCACATGTCCATCCTAGGCTCATAAGTGCTGCTATGTAACCAGCAAGAAGTGGAGTTTGTCCATGAAGCTCTTGAAGAAAAAGTGGGAAATAAAGCTCCATACTATATACGACTGTCGTCATAACGAGTATTAATGCGTAAACAGGAAAAATTTCAGAAGAAAAAGAAAAGGATTTGCGTGGCAACATAGGATGAAGGGTAGATGATTCGATCTTTGCTAGGACAAAGAGGAGACTAAGTCCGATAACTAATCCGCAAATTTTGGCCATTGTTGTGTCCATAGCTCCTCCAACAGAAATGATAAAAATCAATAAGGTGAGTGTGAGAAGCTGGAGCAGAGGGAGAGGGGTTGTTGGAATATAATTTTCATTCTTTTGGGGTAAAAATTTAAAGGCTATGAGTGAGAATAATATAGCTAATGCACCAATGATCCAAAAAGATGCTCTCCACATGCCATAATATACAGAAATTCCTCCGATTGCTGGTCCTAACAAGGTTGATATTCCCCACATTCCAGAGATGACACTTAATGCGTGTGACCATAAAGATGGACTGAAAACAATACGTACCATGGAATAGGATAAGGATAACAAAGAACCACTTCCAAATCCTTGAATAAAACGTCCTATTAAAAATAATGGCATAGATGAAGAAATGCTGCACATGAAAGTGCCTAGGGTAAAGATAAGTCCAGAGAGAACATAAGTGTTGCGAGGACCTAATTTCCCTAATATTTTTGTTGCAAGTGAAGTCCCAAGAAGTGAAGCTGTAATAAAGACAGTTGCCACCCAAGAATAATATATTTCATTGCCAATATGATTCATAAGAGAGGGCAAAATAGTAATAACAATATAAACGTTGGTAGCGTGTAACACAACACCGCCTATAAACGTCAAAAAGCAAAGACCATTTTTACCTAATAAAAGCGCAGACCAGCTTTGTTTTTTCACTGTTTTTGCTATTTAATAAAATTTATCCTCTTTTTATTTATAAGGCAGTTCTTTAAATTTGCCAAGAGAAATTCAAAGCTCTGTTTAGAGCTTTGAATTTTAATTTAAGTAATAACTTAATTGCCCATTGCTTTTTTGAGATTCTCATCAATTTTATTGAGGAAACCTGTTGTAGAAAGCCACTTTTGTTTAGGCCCAATCAAAAGTGCGAGATCTTTAGTCATAAAACCTTCTTCGACGGTTTTAATACAAACTTCTTCCAATGTCGTGGAAAAGTTTTTTAACTTTTCATTGTTATCTAGTTTAGCACGGTGCGCTAGTCCACGCGTCCATGCAAAAATAGAGGCAATGGAATTTGTTGATGTTTCTTCACCTTTTTGATGCTGACGGTAATGGCGTGTTACGGTGCCGTGTGCTGCCTCTGCTTCAACAATTTTGCCGTCAGGTGTCATGAGAACAGAAGTCATGAGACCCAGAGAACCAAAGCCTTGGGCAACAATATCAGATTGGACATCACCATCATAGTTTTTACATGCCCATACGTATCCACCTGACCACTTTAATGCAGAAGCAACCATATCATCAATAAGACGGTGTTCGTAATATAATTTACGGTTTTCAAATTCATTTTTAAATTCCGTATCGAATATTTCTTGAAAGATATCTTTAAAACGACCATCGTAAGTTTTTAGAATGGTATTTTTTGTTGAAAGATAAACTGGAACATTTCGTTGTAGTCCATAATTAAAGGATGCGCGGGCAAAATCACGAATTGACTCATCAAGGTTATACATAGCCATGGCAACCCCTGCGCTTGGAGCATCAAAAACATCATGTTCAATAACTTGATTATCATCACCGACAAATTTAATACTTAATTTCCCTTTTCCTGGAAATTTAAAATCTGTTGCCTTGTATTGATCACCAAAAGCGTGACGTCCGATAATAATTGGCTTTGTCCAGTTAGGAACAAGGCGAGGGACATTTTTACAGATAATGGGTTCGCGAAAAATGACTCCTCCTAAAATATTGCGGATTGTGCCATTAGGTGATTTCCACATTTTTTTTAGGTTAAATTCTTTAACGCGTGCCTCATCAGGTGTGATGGTTGCGCATTTTATACCAACCCCATATTTTTTGATAGCATTGGCAGAATCGATAGTTACCTGATCATTGGTTGCATCACGATTTTCGACGGAAAGATCATAATATTTTAGATCAATGTCGAGGTAGGGATAGATTAATTTATCTTTGATATATTTCCAGATGATGCGGGTCATCTCATCCCCATCAAGTTCAACAACGGGGTTTTCTACTTTGATCTTTACCATTAGAAATCCTTTTTCTTTTAAGCGATACTATTTGTATAACACTTTCAAGTTTATAATGAAAAGTAAAAACAGGGGAAAAAAGCATTCAAATATGAGCTTTTAGAATATATTATCAATAGAGTGTAAAATTTTGTTGGAGGGTTTAATTTTTGAAAAGAAGTGATGTGTTTGCAAATCTATAATTATTCTATGATTGATGAGGAATCTGTTTAATAGATTAAGGTAGTTAGATCATCGGGGGATCGAGATTATACATTTTTATTATCAGAGATTCCATTTAATAAGTTGATCGTATTCTGAATTATAGTTTCTTGATTTGTTGTGTTAGGTGAATAAGAAACTATTTTTATATTTCTATTTCAATTTTAAGCTTACGGTCTGTTTGTTTATAAAAAGTTTAATGTGATAACAATGGCACTGTAATTAGAAATGCTTCATATAAAATGCGTTTGGGATAAACTTCAATTTTGAAGGTTGGAAAATACGCAAGGATATGACTTATAAAATTACCGTATCGCGAGCTAGAATCTTCTAATTTTTATGTTTTATCGATTCTTATTGTTATTAACTGTGCGCAGTAAAGCACTATCCTCGAAATGCAACAAAGAAATTAATCACCTAATGATTCTTGTATCCTTTTTACGAAGAGATTCCTTTTAAAATCTTATTCCCTCGTTTTTATTTATGCATCCCTCATTTTTAAAAACACAAATAAAATGAATATATTACACATAAAAAAAAGAAACATGGTACGCTTAAGGGATCTACAACAGCATTTTCGTAAAAAGAGCAATCTTATAAAACACGTTTTGTATGGAGAGGCGTGGTAAATAACACGATTATTTGTTTTGATCTAGGTACGAAGATGGGGTGGGCGATACGTGGTGCAAGTGGTGACATGTTCAGTGGTACCGTGAATTTTCAATCACGCCGTTTTGAAGGCGGTGGAATGCGTTACTTGCGTTTTAAGCAATGGCTTAATGAAATAAAGCAGACAGCAGGTCAAATTGACGCGGTGTATTTTGAAGAGGTGAGGTGTCATAAAGGTACAGATGCCGCGCATATTTACGGTGGTTTGTTAGCAACGTTAACGGCGTGGTGTGAACAGCATCAGATACCGTATGAGGAGATAGCAGTAAGTACGATTAAGAAAGCGATGACGGGGAAGGGGAATGCGTCGAAAGAAGAGATGATTAAGGCGATATGTTCCAAAGGTCATGCGCCTTGTGATGATAATGAAGCAGATGCATTTTCAAAGACGCGCGCTTTGTCATAAACCCAGCAATTTCCTTTGTGAGATAAGTTGCTTTCCTTTTCAATAAAGCCGCCTAGATCGCCAGCTTTAACATCCCCAAAATCTCTTAAAGCACAAATACGATATAAGAAATGACCAGCTACGCAATCCATTTCACTAGTAAATTCATATTTTTTAGATATTTTTTTGTATTTTTTAAATTTAATTGTGTATTAATGTTATCATGTGCTTATGAAATGCTTCTTTTATATTTATATGCTTTTAGAGCTATATTATGGCTTTAGAAACGATTGCGTTATGCTTTGAATCTATATACATTTATAATATTTAGAAACGCTCTCATAATGCGTATTTTTAGCTTTATAACCTATCATTTTTTTACTAAATGAATTTTAAATTTTTTGTGAATTTTGTTTATAAGAGGCTTTAATTTAAACGACCTTAATAGCACCACGCTCTTATAAAAAATGCCTTCATTTGCATTTTTGCTTTCTCTATAGCTGTTATGTTCTTTATAGCCATGGCATCATTTTCCATTTTCATAAGAGAAATGATAAATAGAATATATGATAATTATGATTTACTGCTTTTTATGAAAACATCTAAAGAGAGAATGATAATTATAGAGATGAGCAAAATCCCTTTTAATAAACTTTTGTCATTTTTGTCAGTTCTTTTTAGAACCTATATCATTTTTTTTAAATGATAAAAAATTAAAATCATTATATTTCAATAAGTTAAGTTTTATGAATTTTTCAAAATACAACTTATTAAAACATCCATAACAAATAAATACAACTGTAAATATATATTTGTCAGTTTATGTCAGTACATTGAATCGACAAAAGTGATCATTTAGTGAATGATTAAAACATGTCTTATGAGAGTATATAACCTTTAAAGCCTTTCAAAAGATAGTTTGTAACTCATAAGAAATGTTATCAAGACTTTTATGGTACTTAGTTTTGAGGGTTTTAAGAACCTTCAAAACCTATAAGTAATATAAGAAAATGAATATACATAATTCTGTTTAAACAAAGCTTTTGAAAAGGATAAAGCTATCATTTTAGATTACGGTATAATCTTTTAAAGGCAATGTAAAAGAAGCGTATTCACTTTAAGATGGGATTTTTTAAAAGTCTTAAAGCAATCAAAATAAGAGTATTTAAAAGTGGAAATGATTTCTTTTTTAGAATAACGCATATTAGGATTGTATCTAATCAACTTAACAAGAGAGGTATAGATTATAGTTATAAGATTCTATACCCCTTGTGAGTTTAGCAAGCCAAGTCTATTCAGTTTCTCTAATTTCTAGTTTTGGTAGGTTCTTAACGATTTTCATTGTCTCTAAACTTACGGTAATAACCCTCTGAAATAACTCTAGAGGGTAGGCAGGGTTGCCAATGGTTTCAACAGCATAGCGATTAGCATCATTAACAATGCCACTCTTTTTATCGGTCTTAACACATTGACGCCCTATAACCCATTCAAGAGCTGGTTTACCATTAACGATATACTCATAAGCTTCAAGAGGGATATCTGTTATGGTAATATTGCTATTGTAAATAACTGTTGATTTATCTTTCTCTTTACCTGCTTTTGCAAATTGCATTTCAGTCACATAATAGAATTTTTCGGGATTAGAGATCTCTGTAACTTTTGGATTACCCTTTTTAAAAGTTACTGGATAAGGCTCTACATCTTCATAATTTACGTGCAAATGACCTAGTTCACGCCCTGCTGTTACAAACTTCCAAAAATCCTCAGCACTCTTTACGCAAGGAATGCGAGGTAATTCTTTGCATAAATTATGAGCATAACGAGCACGATAATCTTCCGAATGTAACAATCCGTAGACGTAATAGAACAAATCATCTTTAGTGATTTTTTCATTCGGATAAGCAGCTTTAAAATGTGCTAATCCTTCATCAGTAATGGCATCACGCCTCTGTAAACCAGCTATTTTGCTGTCTTCTGTAGAATTTGTAAATAAATGGGATTGTTTTTCACTTTTACCTTTTGAAACCATAGTATCTTCATAAATATAGCGTGGAAAGCATTGGCTACCATCTACCATATTCACATCAGGTACATTTTTAGCCATTAAAATAGAAAAACCACATCTTGCTCCTACAGTAGAAATCTGTATTACCTTATTATCAACCCCTTGCTCTATCGGAAATATACGCGGCATTCGGTAAACACCGTCGTTGAAATCCCGATTATAATAAAGCCATTGTTGTGTAAAAGGACGATAAAGGCTTTGCGTAAGGCAAGCACCTTCAAAGTTAAAAGTCTTTCCTTTGTCCAAGTCTCGTTTGAGATTATGACTCCAACTAATTTTGCTTTCATCCAAATTGACAAAATTATTTACAGCATTTTTACGTATCTTGCGATCAACATGTTCATAAGCATTATTAAAACGTTCCACTTCCTTATTATAGAACGTGATCATATTACTCATGTTGTTAGCTAAAGCTTTATAGCTTGAGTGATAAACCCAAAGATCACGACTCGTCATAATACCACGAGAAAACGTTTCAAAGAGTTTTTTCCCATGGGGTTTTTTATCACCTATAGCTAAGAATGTTTCAAAACTGTTATCACGTTGATTAATCCAATCACCATGTTCATCCGGTGTAATCATTTGCCAACTTGATTTATTAGCTATACCACCAATACTAGTAAAGTATTGAAGCATCTCAAGTTTTTTTCCGGTGGAAAGATTATTACCAATATCATGATAATAAATTTTACACTCTTCAGAAACATTAGAATTTTTGATAAATAGCGTTACCGCAATACCAGTCATACTACCATTGCCAAAGACATTCTCTCCTTCTTCAGCTTTCCCGTTGCTTAACATATTTTTGCGAAGATCACCCCGTAAATTAAGTACATAAATACTTGTAAACTCTTTGGCTAAAGATTTTCGTAAACTGTCCATTGTTGGCTTTTCTACATAACCAGAACCAGAAACAAAACCAATTACCCCAGCATTATCAATACGGTCACTAGCCCAGCGAATGGCACGGATATAACTATCATAAAGCGCTCGTATATTCATTACTTTAGATTGAGCAGCGTAGGTTTCACGAATACGATTATCTAGGATAGGATAAGGGGTGTTTTTTGCATTATCGTTTTCATTCTTTTGTCCTACTGAATAAGGGGGGTTACCAAAGATAACTTTAATATTTAGATTTTTCTGATGTTCCAAATATTCACTGTTTTCTTTGAGTATACCGTCGATCAAGTTTTTTTCTTTAAGCGTCTGAAACGTATCAGCCAAACCAATATGCTTGAAAGGAATATATTCACCTTTCATAAGACTATGATACGTCGTTTCAATGTTAATCGCTGCTATGTAATAAGCGAGTAAGACAATCTCATTGGCATGGATATCATGACGGAACTTGTATTCCATATCCTCTGGTTTGATGAGATTGGATTGTAATAGCCTTGTGATAAAGGTACCCGTTCCAGTGAAAGGGTCAAGAATAGAGACACCTCGTGACCCTAAGCTTTTTCCAAACTCATTACGCAACACATCATCAACAGAATGAATGATAAAATCAACGACTTCAACGGGCGTATAAACAATCCCAAGCCTATCCGTGGTTTTCTTAAATGCCTTGGCAAAAAAACTTTCATAAAGCTTGATAATAAGATTCTGTTTGGCATGAGTTTCAGTAATGCCTGCTGTATAGAACGTGACACTTTTGTAAAATTTATCAAGATCTTTCGTTTTCTCTTCGATATTGGTTTTATCCAGTTTAGTTAAGATCTTGTCCATTGCTTGCGAAATAGCATTGTTCTGTACAAATTTATTGCCTTCAAACAAGGCTTCAAACACGGGACGCGTGATAAAATGTTGTGCAAGCATCTCAATCGCTTCCTCTTGCTTGATTTCACTGTTGACGTTGTTCTTTAATTCCTTATGAAAAGCATCAAAGGCGTGAAAGGCTTCACTCTTTTCATCGGAAATCATATCTTTAAGATGATTGATATGGTTTTGAGCAATCTCAGCAACATTGTTCGCCCATATGCCCCAATAATCCGTGATTTTAAAACTATCCAGAAAAATGGCTTTGACAAAATCAAAAAATTCAGAACGGCGGAATAAGTCTCCTTGTCCTCCAGATACCGATTGAGATTTGCTTTCTGCTGTTCCAATCGTGCGTCCAGAACTTTCTGCTTTTGATTGGATTGAGATCTCATCAATCGTTGTGGTGAGTTCTTTTAATTCATCGGCTCGTTTAATTTCTATAATCTCAATCGTATGGCTGCTATCTTGTCCTAAAGACATTTGATTAATTGTTCGTGCAAGCCTTTCATCATGAGAATGTAAAGCATGCAAAACTTGCCAAACAACACGATACCTCTTATTATTTTTTAAAGCCTTTTTGGCTTCTAAGTGTGAAGGAATGATAATGGGTAAAATGATATAACCTGTTTTCTTATTTGGAGCACGACGCATCACACGTCCTACCGCCTGTATCACATCCACTTGGCTATTACGCGGGTGTAAAAACATGATGGCATCAAGAGCAGGGACATCAATCCCTTCAGACAGACACCGAACATTGCTTAAGATCCGACAAACATTTTGACCCGCATCTTCTTTAAGCCAATCCAATTCCTCATTGCGTTTTTTGACGCTTTGCGTTCCGTCAATATGTCTTACTTCACAGTTTAGAAAGGGAACGGTTTGAAGGAAATCATCAATATGAGATTTGATAATTTTATTGAAGAGCTTTGTGATATATTGAGAGGTGTTGATATCTTTGCAAAAAGCTAAAGCACATTGCATGGGCTCTGTATCATCATCATCAACAGCGGCTTGCTTATCTATTTTAGTCAGTGCTCTATAACAGCCAATAATTTTTGCCGCATCATCTAAATCAATTTCACGGTTTTCATTGGCAATAATCTCTTGTATGGCTGGTGTGATATAGGTTTCATCAATTCCCAAGACCACAATCTTGTAAGGGGTTAACAGTTCATTATCGACAGCTTCCGCGAAGGTATAATGATGGAGTTGTTTACCAAAAAGGGTTTCATCATCCATAGATGCCAAAACAGCATTAATCTCATCAGCGCGCCTTTTAGCAGTGTCACTAAAGATACGAGGCGTTGCTGTCATATACAGACGTTTTTTGCCCCAAATGATGCTGTTATCATGAACCTTGATAAATTCAGATTCATTGTCGTCAGTTCCCAATGAAGCCCCCGTCGTACGGTGTGCTTCATCACAGATGATCAAATCAAATTCGGGTAATCCATGATCTTTTTGTGCATCCGAAATCACTTGGATAGAATGATAGGTTGAAAAGACCACCGTCATTGCATCTGCTAGGTTTCCACGGGCTTCTTTGGCAAGGGCTTGAGCATCCGTAGTAGCAGGGAGAACAAGATCTGATGTTTCCATGCCTATAATATCATCTTGATTTTTACGACGCTTTCCTACTTTCGTATCCGAACACACAGCAAAAGAACGCAACGGGATTTGTGCATCGGCTGTCCATTCACGGATTGTTTGCGAGACTAAAGCCAGAGAAGGCACTAGAAACAAAACACGCTTGCCTTTCCCAGCAAGGGTTTCTGCTATCTTCAAACTGGTGAAAGTTTTGCCCGTTCCACATGCCATAATCAGCTTGCCACGGTCTGCTTCTTGTAAACCTTCACAGACTTTCTTGATGGCTTCTTCTTGATGGGGACGAGGCTTTTTTGTTGATTTCAAAACCACTTCTTTTTTTGTTGCAAATATTTGCCAATCTATCCGACTGTTTTCCATATGACGAAGGTCAATACGATAAACGGGTATCGCTTGTCCTTTAATCATAGCATTCACATTGTCACTTAATTCCACTTCCGTGCTGTCAACGAGAAGACGATATTTAAAGATGTCTTTTCCAGATGCCGCGATAAAGCTATCAATATCCTTTTTACTGATCTGATGATCTGCTTGATAAAACTTACATTGAATAGCGACATAGCTCTCTTGATGACGAAGCTTGGCAACCAGATCAATGCCGATATCATTTTTATTCCAATCTTCACGCTCTTTAGCCCATTCATAATAGCTCTCAACTTTTTCGTATCTCCCATAGTGGAGAGGGTCATACATAAGATATTTTGTCACAAAATCTTCAAACACTTTCCCCCGTAGAGCATTTGATGTTGCCTGTTCACGATAGGATTGTAAAAGGGAGCGTAAAGTGAATTGTTCATTATCAGAATGATGAGAGCGAAGCATAAAGAATAAACTCCATAACTATCTACGATACAGATTAATTCTCTTCAAAAGAATCGAAATGAAGCTTATTAAATCCATTTTGAGCAAATGGTGAAAAAAATGTAGAAAAATGCGAAAAAACGGATAAATTTTTTCAAAAGGGGTTTTTAAAGGCTGTTTATCCACAGCCCATGACACAACGTAAGATCAGCAGAATAGTAAAATTTGCTATTTGTTTTATGAAAAAAGACAAATTCGATAAGTGCTTTAAAATATCATAATGAGTACTTTGATGCATTTTATAGAGAAGTTTTGAAGGTTTCTCAAACTCTCAAAATACCTTCAAAATCCCTTTAAATATATATTATAGATTGTATTTACGTGTTATGTTTTTATATAGATTGTATCTTTAAAATGCTAATATATTGAAATATAATGACTTTTATTTTTTGATTGAAAAATAAATATATAAAGGGGGGGTAAAAGGAACCCTCAAAATACTCAAAACTCATAGATAAGGCGTTCTTTGAAGGTTCACTCTATGAAATACAAGGGTTAATGACTCAGTGTGATGTCTTATGGCTTTTCACTAAAGGATTCCATTCATAACGTATGGTAGGTCGACCGCTTTTAGGGGTATTATCTTCAGAGATTTCACGAATATAGTTACAACGGCATAAAAGCTCTATAGCTTGTTTAACGGCTTGATTGTCTTTTAAAGAGGTCCAATTTCTTTGATGAATATCGCGTAAAGTAAAGACATCGGGCAAATGATCACAACGCTCGACAATTAATTTTGCACTTTCTGCTGTTAATGTATCATGCGCTGTATAAAGACGTTTGGCATGGCTTAACAGATAACTTGTCCAACGCAACGCTGTTGTGATGGCATAGAGTCCAATTTCTAAACGACCACCGTCAAGAAGTTCAAAAATCAATGCAAGACTTGCTATGGTCTTAGGCATTTTTAAAAGATGCGCTTGTAAGCTTTCTGAGTAACTACCTCCTTTTGCCTCTTTATGAAGATGCTCTAACCATTCATAACATTTCACTTGAGCTTTAGGAGAAAAACGCATGACAAGCGGGTGTTCAGGAGAACCAAGGGGTTTATATCATAATGAGAACGTATTAAGCTAAGAGGAGATGCCAAATTCTCAAAGGAGAAGTGCAATGCACCTTTACGAGTTTTTTGGAAGATTTCTTGGTACGGCACGCGATACATCAGTGCTAACGTTCTCTTAAAAAACACACAGATAATTAATCAGCTTCAAAAAACAACCTTACCAATGAAGTACTAGCTAGAGGGTTGCATGCACAACGCAATAATGGCACACTAATTCCCACAAGCGTGCTTCACATATCGTACGCGTAGCCTGTACAGAGTCTACCGCTCCTAAATACTCAGACGTAATGCTACTGGATCGTACAGTGACCGCAGTTGCACCCTTAAACACCGGTTCCTACCATATCATAATGCTTGACAAAAGCATCATGCCATCATAGCAACCGCTTTGCGTAGGGGTTCCACAACATAGTTCTACAAATTGTTGACGCATTGCCAAGCTAACAGTTTTCTTGCCCACCTACGCCAATGAGACCATCACTATCCTCTTTTTGAATCGTAAAACAAAATGATTTCCCATGAGCGATAAACCATCTGCTCAAAGTCCAGATAGCTCAAACTCATAGCATTCTAAACCTTTAGGCTCGCTCTTCCCCCAAGAGAGCATAGTCAGATATATCACTTCCCTCACCTATTCACGCGCTGGGATAAAAAAATCTGAAACTACGAGGCAACGCTGCATTTGTATGCAGCGTTGTTGTTAGGAATAAGCTTCTATTGAGATAGTTCTAATGGGAAGCACCCACAGCTAATGGTATAGGGATTAATTTGGATTCTTTCGAAATGCTATATATAAATTTAATGTGCCGCCCCACAACACACCACCAGTAAACCCACTTAAAAGACCAAAAAGAAGGTTAAAATCAAATGCATATTTCAAATCAGGTACAACCTTGAGAAAAACAATCAATGTGAATTTGATGACAAAAGCGATAAGAATAAATGTCAGCGTCAACGGCGTACCAGGCAGAATAATGAAATCCGTTCCCTCTTTGATTTTTAAACGCGCAGTAGCACGCCAGAGCAACCATCCAACGCCAAAGCCGATCATCAGCCCTGCCAACATTGAGACTGCTCCCCAGCGCGGGAAGGCCAGCTGGTTAATCACATCGCTTGCACCCAAAAAAAGAAAGACTAACGGCAAGAGAAAAAGGCGGTAAACCTTCGTTTCCCTATCTTTCAATGCGATTATTCCCCTCGCGATGAGAAAAATAAGCAAAATCCAAGCCCATAAAGGGGTTCCGGTCAGAATGTTAAACAATGACATATTATGCTCCATGATGTTTGATGCGATAAAAATATTGCATGATGTTAGGAAGATATTTAGAAAAAAGAATACCAGCACAAATTAAACCCATAGTGATTAACCAAATCTGGGGGGTCCATGTAAAAAAAGCCACTAGAAGACCATTGGCAAAAAAGATGATTACCCAAATACATGTAATATATTTATTGATGAGATAAAATAGGATATGTTTGCGTTTTTCTTCAGAAACACTAGCACTGGCATAAAAAATGGTAAAGGGTTTCTTTACCAGCAAGCTAATCAATGAAACCAGAGCAAGTGACAGATAGCAAAAAACTGTGGGGTAGTTCAGTAAAAGTGTAGACCATCCAGCGAAATAATTAACAAACAGGACAATAAATGTCAGAATGTTAGTAATCATCACGGGTTCTCCCTGTCGGATAATTTTAATATTTACAGCAATAATGAACAATAAAATCACAGTTAAGATGAGAGAGCGTTCGACCAGAGTTAAAACGTTTCCATTGATAACCCAGGAGTAAATACTCCACGGAATAAAAGAGATTATTATGTTAAACATGGTGCATCCTCCTTTTTATATTTGATAGAAAACTTACCGCAAGTGCTTCGTTTTTTAGTTTCCGTATGAATATAAAAAACGCCACCCGGTTCACACTCTGTATCCTGTTTAATGGTCAACTGATAGGTATCTCCCGGATAAACTGCTTCAATGAACTTTACTTTTTTTAGCGCAACAGATGCGATATTTTTCGTCCTATCCTGCGTGGCTAAAGCCAGAACCATCTCAATCAATAGTGAACCAGGACATACGGTGCGGGAGGGGAAATGTTCCTCAAAAAGCGGGTGATGCGCATTAAAGGAAAAAGTACAAGAATCTCCGGTTATGGAGGAAATCTTACATAAATCGCCTAGTAATGGAAGAGCGACTTTCTGAGAACACGAGCCAAGGAAGTAGACTTTACTGACCATGATGATTACCTGCGCAAAAACGGCCTTTCCATTGTCATATGTGCTAGCCTTACAGTGAATACGGTAGGCCTCATTAATGCGTTCAATATGTCCTTCAACGCATAATCGATCGCTATCATTTATATCAAAAGTGCACGCCGAGATGGCGCATAATGCCTTATACAAGCTCTCCATGCAACTAAATATCGTAGTGCATAGCAGATTGTCCAGCATCTGCCCTGCTGGAAAGTCCGCGCATTTTTCACAGTAATCTAGCATAAATGGCCTCGGTAGTTTTTTCTCAATAAATTCGATATCAACCCCGACAGACTGAATCCGCGGATCGTTATTAACCAACATAATACTTTCACTCCGTCCATGGCTCATAGAACTGTGTGACATCTTTACATCTGGCAGAATCCATTTAAATATATCGACAAAAAGCACCTTCGCCATTTCACGCTGAATATCATTCTCGATGTACGCCTCATCAATACAGGCAAATAACGATGAAGCCTATCAATAGCTAAAAAATAGGTATAAAAAGAATGGCTCACAATGCACAGATAATTGTTTGCACGGCGATTAACATACACTCTGCTCATACCATGAGCTTTATCTACACGGTACATTTTATTTTCCCTGTATTTGTCGTGGCAATTTTTCTGATATTTACTTTAAATGCATACTGATACCATTTATCAGTCAATAGTTTAGTAATGGCTTTAACCTGCTCACTATTTGCCGACATATCAAGGTTGAGATAAAGATCTCCGTTCTGTGCTTTTGAAAAGTAATGTCTTAAACATCCAGCACACTTAATAATGTCATTTGAAATCAGTTGAACTGGGATAAACTTACCATTGTGTTTAAACTCATTAACGGCTCTGGCTATCCAGTAATAGCATTCGGATTCATCTTTAACAAACAGGTCGCCGGAATCAAACCATTCATCACGCGGCTTTAATTTCAAGGAACTATCAACATAACCATCACACGCGAAAGGCGTTTTATAAAACATACGGCGCACTGAATCAGAAGAATCCGCCCGATCAATGGGGCGCAAATCAATTTTTATATCACTCACCAAAGCCTTACCCGGCGCTACAACGCCATATTTACTGGTTCTTTCAATATCGCGTAGCGAGCAGATCTTATTATTAAACAAGCGCGGTCCGGATTCGGTCTGACCGAAGTTATTCCATAACGTCGTACATGATGAGAGGATACCCGATGCTTGTACGGTGAGCAAACGGTCGGATGCATTCAAGATATTTTGCACATGGATTCGGCTTTTGGTAAAAATGTCGCTTACTGCCAGCATCCAGTCACCGATTAAAGGCAAGTTGGCAATGCTATAGTGCGAAACGAGTTCACCAATATTACTTATTTGAAATTACTTATTTGAAATTTTTCAAATACCAGTTTGCTATCCAATAAGAAGGCACATAGCATAGTAGAGAGACCATACATATACTGCACGGGGAAATAACACAATGAGCAATCTTCATTACTTAGTCCAAGAGATTGGCTCACCGCGAGGGCATTCTCAATCAGAATATTTTCATGATATTGAATCAACTTGGGCTTACTGGTTGTTCTGGAGGTACAAAAATAGAAATGCGCGCACGGATATGCTGTAAAATCAGCCAGATTTTCGTTCACAGTTGAAAAACAGTGATCAAACGCGATATTAATCCGGTGACTGATGATACTAATATTCCTAACTTCATGGCTTATTACAACAGCCGCAATGCAATTGGCATCAACCAGCATATCAACAATGTCTAAATCATGAATACTGACGATCCAAGCTTTCAATTTTAGCACAGACGCAACAAAATAGCTGATTAGACCTTCGAAATTATTTCTAATCACAAAAACAAACAACTTATTTTTCTCCTTTTGCGGGCGATCACGAAAATATCTAACTACGGTATCTGCACACCCTTTTGTCATCATGGTGACATCCTCTGCCGAATAATGACTGTGATGACAAATCACTTGCCAGTTTCTTTCTAATAAAGAATATATTGTTAGCATGAGGTGTCCCTTACAGATATTGTGGATTCCCTAAAACCAAGCTGCTTGCGCCACCACCCATACCAAAAGAGTTTTTCAATGCGTATTTAAGCGGTCGGTACTGATGCTCCCTCACAAGCGCAATGCCAGCAGGCAATTGAGGATCGATTTCATCACAATTCAAAATTTTGGGCAAAACATTGTTCCGAAAAGAAACCAGTACACCCAAAATTTCCATCGCACCGGCAGCAGTAATCAGATGCCCGTGCCAAGATTTTGTCGCCACAATCGCCGGGTTGTGCGCGCCAAAAACCGTTCTGATTGCACTGGCTTCGTGCTGATCATTTTGTACTGTCGATGTCCCATGTGTATTCACAAAATCAATAGCGGTACGGTCAACATCCGTATATTCGATGGCCCGCTCCATCGACAGTTGCATTTCGAGATCATCTTTATGCGGCGCTACAATATGCTGTGCGCAAAGTGCACCGCCGTAACCCAATAAATAGGCCAATGGCTCACGCTGCCGCGCCAGTACGTTAGATAATTTTTCAATAACGAACAGACCTGCGCTCTCCGCTAAAACAAATCCGCTGCGATGCCGGTCAAAAGGCCGCGAATGCCGTGGTCCACAGTAGTTTTGATCAGTCGATATCACTCCCATTTCTTCTAATCGCGCAAGGTATAAATCCATTATTGCACCACCATCTTTACGCTTAATAAAAATGCAAGACAGTTTCTATCAACCTATTTACAACAGCAATATTATCATGACAGCTATCACTCGAAGTTTATGATTATATTGTGAATAGTCACTCTGCTTTTGAATGAGGTATGAGACACTAATGCGTTAAGATTAATAAAAAGAGTAGCATTATTAATGATACCAATTACTACTCTGTTGAGATTATTAGCACTCGTTATTTATCTATTGGAACTTTTTCAACGAGTTATTACTATAAGCTTAGAAACCATGAAAGTCGTTAGAAACTTTATCAAAATTAGAAACTTAGAGAAACTGGATAGATTTATGAAGTTAACTTACCTCATAAGGGTTTCTTGAGTACTCATTTAAAACTACAATCTATAAGTTAATCATTTTGTGTTGATGATATACAATCTTAAAAGGAATAATATATCATGCGACCTCCTGAAAAGAGAGGATTTAAAATTTTGAACATTCTTATTTAAATTGCTTTAAGACTTTTAAGAAATTCTTTATTAAACGAGATTAGATTTTTCTGGATTACCTTTAAGAGATTATATCACAATTTAAAATGAAGACTCTATACTATTCAAAAGTTTTTTAAGATTAGTTTGACATATTCATTTTATTAAAATGAAATAATAGAGATTGAGCTTCCTTTTAAACACATTTTATTTGTTGTATTTATATTAGGTTGTAATGTCTATATGGGCTATTTTTTGAAAAATTGACAATACCTAACATATGTAAAAATAAGCTTTTTCTCTAAAATACCAACGTGCAAAATTCAAAGTCTCACTAAAATCATAAGAAGTATTTATTCAGTGAGTTGAAAAAATTGATACAATCTATGTCATAGGTTTATCATTTATATTTTCAAAATTATAATCAACTGAATTGTAGTTTTGTTATTTTTGAGTAAATTTTTTATAGGGTGCAAATTGAAATGATAAATCGATATAATTGAAAAAACTTCATTAAAGGGAATTCAAATAATGTGTATATGTTATTCTTATAGGAAGATTTTTGAAAAAACGTGGGATAAAATTACGTTTCTTTTTTCTTTGTGTATTGAGTTTTCTCATGGCGGAAGCGTTTTTTATCCAAGATACGTGTGGTATTTAAAATAATTGATGCACCCAATAGTGTTGATGAATTTTTTAACAAAATAAGTATATAGATATCTTAAAATAGCTGGATGAGGTGATTTTAAATGGTAGAATTAAAGGCACATGCGGCTCTTTTAACCTATCGAATAATTGGTTTTTGCTTATGTCCTGTTATTCCTTTTTATTTATTTTTTCGTTCTATCCGTGGAAAAGAAGAGTGGTGTCGCAAAAAAGAGCGTTTAGGCAAAAGTTCTCATGCCCGTCCCCAAGGTTCGTTAGTTTGGTTGCATGCAGCAAGTGTTGGAGAAACACTTGCGCTTGTTCCACTTATTGATTATATTTTATCATTAAAAATCAATGTGTTATTAACAACTGGGACGGTGACATCTTCCACTCTTGTAAAAAAACATTTTGGTCATCGGTTGATTCATCAATATGCTCCTTTGGATTTAGATTTTGCAGTGCGCCGTTTTATTCGTCATTGGAAGCCTGATCTCGTCTTAATTTGTGAATCAGAAATTTGGCCTCTTCGTATTAAAGAACTTGCAAAAATGCGTATTCCGCAGATTTTGGTTAATGCCCATATGTCTGAACGTTCTTTTAAAGCTTGGCAAAAACGACGTGTTCTTGCCAAACATATTTTTAAGGATATTGATTTGGCGATTGGTCAAAATGAAAGAGATGTAGCTTATTACCATACACTTGGCGTAAAATCTGTTACGTTTTCTGGTAATCTCAAGGCTGATGTTTTTCTGGTTGAAAATCAAGAATTGCTTGCACGTTATCGTAATGCTATCGGCAATCGCCCAGTTTGGGCTGCTGTTTCAACGCATGAAGGGGAAGAGGAGATTGCTTTTGAGGTCCATAAAATTGTTAAAAATTATTTGCCAGATTTATTAACAATTATTGTGCCTCGTCATCCTGAACGTTCAGAAGATCTTATCAGAAAATGCGATAATAAGGGGTTAAGTTTTATTCGTAGGAGTAGAGATGCTGTTCCAAACATGAATACCGATATTTTATGGGGAGATACCATTGGAGAAATGGGACTTTTTCTTCGCTTATCGAAAGTTTCTTTCGTTGGTAAATCGTTATGTGGAAATGGTGGACACAATCCATTGGAATTGGCTTTGCTTGGTTCCGCTATTTTGACAGGGCCCCATGTTTCAAATTTTCAAGAGATGTTCAAACAATTTCTAACACATGATGCGGCATATATGGTTCAAGATACAAAACAGCTTGCTATTCAGGTGTATAAGCTTTTAACAAATGAAACATTGCGGCAAGAAATGGTTGATAAGGCTCATGAAGTGGCGACAGGTATGGCAGGTGCATTTGAGCGCACATTAAAGATTTTAGATCCATTTTTACAACCCCTTGTAATACAAACAGGTTTACGTCAGCGTCAGGGTAGATATGCATATTAGCGCCCCTCGTTTTTGGTGGAAAAATAAAAGCTTTTTGCGTTTTGTGTTAGCTCCAGTTTCATGGGGGTATGGTTATTTTTCAAGTCGTTTTATGACAAGACAGCCTCCCGTGATTGATCTGCCAGTTTTGTGTATTGGAAATTTTACATGTGGCGGTGCGGGTAAAACGCCGGTTGTTATTGCTTTTACAAAAGTGGCTAAAGAACTTGGTTTTGTACCTGGTATTGTATCTCGTGGTTATGGTGGATCAGTTAAAGGGGTACATCTTGTAAATGAGAAATATGATACTCCATATAGTGTCGGAGATGAGGCACTTTTACTTGCACAGCATGCTTTTGTAGCTGTATCACCTAATCGTTATGCAGCAGCACAACGGCTTAAACAAGAGGGATGTAATCTTATTTTAATGGATGACGGATTTCAAAGTCGCCGTCTTTATATGGATTATGCGTTACTCGTTGTTGATGCGATGCGCGGTTTTGGTAATGGAGCTGTCTTTCCAGCAGGACCTTTGCGCGTACCATTAAAAACGCAGTTTTCTTTTATGGATAGTGTTTTATTGATTGGTCATTCCGATGCGCCTGATAATGTCGCTTTTCTTGTTTCGCGTACTGGAAAGCCTTTATATCGTGCTCATCTTAAAGCCAGTGCCTCTGATGAGGTTTCAGGAAAATCATTTTTGGCATTTGCTGGTATTGGCAATCCAGATAAATTTTTTAAATCTATTAAAGAATTGTCCGGTCATGTGGTGCAAACTTACATATATCCAGACCACTATTTTTTCACAGATAAAAATTTAAAAAGCCTTATACAAAAGGCTAAAATGCACAATTTATGGCTAGCAACAACAGCTAAAGATTATATCCGTATACAGACAATTCACACGCAAAAAGGTTTGAAAAATCTTATTGTCTTTGATGTGAATGTCGATTTTGTTCAAAAAGACTTCTGTCGTATGGTCCTTGAAGAGGTCATGACCCGCTTTAGAAAACGTTCCCTTGAATTTTCTTGTCTAAAAGGCAAAGGCTAAATTTGTAGCTTTCGAGGGGTTATTTTTCTTTTGTTTTTAATAATTGCTTGAGATATGGGTTGCACTCAAGTTCACGCTGATAGGATATTTCACAACTAGCATATGCTTCTTGGCGGTGATGATTCCAATATTTTAAATCATCTATAGGGATTTTTTGCCCGCTAACAGCACAAATGGTATAGGTACCATATTCTATAATGTCATATCCGTTATTAGAATAATGAATTTTTGCTTCACGTTCACCATTGGGAAACATTATAACTCCTTTTTACTTGATACAAGAGATTCAAGAAAAGTGCCATAAAATATATTATAAAGTCGAGAGTTAATTTTAAAATATTTTTCTTGTAAAAATGATGAAGAGCTTATTTTCTGCCAAAAAGCCGTTCTATATCTGCCAATTTGAGTTCAATATAAGTAGGGCGTCCATGATTACATGTACTTGTATTAGGTATTGCCTCCATTTGTCGTAATAGTGTGTTCATTTCTTCGGGGCGTAAAAGGCGCCCTGACCGTATTGAGCCGTGACAGGCCATCGTTGCTGCAACATAATCAAGCATTGCTTTTAAATTGTTTGTTGTATCATACTCAGCGGCTTCATCTGCAAGATCTTTAATAAGAGCTTGGACGTTGATCTCTCCTAACATGGAAGGGGTTTCACGCACAACAATTGCTCCTGGTCCAAATGATTCTATTCCTAATCCAAATTTTTGCAAAGCATCTTTATGCGTTAAAAGGCATGTTGCATCCTCTTCAGAGAGTTCTACAATTTCAGGAATAAGTAATAACTGTGAAGGAAGTGGTTTGGAATAAAGTGCATTTTTGAGTGCTTCATAAACTAATCGTTCATGAGCTGCATGCTGATCGACAATGATCAAACTATCTTGTGTTTGGGCGATAATATAGTTTTTATGAATTTGTGCTCTGGCCGCTCCTAGTGGATAAGATAACTCTTCTGATGAAGGTATAGTGCTTGGAATGTATGCATCTCCACTTGGTATATTTAAGCCCTCCATAATAGGAGTAGCATCTTCTTTTAAATCAAAAGAGCTAGTAATATCTAGGGGTTTGTGAACCATTGAAGCGCTGGTAAAATGATGAGGCTGTGGGTTATAAGAAGAGAACAGGTGCGTGTTCTTAAAATTGCCTAATGGTTGTTGTGCCAATGGTTGTTGTGTTTGAAATGCAGTAAGCATTGCTTCAGAACGGGTTGAAGTTGGACGAATACCAGATTGCTGCAATGCTTCACGAATAGCTCCAACAATTAAACCACGAATTAATCCTGGATCACGGAATCGTACATCAGCTTTAGCTGGGTGAACATTAACATCTACTTCAGCAGGTGGGAGATCAATAAAAAGAATAGCGACAGGATAACGATCACGGGGCATAACATCAGCATAAGCACCTCGGAGTGCACTCCATAGAAATTTATCACGCACGGGACGCCCATTAACATAAGCAAATTGATGTAGGCTGTTATTTCGGTTAAAAGATGGCAAGCAAGCAAAACCTGTTAAGCGCACTGCTTCGCGTTCAGCATTCAGTGCAATGCTATTAGGGGCGAATTCCTTTCCCATAATTTGCGTAATACGTTGTAATTGTCCTTGAGTATTATTTTCTGTAGCAGACAGTTCTATAGAAGTTCTGTCTAGTCCTGAAAGAGAAAAGCGGATATGTGGAAATGCGATAGCAATTCGCTTAATCATATCGCTAATAGCATTTGTTTCAGCCCGATCAGTTTTCATAAATTTTAATCGTGCCGGTGTGACAAAGAAAAGATCACGAACTTCAACAATTGTTCCAGGATTTGCAGCAGCTGGCTTGGGACCTACAATTTTTCCTGCAGTAACGGAAATTTCAGCAGCGCTCTCAGCATTTTTTGTTCGTGAAGTGAGTTTAAGTTTTGCAACAGAACCAATAGAGGGGAGGGCTTCTCCTCTAAACCCAAGGAAGCAGATATTGTGTACATCATCGGTAATCTTTGAGGTACAATGACGAGAAACTGCTAGAGTTAACTGATCTGCAGGAATCCCACAACCATTATCACTAACTTTGATAAAATTTTTTCCACCATTTGCTGTAATGATTTCAATGCGCGTTGCATCAGCATCAATAGCGTTTTCAACAAGTTCTTTGACAACATTTGCTGGTCGTTCAATAACTTCACCAGCGGCGATTTGATTAATAATATTTTCGCTAAGATGGCGTATAATCATAATAAATTCTAACAGGAATCTTAAGGGTTTATAAGAAATTATGATAACACCATTTGCGCGACATTCAAGAATAAGAGAGCATGAAAATATTATTTTTACAATACCTCTTGTTTACTTTTAAAGAGAGGCAAAATGTTCTTCATTATTCAAAGTATTTTATTTTATGTTAACAAATCAGTTTGAAAAAACAAAAAAATAGTTTTTATCACCTTAAAAATGGCTTGCACCAACGGATCATCTAGGTCAAAAAGAAATACAGTAAAAAGGGAAGGCAATATATATGGCGCGTATAAGCGGTATTTTAGCAGATAGTGATATACAAGCTTTGATTGATAATAACTTTCTCAAGGCTCAGTATCCATTTGATAGATCTCAAATACAACCAGCAAGCCTTGATCTTCGTTTAGGGGAGAAAGCTTATCGTATACGTGCTTCTTTTATGCCGGGTTCTGATGCAAAAGTTTTGGATAAGCTTGAACGGTTAAAGTTGCATGAGTTTGATTTACAAGACGGAGCCGTTTTAGAAACGGGGTGTGTTTATATTGTTCCTCTTTTGGAAACTTTAGCTTTACCAGAATTTTTATCTGCTGTTGCCAATCCCAAAAGTTCCACGGGGCGGTTAGATGTTTTTACACGTGTCATTACGGATAATGCTCAGGAATTTGATAAAATTTGTGCTGGTTATCATGGTCCACTTTATTTGGAAGTTAGTCCACGAACATTTCCAATTTTGGTGCGTACTGGCTCACATTTATCACAGCTTCGGTTTAGAAAAGGGCAAAGTTATTTAAATGAAATTGAGTTGCACACTTTGCAAAGGCAAGAAACACTGATATCGGAGGATCTTCCTAATATTAGTGCTGATGGTATTGGACTTTCCATTAATTTAAAGGGAGATGAAAACGGGCTTATAGGTTATCGTGGTAAACATCATACAAGCGTTATTGATATTGATAAACGCGCCGTTGCTCACGTTTTAGATTTTTGGGAACCTCTTTTTGATCGAGATCACAGAGAGCTAGTTCTTGATCCTGATGAGTTTTACATTTTAGTTTCACGAGAGTCTGTTCATGTGCCTCCGCTTTATGCCGCAGAAATGACTCCTTTTGATCCTTTAGTTGGTGAGTTTAGGGTGCACTATGCAGGCTTTTTTGATCCAGGATTTGGGCATATGGAAGCGGGTGGAAAAGGAGCAAGAGCGGTTTTAGAAGTGCGAAGCCATGAAGTTCCTTTTATCTTAGAGCATGGCCAAATGATTGGTCGTTTGGTCTATGAACATATGCTTAATCGGCCCTCAACCCTTTATGGACATGATGTTGGATCACATTATCAAGCACAGGGTTTAAAGTTGTCTAAGCATTTTAAATGAGTTGGAAACCACAAATTTTGATAACATGTACGCAGGAAATATATTGTGAATAAAAGAAAAGTTTTTGTTCTTTAAAAAACCGGCGCCATGCATTTTCCAAGATTAGGGCTTTGTATTTGAGAGGATATGAGAGGCATTTTTATTTCTTTTTTCAAGAGATTCTATCTATACGAACTCCATTTATGATTGTGCAAAAGAATAGTTTTGATTATTTCATCATGACAAAATTTACAATGAAAGAAATTTACTATATTCAATATGTTATTCATATTTACTATTATAATAAATCAATAGGTTACTAAAATTCAATAGAGCTAATAAATAAATTTTTACTCCAGTTTAGTAACAATTATTTTCAATAAACATTGTTCTAATTTTAGTAACTCATTTATAGCCTCAAGATATAATATTGCTAGAAAATTATTCAATTAAATATGAATAGTTTCTATTGGTATGAACATTAAAAGTTTTTATGCTTTATGTGCATTAGGCACTATATATTTTTATAAACTTTTATGAATAAGTAAAATATCTCAATTTTGAATATTGATATACGAAGATTTCTGCATGTATGCGACAGCTTTATTTCCAGTATTAATAAAGGATTTTTTCATCTTTTTGGGGGGGATGATTTATACTTAATGACACTCTATATTCTTAATAACTGATAATGTAAGGATCTTTGGGGAGAGACGCGACTTTAAATTATAACTAATTAAGCTACGGAGCAATCGCTTTCGAAGAGGGATTGCTTTAAAGAGAGTATAACATTTTAATTGCACATGAAGAATATATGAGTAGATACGTTATTAATGATACTTCATACTGTGAGATTTTAAATTTGGATAAGAGCAATAAAGACGTTGTTTTTATCAATTAGTTTTTTTAGAAAGTTGCAGTCTCTGTTGCTTCTATCTATTCAATAGAGTGCTTTGGGAGAATAGCGAATAGGTAGGTACATGGATTCGCTTTTATGCGTTTTAGGATGTTTTCTCTTTTCATTTAGGAATAATGGTGCCATCAATGATTATTTCTTCAACACTTGATTATCGTAAGGCAGCAAAGCGTCGTCTTCCTCCCTTTCTTTTTCACTATATTGATGGTGGGGCTTATGCTGAAGAAACGATGCGACGTAATTGTACAGATCTTCAAGCACTTGCACTGTGTCAAAGGATTCTATGCCACGTTGGTGAAGTTGATCTTTCAATCAAGCTTTTTGATCAGACACTTGGTCTACCGATTGTGCTCGCACCTGTTGGGCTAACGGGCATGTATGCACGTCGTGGAGAGGTAAAAGCAGCGCGTGCTGCAGTGGCAAAAGGGATTCCTTTTACACTATCCTCTGTTTCAGTTTGTCCTATTGCGGAAGTGCAAGAAGCGATTGGAGGTGCATTTTGGTTTCAACTTTATGTTCTCAAAGATCGCGGTTTCATGCGTGATGCACTAGAACGGGCTTGGTTGGCTGGTGTACGCACGTTGGTTTTTACAGTTGATATGCCAATTCCTGGTGCACGTTATCGTGATGCGCATTCGGGTATGTCTGGTCCTTATGCTGGTTTACGTCGTTTTTTACAAGCTTTGACTCATCCATATTGGGCTTGGAACGTTGGTGTTATGGGGCGCCCTCATGATCTTGGAAATGTTTCCATTTATCTCAAAAAGAAGATTGCATTGGATGATTATGTTGGTTGGCTTGGTGCAAATTTTGATCCCTCAATTGGTTGGCATGATCTACAATGGATTCGCGATTTTTGGAAAGGAAAAATGATTTTGAAAGGTATTCTTGATCCAGAAGATGCGCGAGAAGCCGTACGATTTGGTGCTGATGGTATTGTTGTTTCCAATCACGGTGGACGCCAGCTTGATGGTGTATTATCAACAGCACGAGCGTTGCCTGAAATTGCAGATGCTGTAAAGGATCATTTGACTATTTTAGCGGATTCTGGTGTTCGTTCTGGTCTTGATGTTGTACGCATGATAGCACAAGGTGCGGATGCTGTTATGATTGGCCGTGCTTTTGTTTATGCGCTTGCAGCAGCAGGTAAGAAAGGTGTTATGCATCTCCTTGATCTTTTTGCCAATGAAATGCGGGTAGCTATGACACTGACTGGTACTCAGACAATCAAAGATATTACACGCAAGAGTTTAGTAAATATAGATGTTTTTAAGCAATGAAAGAAATAAGTTATACTTCTTTCAGAAAAAGAAAGTATTTTTATAGAGGAGCATAATTATATATTTTAAAAATATGTTGACAGTTAAAGTTAAATAGAAAATATCAATAAGCTCCTCTATAAAATCACAGAAAATACTCAGTAACTACAGTAATATTAAATATTAATAATAATAATAAACACGAAAAAAAACAATAATAACATTGCATACATATTTTATTTACTTTATTAAAAGCTCATTCTACGGATAAAAAGGAACAAGCGCTGATATTAAAGGTAAAACAACTGTTGATATAGAAAAAGTAGCTATAAATAATGCTGTGAGCATTTTTCCCTCCTGTATATAAAAAAACATTAAAATATAATATATTAATTACTTCTTTTCCACATTGGCATAAAACGTAAATTTATAAAATCCATTTAGTTTTATTTTAATGTAGAATAATATTAGTTATTATATATAAATAAAACTACTAAAAATGTCAATATGTATTTATTTTAATCTATAATTATAATAAAAATGTATATAATAAATAATATTTCTATAATCTATATATTATTTATATTAAGTTCATTGGATAATATATTATATGGATATGATATTGTTTTTATGGAGTACGTTTTTAAGCAATGAAAAAATATCCGTACTATCTTTAAAAAAGCTCGTTTACTGAGAGAAAAACTGCGTGAATTAATGTGCTTTTCTTTCTTATTTTCTTGCATCCTCAATGATTTATGATGTTTTTGAACTGGCGAGCATATTAGGAAGCAGTTGAATATTTTTTGTATAGTATGTCATTTCTAACACTATTTATGCGTCCTCGATTGATTTTATAACTTGTTAAAATATCCAGTTCGTTTTTATTGCAGATGGGGATGGTGGGGGGGACTAATGATACAAATTGGCATAGAATGTTTTGTTCCATAAGCGATTTAACAATTGCATCTCCAAGTTTCTCCTTTGATACTATGCTCTTCACAGACAACAACAGATTGGTGAGATTGGCATAACTCTAGCACTGATCTATTATCTCAAAGTTGAATTGTTGGCACACTTGTAAGCGTTGGGATAACTTCATGTTTTTTGAAGCTCTTCAGCAACATCAAGACAAATCTGAACAGTTTCTTCAGTAGCAGGTAAGAGAACATCTTTTCCTTTTTTAAACAGAAGTTTTGCTGATATCAATTTTTGAAGCATTTTTATGAATATTCATAACAGAACGCTTTCCTAAACCTATATAAATGGGTACAAGATTACTTAGAGTAGAAAGAATTACAGTTTCCATTTGATCGAATTACTACTCATAAGTAATTGGATAATATTTACTTTATCGCTGAATAAAAAAGAAAAGTTTTTCTCTCTTTAAATAGAGGATGGATTGTCATCTAGCCAATCGGGATAGTTTGCGAGAAATTTGTTCGATGCAAAACGACTTAACATTGCAGTTACTTTTTATCATTTGAAGCTGTGAAAAGAAGGCTAGATAGATGAAAGAATGTAAAAAATGATGGATACATTTTAAGATAAAAAATTATAATTTTGTTAATTCCACACAAGTTGCTGCTGATATTGGTGACAAAAGAAATTCGATCAAAAAAATATCAAAATTATTTGAGGACATTCCTCATGGCATGTAGACTAAACCTTTTTGTTGGTATGAGTGATATTTTCTTTGAACAGAAATTGATTCTATCCCCTGAAATCAGCAATAATCTCTCAGGTTATGTCGTAAACTTTTTAGGGATGTTACAACGCCACTATCGTCCTTTTGTAAAAATGTTAGCATTTTAGATGAGCAGTTGTGAGGAATTTCAACGTTTAATACAGCAAGATCCAGAAACTCTCACGGATTTAGAACGGGCTTCAAGATTTTTATATTTACAGCGATTAAGTTTTAGAGGGAATGTAAATCGTACGATGAGAGTAGAAATCCATCGTAGCGCGCAGGGGCTTAAGCTCTTCCAATTTGAAGGCGTGCTAAAACTTATTTTCCACTGTTTAGCAGGTGTTAGCATTGAACATTTAGACTGGTCTTATTTTATTGTGCGTTATGATCGCCTAAAAATCTTGTTTTATCTTTCACCACTTTAATTGTGGTTTTGAGGGTTATTAAAGAAAAGATTTTTATAAGTGGAAGGATTATCAGCCGATGTCTAAGCTGCTTGTATAAATTAAAAGGGAGTTTTTTGTCTTTAAACAATATGCTAGAAATTCAAAAAACTTTAGTTAACTTCATAAAAGAGGTTACACCATCTTATACAGACTGCTCTGCAAATAACACAATTTCTGGTAAGGAATGGGGCATCACCAATTTTGATTTCTAGAAAAGAAACAATACGTATTAAATAGTCTTTAACTTGCAGACTTTTTGAGAATCCTTTCAGAATCTTTTGAAAAAAGTGAACTGATAGAAGATATTTCTATCAAAATATAAAAACTTTTCTAACAAGTTAGGAATAAATCTAGAAATATATATTAAATATAAAAACAGTGCGATATGCAGGATGTCTGGGCTTTAGAAATAAGAATCAAAGCGTATAAAGATGCATAGAGGTGAGATTGAGACATATCATTTTTATGATTCAATAAAAAATAAAAATTAAATAAAAAATTCTATATCAAAAATTTAAGGTGGTTTAAAAGGTGGACGGGCAATGCATGGAAGGATGAGTGAGAAGGTGAATTAGGGGAGAGTGATTTATAGATTATCAGTATCTTTATAAAAGTATCTTCTCAAGATAAATATTGGGATGAAATAAGATTGTGGTTGAATGTTCGAAAAGATAATACGCGCTCTTAACTTTTCCGTTATACACATCACAATAAACGCCGTGAAAGAAACGGTCCTATTACAAACTTTCTCTAAAAGCAGTACATGAGTTTGCAAGATATTACAGTAATATTTTAAAAGAAGGATTTTATTTCAGGAAAAAATTATCTTAAAATAGTAAAGCAATATTTTTCAAGAAATTGCTAGGCAACTTTTGAAAGTAAAAAAGCTAAGTTAAAAAATAAAAGCAAAAATGGTTGTTGGTTTTCTCAATTGGAGTTGCATGTCATTTCCCATATAGGGAATTTACCTATAGAAAAATTAACAGCCAAGATCATTCACAATGTTTTTCCGCCACTTTAGCATGAAAAAGCAGATAAAGTGCGAAAGTATTTTCCTTATCGTCAACATCATTATTATAATTAGGAAGCTGAAGCAACGTCATTTACAAATCACATAAAAGCCTTACCATTATTCATTATATAGCTCCATAGATTGCTTTTCTTCAAGCATGCAAGCTTCTAGATGTTATTTTTGTTGAAAACAGAACCTTTGTGTATGATCAGTTCTTTGAACGACGATAGTAGTGCAATCCATAAAATCTTTTCTCATCTTCTTTTGATAGGATAACAAAGATGCCCATAGAATACATCAATAGACTCAATCATTTTACACAAACATAATCTGTTGAATCCTTTCGCTTCAACTCAGACATCTCCGTTACTCTAATAAAATCCAATCGATCACCAGAGTGTTTTAACCTTTTAAGTTCTTTTACTTTTAGTCTGAATATATCCACCTTTTTCAAATCGTTTCATTAATTAATGTTTCAGAGGAGTTGTATCTTTATCACTTTATTTTCCGTTTATCTCTCCAACCACATAAACGTTCACCTTGTTCGTTATGTTTTAAAATATCTCTCGCCAAATTTGAACTAATGACATTGATATCTTGTCGATTCAAATAAATTGGCAGCCATCCAATACAAGAAGTTCGTTCATTCGTCGCGCAACCAGCTAGAAAGCTTAGTGCGCACATCAGCATCACTTTTCTTATTAATTTCATTTTCTACCTCAAGCCGTGTTGTCGCTATCTTGAAATCTTCTTTTGTTTGCTTTTGCTTCTCAATTTTTTTCCCAAGAAAAAAGGCTTTGACTAAAGCTATAAGAAAAGCTGCTATGAGCGCTGACGTCATTGTCAGATATTTTTTTATCCATAAAATCATAGGCGGTGTTCCTGAAAACGTTTAGCAATGTATATCATAGCTGTACAAGCAGCTAAAACCATAATGCCTGCTAGAACCCATTGAACAGGACCATTTCCTGCAAAAAGACCTCCAAGCCCTGAAAAAGAACCTATGATTGGTGCAAGAGCTTCTACTTTGCAAATACCTGTTACACCTTCTGGTTCTACTACATGATAATTGGGGGCAACATGAGCTCCTTTTGCCCACAATCCTGCTTCGGTTGCTCGGCGATTGACAAGACCTTGGATACGTTTTCCTCCCACTCTTGTCCATTTTTGCAATTCGGTTGGTATCGCTTCATATTCACCTTTATTAAGCTTTTTTAAAAGTGTAGAATTGCGAAATGCTGTGATTCCTACATTATAGCAAAATGATACTAATGCCGCGAATTGTTCATCGTTTAAAGGAACGGTAACGGCTTTTTCAACAACAGCTTCATACTCCCTCAAGTCCTGACGAAGGATTTTTTCAGCTTCTTTTTCCGTAATTTGCATATCTTTGTGAACGCTTGGAGCACCAGCAGCACTTGTATGTCCATAACCAATTGTCCAGACACCACCAGAATCTTCATAAGCTGATAAACGCAAGCCTTCCAATTGCTTAATCAATACAAGCCCTTCTTTTGATATTTTTCGCATTATTTTTACCTATAAAAAACTACACAAAGCAGGATATGAATTAAAAACTTACATCTACTCATTTTTAAGAACAGAACAGCGAAAGGGCATAATAAATTCAAAACATCCATAGTGAATTATTTTAAGATCCATATCATTTTTTGAATAAAGATTATGCTAAATACTATTCATTTTTCAGTAATTGATCTCCATCTAAAGACAATAACTTTATAATAATTCCATTTATAATCAGATAGATTTCACTCATAAATTCTTACAGTTGATCTAGAATGATTTAGAAGAACTTTACTTGAAAAAACTTCAATAATTCCGATGACAAAAAGCACTTTTAATAAAAAATAAGAGACATAATAATTAATGAAATAATTAGGTGTTGATTTTTAAGTAATTTCAAAAGTCATAAATTGCACCACAGAATTTTTTTTATAAAAACAAAAAAACATTATAATTTAACATTATATATCTAAAAATTATCTTAGAATCAATAAAGCGTATACATAACGTGTTATACATATTTAATAAAAAAATCTATAGTTAAATTAACTATTCTTTGTTTTTTCCCCTAATTGCTTAATTCCATTAAAAAGTACCTTTACGAAGGATTTTAAATAAACTGTTACATAACAACATAATGGATATTTCTCCTCTCTTACAGTCTGTTTCCAACTGAAACAATATATTAGTGGAGCATATTCAATATATAGACCAATGGTATTTGATAGTTTTTTTAAGAATATTGTACTGTAATAATTTTGAACAAGTAGTTCGGTTTCATATATTTTCTTTTTCATATGAAGCATTTGGTGGGGCGTTTGGGGTTGGGTCCAATGGTGTCATCTTTGTCTGGTGTTGTATTGGCTACGTTTCCAGCAGCCTCTTAAACAAATCAATCAAGCTATTGAAATCTTTTTAGAGGCAATAGCACAAGAGACACAAAAGATTTTGACAAAAAGCTGCTTGAAAATATAGGAAGTTCTCTCCTCATAGCATCCCAGCCCATTTACATAACATAAAAAATAAAAAGGCAATGGATGATATTTGATGATGGCAATAGATATGTAACAATCCATGAGTGTGCACAGCTTTTTAGTATATCCACAACAACGATTCGCAATTAGATGCTTCAGAGGGGGCCGGAGCCATATAAGCTAGGGTGAGCAGTGAGGTGGAGAAAGAAAGAGGTTTTAGCATTTACTCCAGAGAAAAATACGGAGCAAATAACAACAGATTAGATAAAATTGTATAAATCCTAGAAGGTGGTCTTTAAACAGATAGTTAAATAAAAAATATATATATTTAAACATCTTAAGAAAGGTGGTGCCGCATGCCGGATTCGAACCAGCGACCCCATCATTACGAATGATGTGCTCTACCAACTGAGCTAATGCGGCATAGGTTTGTAAGTCAATGAGACAAAACTAATTTGAGGGTAATAGCTAAAAGTACGTATAAAAGCAAGAATGCATTTTTTCAATAATTTATACATATGATAATAATTTGAAGGAGAAGTATGTAAAAGTCAGAGAAAAGTATTCTTTGACCTTAATGCTATAAAATGCTTTCCAATTTACGATAGCACTTAAATTAAGAAGCTGGGAATGTAGATCTTTAGAATGAAAAATGGTGTTAAGATAACTTAATCAAGATAAAAAACTTTTCTGATTTTTAAGAAAGAAATTTGTTGCATAGAGTGATTGGGAAAATAAAGATCATCATAAACCTTTTATAATGTGCAAATAGATGAGTAGAATTAGTTGAAAAGTTACTTCTCATTTTTATGGGAAGAAGAAGGGAGGAAGATTAATAACATTAATCACGTTTTTTTTATTTAAGGGGAAGTAAAAATCATGTCGGATGAAGATCGGCTGATAGAACTAGAAATGAAGCTAGCTTACCAAGAAAAATTCATTGAGGAACTTTCTCGAGAGGTAACTAATCAATGAAAAAGTTTGGATGAGATATCTAAAAAGTTGATATTTTAGCGAGACGATTTTCAGATTTAAAAGAACAGAGTGTTACTGAAGCTGTTATCTTACCATTTTCTCAATAGGGAGAAGGTGCGAAATATTTTTTATCACAATTGCAATTATTTACAGATGAGTTTTTATTTCACGCATTTTGTTAGACTTGTAGAATAATTTTTATAAGCTTCTTCATTAATTTTAATAAGTTCTAATCTTATAAGGAGTGCTGATATTAGAAGACGTTTTTTATATGGGGTTTCTAGTACGAAAATTAAGAAAAGTTTTTGTAGAGTATAAAGAAGAAGCCATAGAAGAATATATGAACTGCAATATTTTAAGTTTTTTCTGTACAGAGTTTTCTTATAGGTGGGAGGTAGATTTATTCGCTAATTTTTTAAAATTGATACAAATAAAGTGATGTTATCGTTATCTATAGAAATCATAAGTGAGCGCCTATATTTATAATAAAGCGTTTTAATTTGTTCTGATGATCAAGTGATTTTCAGTTGTTTTAATAGAGTGAGGGGGGGTAAGCGACATCGATTATGTTATAGTACACAGAGCTCTAGAAGTTTTTTTCAAGATCAAATGGACTCTTTATTATATGATATTTTGTGAAAAGGCTTTTGTTTTTCGTAATTTAAGATACAAAATACTATTGCTAAAGCCCCAAAGATAGACCATGCGGGTAAATAAGTAAGAGTAATGCAAATTGAGGACAGAAAATCAGGCATTACCTTGCATAGAGATTGATTAAGGTGATAGATATCTGTTTGCAGAAGGTTTGTTAAAATTTTATTAAAGGGGGTTGTTGTCCAATGTGATGTGATTACAGAGTGTGCGTTATCAATGACCAATGCTATAATGGTTAGTGTAACGAAAATGAAGGACATTAATTTAAATAGAGGGTGGAGCATATTTTTTCTTAAAACTTCAACGGGACATACGTATAATGCACAAAAAAATAAGGAGTTGCATTATGATAAGAAAATAAGTTTACGTTTGTTTTGTGTTTTTTGAAAGAGGTGCCTAATTTTTCAATAAAAGTTGAGGTTAAGTTCAACAAAAGTAGTGAGGCATGATGTCTGAAAAAAAGCACGAGGAATTGAAGCGTAGCCTTCAAAATCGCCATATTCAAATGATTGCTTTAGGTGGCGTTATTGGGACAGGACTTTTTTATGGGTCAACCGAGGCAATTCAATTAGCTGGTCCCTCAGTTATTTTATCTTATCTTGTCGGCGGGCTTATTATGTATTTCATTATGCGAATGCTTGGTGAAATGTCAGTAGAAGAACCGTCTTCAGGAGCATTTAGTTTTTTTGCTTATAAATATTGGGGGAGATTAGCTGGTTTCATAACAGGTTGGAATTATTGGTTTCTTTATATTCTTGTGAGCATGGCTGAACTTACAGTGATAGGGTTTTACCTTGATCATTGGACTTTGATTGATCATTGGAAGACATCTTTCATTGTTCTTTTATTTGTTACATTTGTTAATTTGTTTAATGTTCGTTTTTATGGAGAATTTGAATTTGCTTGCGCTTTGATCAAAGTGGCTGCTGTTATTGGTATGATTATTTTTGGAATTTTTCTCATTGTCACTGGACTAGGGGAAAATCAAGCGAATATTCATTATCTTTGGGACCATGGCGGTTTTTTTCCTTATGGAGCAGTAGGGGTTGTTTTAGCAACTTCTGTAGTAATGTTTTCTTTTGGAGGAACGGAGCTTATTGGTATTGCTGCTGGAGAGGCATCTAATCCACAAAAAACAATTCCAGCGGCTATTCGTCAAGTTATGTGGAGGATTATAATTTTTTATATTGGTTCTATCAGTGTTATTATGATAATCAGCCCTTGGAATATGATTGGAAAAAAAGGTAGTCCTTTTGTCACAATTTTCGAGACTATAGGAATTCCTGCTGCTGGTCATATTTTGAATTTTGTGGTGATTATGGCTGCTATTTCTGTTTACAATAGTGGCATTTATTCTAATGGCCGTATGCTTTATAGTTTAGCTGTACAAAAAAATGCACCACATATTTTTAGTAAACTGAGTGCTGCTCGTGTTCCTTATATTGCTATCCTTTTTTCATCATTATGTACGGCGTTGATTGTCGTTGTTAATGCTCTTGTTCCTGATAATAGTTTCATGCGGATCATGGCTCTTGCAACTGCAGCAGCAGTGATTACTTGGGCTATTATTGTTATTGTTCATTTGAAATTTCGCAATGCCCATAAGAACAGAAAGGGTGATTTTATTTATGCGTTTGGTTTATATCCTTACGCTAACTATCTTTGCCTCTGCTTTCTTGCTTTATTATTTTGCATTATGTTTGTCAGTGGTTTTGGGAAAAATGGATTGATGACTCGACTTTTTGATATGATAGGAATAAGCTTGCCTTTTCTTGAAGCATATATTCCTGTACAGATGCCTGATATGAGTTTGGCAGTCATTATTATTCCTCTATGGTGCTTGTTATTACTTTTAGGTTATAAACTGAAACGATAGAGAAAGAAGAGCTAATAAAAGGGATTGATTGGAATAAGCCTTGGGGATTATAAAATTTGATGAGGTAACACAAGTTTTTGGTGATTTGTGTGTTTTAAGAAATATTACTGTACAGCTTACCGAAAGACGAATTGCTATTATAGGTGCGAATGGTTCTGGAAAAAGTACATTTGTTCGCCTTATTAATGGGCTCCAATTACCATCTCATGGCTGTGTAAGCGTTGATGGGCTTGATACAAAACGCGACGCAAAAGCAGTAAAGCGTAAAGTTGGATTTGTTTTTCAGAATCCCGATAATCAGATTGTTTTACCATTAGTTGAAGAGGACTTATCCTTTGGTCTCAAAAATTTAAAGCTTAATAAAGATGAAATTAAGGAGCGTGTAGATGAAATTTTACAGCGCTATGAACTTCAAGATTTCAGAAATCACGCTGTCCATTTATTAAGTGGTGGGCAAAAACAACTCGTTGCTATTTCCAGTGTAGTTGCAATGAAACCAGACTACATTATTTTTGATGAGCCGACGACATTACTTGATTTGCGAAATAAGCATCGCGTTACGCAAGTGATAGAAGAATTACCACAAACGGCAATAGTTGTATCGCATGATTTAGAGTTTTTGAAAAAGTTTGATAGAGTGCTGGTTTTTGATAAGGGGGATATAGCAATTGATGATGTACCTTTTGTTGCTATAAAGGAGTATATAAGAAGAATGTCATGATCGGTTTATATATTCCGAGGGATACATTTATTCATAGGTTAAGTCCTGGAGTTAAGTTATTATTTCTTACGGCCTGTGGAACTTTTATAATAATGGTTTCTTCCATAGCGCTTCTTGGGTTATTTCTATTGTTGGTCATCTTATTCTATAGAGTCGCCAAGATCCCTTTCAAAACTGTGATAAAGCAATTTAAATCGATGGGATTGCTTTTAGTTCTTCTATTTGTATTTCAAACTATTTTTAGCGGTTGGCTTACGGGGGTTGAGGTCATATTACGTCTTGTTATCCTCTTTTCTTTATCATCAGTTATTTCATTCACAACAAAAGTTTCAGATATGGTAGATGCAATTGAAGCAGGCCTCCAGCCCTTTCGTTGTTTTGGTATAAATCCATCAAAAGTGAGTATGGTTATCTCTATGGCGATCAGGTTTATTCCTCTTTTGAGTGAAAAGTTTAATGAGGTACATGAAGCACAGCAAGCAAGGGGACTTAATACTAACATTGTCGCTCTTGCGATACCTTTAATTATACGGACTATAAGAATGGCTTCAGAAGTGGCTGAAGCATTGGAAGCGCGTTCTTATGATGCTGATACTATTGATACAGCATCTCATAATAATAAAAGTTTTTATAATAAAAGAAGAATCAAATGAATACAAAAGATTTAGTTTATATTGCTTTATTTGCCGCTATTTATGCTATTTTGGGCCTTTTCCCTTCTATTTATCTTCCTTTTCTTCTAGGGGTGCCTATTACAGCTCAATCGATGGGACCGATGCTAGCAGGGTCTATACTTGGGGCAAAAAGGGGTGCTTTAGCGTCACTCCTTTTTCTTGTTCTTGTTGCGATTGGATTACCTCTGTTGCCTGGTGGTCGTGGTGGAATAAGTGTCTTTTCAGGAATTGCAAGTGGTTATTTAATAGGTTTTCCATTTGCCGCATTTTTTATTGGTTTAATGGTAGAGTTGTTTTGGCAGCGGTTAAATTTTATAACATTATTTATAATAAATACTTTTGGTGGCATTGGGATAGTTTATTCTTTTGGTGTTCCATGGACAGCGTATATGACCAAAGTTTCTTTACTGAAGGTTTTAATGGCTTCATCAGTTTTTTTGATAGGCGATTGTTTAAAAGTGTTGATTGCATCCTTTATTGCACTCGCGATTAAAAGATCTGTTCCTCTAATTCATTCAAAGCATAATAACTAAAATAAATGCATTATATAATATTCATATATCACTATTATTGAATTTAACTATAGTAATTTATGATGTAATTAAAAATTGTAGAATCTAATATGATTCATATAAGTGATATTATTAAAATAAATTATTATAGTATTTTTCTCTATATCTAAGGTATTTAAAGTGTACTTTTATAAATCTGATACTTTTTATTAATTGTACAACAATAACGAAATATTTTCCCTAGTGAAGGAATAATTCAGTGAATACAAAAGATTTGGTTTATATTGCTTTATTTGCCGCTATTTACGCTGTTTTGAGTCTTTTCCCTCCTATTTATCTTCCTTTTTTGCTGGGTATCCCTATTACAGCTCAGTCTATGGCTCCGATGTTAGCAGGATCTATACTTGGAGCGAAAAGGGCAGCTTTAGCATCACTTCTTTTCCTTGTTCTTATTGCGATTGGGTTACCTCTATTGCCTAGTGGTCGTGGTGGAATTAGTGTTTTTTCAGGAGTTACGAGTGGTTATCTGATTAGTTTTCCATTTGCTGCATTTTTTATTGGCTTTATGGTAGAATTGCTTTGGCAGCGGTTAAATTTTATAATATTATTTATGATAAATACTGTGGGTGGCATTGGGATAGTTTATTCTTTTGGAATACCATGGGTAGCTTATATGACACAGGTCCCTTTGCTGACAGTTTTAATAAGTTCATTAGGTTTTTTGGTTAGTGGTTTCTTGAAAGTGCTGATTGCATCCTTTGTAGCGTTGACCATAAAAAAAACCGTTCCTCTCATTCATTCGAAAAAAGGGGCAGTTCTGTACTGAAGAACAAATTTTTCCAAATTTCTGTAGATTAAAAAGCACCACGGAATACCATTTTGTTTTGTCTACTTTTTTATTGGTATTTTTATCTGCATAGCTCTCAGAGGTAGCCATACGAAAATTGAATGTTTAGGCACCAAAATTCCTTTTTGCTTTCAGGAGCAGCTCCCAAATAGCCAATTAATATCGTTTTATTCAGCATGCTTGTAAGTTTTATTCGATTTGCATATTATATGCATAAAGCCATAGAATAATTTATTATTTTTTATATTTTTAGTTAATTAATCACTAATTTTTAAAGTATTAAATTATATTAATTGTACCAAAACATGGATAATTAAGTGTTTATCTAGAACTCTTGATGTATATAATACCCTTATAAATGTATTAATATAAGGTATAAAAATGAGATTTGAATGGGATGATGCTAAAACAAAAAGTAATCTTAGAAAGCATCATGTAAAGTTTTGAAATATCTGCATATGTTTTTTCTGATCCATTCTCCATGGCTAACCAAGACCGTATTGAAAATAGAGAGTATGGTTAGCAAGCTTTAGTGCTTGTGGAGGTTTTTATTACTATTCGTAGCGCATACTGTCCATGACAATAAAGATGGTATAGAGGTAATGCGTATTATTTCAGCTCGACGAGCCAATTTGAAAGAGAGGAAACGTTATAAAGAAGAAAGTTCGTTATGAAATTGAGGTAGGTAACTTATCAGTTTTGACAGATAAACAGAGACTTGAAATTGATAAATTGGCTGTAATGTCGGATAGTGCAATTGATCATAGAGATATTCCGTCACTCAATGATGTGTTCTGGAAAAACGCCGTTTTTAATCCATTCTATAAACCACCCAAAACTGTCACAACAGTGCGAGTGGATTCAGATGTGCTAGCGTGACTTTAAAAGTCAAGGGAAAGGATATCAAATGCGGATTAACGCCATTTTACGTGATGGCATGCTTCGTTTAATGTTTTAATTTTTCCTCCACTTAAAAGCAGGGAAGGGGAGTCATACTCTGAAAATCTAAGCAGCTTTCACTGCAGAGTTCTCTAAAACTCGTATTGCTTCTGCAATTAAAATTTTATAGCTTTAATTCTCAGCTAAACGATTCTAAACAATGAAATATATTTTGGATACACTACCTTCTCATAACCACTAAGATAACTTTGGCAGCACCTACTATCTGATAAGACTATAGACATTGTAATTATGTTAACTTTATGAATACCCTTAACTTCCTTTCTTATAAATATAGAATAGATCCAGCCCCAGAATTAGTTAATAACAGTGGTGCTGATAAATTTTTAGAGGAAGGAACGTACTATTTTAACCGTGATAATCAATGTGCTACCTTAGTAATCGAAAAGTTTTCTGTGAACTCAAAGATCTGCTATTGGATTTATGTTTTAACGGGAGAAAATAGCCCTTATAATCCTGAAGTAATTGATTCTGAAAACGACTTTCAGAATATTCCTAACCCACGTCCTAGAAAATATATTGAACAAAATAAGCAATATTTTGGAATTTTGATTCCTATAGAGTTCACTCTTTTTTCTTCAAATAAAGAGTTAAATAAATTCTTGCAGCTACACTACAAAAAAACTTTCATAAAGGTTTATAATAAGATTCTTTTTTGCATGAGTTTCGGTAATCTCTGCTGTACAGAACGTGACGCTTTTGTAAAATTTATCAAGATCTTTCGTTTTCTCTTCGATATTGGTTTTATCAAGTTCTGTTAAGATTTTTTCCATTGCTTGCGAAATGGCATTGTTTTGGACAAATTCATTGCCCTCAAACAAAGCTTCAAACATGGGACGCGTGACAAGATGTTGTGCTAACATCTCAATCGCTTCCTCTTGTTTTATTTCACTGTTTAAGTTGTTCTTTAATTCCTTATGAAATGCATCAAAAGCTTCACTGTTTTCATCAGAAAGCAAGTTTTGGAGATGCGTGATATGGTTTTGTGCAATCTCAGCAACATTGCCCGCCCAATTTTCCCAATAATCCGCAATAGCAAATTTCTTCGCAAGAAGGGTTTTTAGAGCATTAGGAAACTCTTTATAAAAAGGTAATCTTCCTGTTACGCTATGAATAGTTTGTGGTTCATGAGCGGCTTTTCCAATCTCAAGATCCATATGTTCTGATTTTTCATGGATATGAAGTTTATCCTCAACCGCGGTCATGCTCTCTAAGGCTCTAATCTCCAAAACATCACTAACGTCTTGCCCTAAAATCATCTGGTTAAGGGTGATTTCAAAATTCTCATCATGAGCAAGCAAAGCATTGATCACTTGCCAGACAACACTGTATCTTTTGTTGTATTTTAAAGCCTGTTCAGCAGAAACTTCAGCAGGGATCCCAACGGGTAAAATGATATAGCCTCTTTTCTTGCTCTTTGCACGACGCATGATACACCCCACCGCCTGTATCACATCCACGTGACTTTTACGCGGGTGTAAAAACATGATGGCATCAAGAGCAGGAACATCCACTCCTTCAGACAGACATCTTACATTGGTGAGCACACGGCAAGTATTTTCCCCCACATCTTCTTTAAGCCAATCAAGGGCTTTATGACGCGTTTTGGCACTTTGTGTTCCGTCAATATGATCAAAGGTACAGTGAAGAGGCGGGGTATCTTTATAGACCTTATGAAGATTAAATAATTCTTCCTGTATTTCTTCAGAATTAAATGTGTTACGAATGCGTTTAAAGGTCTTGATATCTTTACAAAAAGCCAAAGCCCGCCGCATGGGATTGGGGTCATCACTTAAATCAACCTTGAGATCTATTTTAGCAAGGGCTTGATAACAGCCTATGATCTTGGTTTTATCATCAAGGATAAGTTCATAATTCTCATCGGTCATCAGATGTTGAATGGATTGACTTACTTCCTCTTCATTAATACCCAAAACAATAATCTTATAAGGTGCAAGCAATTCATTCTGAACGGCTTTTGAGAAGGTATAGGTATAAAGCTCTTTTCCATAGAGCTCTTCATCATCCATAGATGTTAGAACGGCATTGATCTCATTGGCTTTCTTTTTGGCATCATCGGTAAAGATCTTAGGGGTTGCTGTCATATACAGACGTTTTTTGCCCTGAATGATGCTGTTATCGTGAACCTTGATAAAATCAGATTCATTGTCCTCTGTTCCCAATGATGCTCCAGTGGTACGGTGTGCTTCATCACAGATGATCAGATCAAATTCGGGTAAATCATACTCTTTTTGTGCATCCGAAATCACTTGGATTGAATGATAAGTAGAAAACACTACGGTCATCAGATCATGTGAAACCTTACCCGCTTTGCTAGCCAGTTCTTTTGCATCAGTTGTTGCAGGCAAGGCAAGATCAGAGCTATCAAATTCAAGAGCATCATTTTTATTATTCTTACGACGCTTTCCCACTTGTGTATCGGAACACACGGCAAAGGAGCGTAAAGGCACTTCTGTATCTTCTGTCCATTCACGAATTTTTTTGAGAGATAAGAGCAAGAGAGGGTACTAAAAACAATACACGCTTGCCAGTTCCTGCTATGGTTTCTGCTATCTTAAGGCTTGTGAAAGTCTTGCCCGTACCACATGCCATAATGAGTTTGCCATGGTCTGCTTCTTGTAAACCTTCACAGACTCTCTCAAGGGCTTCTTTCTGATGATCTAAAAGCTTTTTCTTCGGTTTCTCTTTAAGAACAGCTTGTCCTTGTTCTTTATAAGCTCCCCAATCGATTTGACTGCTTTCCAAATCAAACAGATTAATCCGTTGAGGGCGGATTTCTTGTCCTTCACACGTCAGTTCAACATTGTCACTCCAATCTATTTCGGTGCTATCAACCAGTATGCGACGGGTGAAGATCTTTTTGCCCGAGGCAGCTATAAAGCTATCAATATCTTCTTTTTTAATGATGTGAGAAGCATCATAGCATTTACATTGAATAGCGGCATATCCTTCTTCATCACGGATTGTAGCTACCAAATTAATCCCAATATCCGTTCCATCTTCATCATGCTCCTTAGCCCATTCCAAATAAGTCTGAACCTTTTCGTATTCTTGCTTTTGAAGCCGGTCGTTTGTCAAATAAGCCATGACAAGGTTTTCAAACACGGTTCCTAATTCACGGGGTGATTTAGCTCGTTGACGATAATATTCTAAGAGAGAGCGTAAAGTGACATGTTCATTATCAGAATGTTGAGGGCGAAGCATAAAGAATAAACTCCATGACAATATATTCTATTGATTAATTCTCTTCAAAAGAATCGAAATGAAGCTTATTAAATCCATTTTGAGTAAATGGTGAAAAAAAATGCAGAAAAATGCGAAAAAACGGATAAATTTTTTTCAAAAGGGTTTTTAAAAACTTGTTTATCCACAGCCCATGGCATAGGATAAGATCAGCAAAGTAGTGAAATCTGCTATTCGTTTTATGGAAAAAAGACAAATGAAGCATGTGCTTTTAAAATATCAGAATGATTATTTTGATATGTTTTATGAGTCACTAAAATAATCTAATTTGTCAGTTCAATTTACGAACACAAACTGACGAGTTTTATTCAACTTACATCATTGGTTATCTTTAAAGATTGTACTCTTGATATGAGTTATGGTTTTAAAATGCTAACCTATTGAAATATAATGTTTTTAATTTTTCTCATTAAAAAAAATAATAGAGGGTCTAAAAGGAACTGACAGCACTGACACACTGGACAAAACTCTTCCTATAAGGTCACTCAGATCATTATCTTTGGAGAAAAATTTCTTGATGAGAATGCCATTAAAAAGAGTTTTGCCTCTTTGAGTAGAAAGTTTTTAAAAGAGGTTTCTTTATTGTTTTATGCTGTTGTTTTTGATTAAAGGATTCCATTCATAATAGGCGCTAGGGTGTCCACTTGTCTGATGTGTTATAAACTTTTTTCGAAGATGATTTGAACAGCATAAAAGCTCTAAAGCTTGCGTGACAGCTTCCTTGTCTTTTAAAGAACGCCAACAGCGTCTATAGATATCTCTTGCTGTAAATATATCGGGCAAATGATCACAACGCTCGACAATCAATTTTGCACGCTCTGCTGTTAATGTATCATGGGCCGCATAAAGACGTTTGGCATGACTTAACAAATATTTTTCCCAATACAAGGCTCTTTCAAGGGCATTTCTATTGATTTCAAAACGCCCACCATCAGCCAGTTCAAAAATCAACGCAAGGCTTGCTATGGTCTTTGGCATTTTAAAAGATGCGATTGTAAGCTTTCTGAGTAACTACCTCCTTTTGCCTCTTTATGAAGATGCTCTAACCATTCATAAAACTTCACTTGTGCTTCAGCAGAAAAACGCATGATCAGCGGCTGTTCGGGAGACCCTAAGCGTTTATCACGAAAAGAACGAAAAAACCCTTGATAACTTTCCCATGCTTTTTGATTGGGAGGTCTATCAACCCATAACTGCTCTTGTCGTTCATCGGGAAAGTCAGCATTTGAAACCGTTGCATAAGACCATCATCGTTTATTCCACGGTGCATGTCTTGAATAATGGGAATAATACGTGCAGGTTGAATACCCCCTATAATAGAGACAGTTGCATTGGGAATAAAAATGGTTCCCCGTCCTATACGGTCATAGGTATAAGACTTATTGCCATTAAAAGCTGTTAGATAGAAAGAACGGTCTGATTGATATTCCTTTCTTGCCAGATTAGATAAAAAACCAGCTAATTCATCACGAACCAACAAGAGACCACGGGGGGGGCTTTTAAGAGTTCCCCAAGCTTTTCAACGGTCACATCATTGACGATAAGACGGCGTTTTATAGAACTGTCATCTTCCTCACTTTCTTTGTGTTCAAGAGTTTGTGAAAGAAGAGCAAGGGCTTGTTCTTCGTCTTGATCTTTGAGTGCTTTATAGGCTTGTTTTTTCTTTTCTCATTTATCTAATTCACTAAGAATCTCTTTTGTTTCTTGCTGTTTTTTCTTCTTTACCCACTCTTGATGCCATTCATCTTGAAAGACATAAAGAGGTTCTAAAGCAGCGTCCATGGTACCTGTTTTCATGGTCGAAGGTTCCCCCACAATGACACCCCAGAGATTAGGCACCACAATCCAATCATCATATTGTTTTGGGGCAACCCGCACGCCATTGCCAATCACAGCAGCCAAAGCACAGAGAGCAGAGATAGCAATAAAATCCATAGGGGCTTGTTGGCTATCCGCAACGTCATAAACATAGTCCATTAATGGCGTTGGCAACTGTAATAAGCTAAAAGGCTCGACGGGTAAGAGAGCCGTATTAATCGGTTGCAATTCCCCCCAACCATTTTGTTGCAATGCTTGCTTATAAGGAATGGCTTCTAAACAAGTCTTATCATTTAAAGAGCCATTATCGTTATCATTGCATGAAACATTTTGATTGTTGGTATCGACAATATTGTTTTTATTCTCTCTCATTTATTTATACCTTTCAGTATCAAAACATCATTGAAATCTAGACCGTAGGGGGCTTGCATGATAAAAACTTCAAAACCTTGTCTATAGGCATGTGCAGCGAGGGTAAAACCTGCTTTACGCCCCGCATCATCGCCATCCATTGCAATTGTCAGACGGGCTTTGGTTTTGGGTAAATTCACATGCATCATGCCATGAGTTGAAAGGGACGCCCATAAATCAACGGGCTCTGTTAACAACCCAGACAGTAGAGCCAGACCGGTTTCAATGCCCTCACAAATGACCAGATGTTTTGGATTGTCTTGGCTTAAATGCACAGCACCACCCGTGACAGATCCCAACATAGCTTTGGCTGGTTTTTGATCTGTTTTGCAGCCATTGTCTTTTAAAAAGGTTCTATGAATGGCAAAGGAACCAGCCCCCTTAACAAGAGCAACCAACGCGGGCAATGTACCCCCAGAGGGGTGTGGACATTTGCTATGAAAACGTAAATCAGCAGGCAAATCACATGTAATACCCCGCATACGTAAATAGGTTTCTGCTAAAGTATTTTTGATTGGTTGGCTTTGTTGCCAAATTGCTTTTGCTCTCTCTGCTTTCTGTTTTGCTCGTTTGAGATCAGCACAAAACTGTTTTGAGAAAGAGAGCGTCTGATCATAAGCTTGTTTTCCAAGCAATCCAATTCTAATAAGCGCTTGTATGATCTCTCTAAAAGAGCAGCCAGCATAACAATAGAGCAATAAACGCCCATCATGTCCATTGGCAAGGGATAAGCTAGGCAGCCTATCATCATGAGCAGGGCAACGGGCTGTTCCATAACGCCCATGCCAAGTACCACGCAAGGCACGTGTGATACCTTGCGCATTCTTAAAAGAACACATCATTTTTAATCCTATAACGTTGTGTCATAGGACGGATTGTGCTATCTCTAAGGTGATGAGTTTGAGAAAGCCTTGTCCGTTCTTACGTGACAAGGTTTTCTTTTTATGCCGCGTCGTTATAACGTTGCTGTTTTGCTTGCTCGATGACATTCAAAAGATCTGATTGTAACCAACGGGATAAAAAACCAAATTTTAAGGGTTTTGGGAGAGAGCCATTGGTAACATGACGGCGGAAAGTTGAGACACTCATATGAAGCAATTTTGCACTTTCACGGTCTGTTAAAAGACTATCATTTTCTGTCATTCTAAAATCCTTTCATTCTTAAAAAATAGAAACAAATCATAAGCATTTATTAACCATATCTTTGAATCCTTGGAAAGGTATTTATTTTATAGAAAACAATATTTTATCATATAAATTCTCATGTGATAATTTATGAGTCTTATTGAGAGCGAATGAGAGAGAATGAGAGAGAAAGTTATCCACAGATCATGGGGTTATTCACCCCATATCTTAAGATTGACCGGTGACATAAGCCGCCCATTTATCCATATAGACACGACGCTGTTCTAGATAGTCAGTACGACGATAGGCACGTTCTACTTTACCGCCGACCGTATGCGCTAGAATGGTTTCAGCGACCTCATAGGGGGCATCGGTTGTTTCAGCAAGCCAATTGCGTAAACTAGAGCGAAAGCCATGCGGGCAGGCTTCAAGTCCAATACGTTTCATATATTGAGCCATACACCTATGCGCGAGGGGACCGCGACCTGTTGCAGAAAAGAAGAAATCATTGCGTGATAAAAGGCGCGCTTGTTTTAAAATGTCTAATGCTTCAGATGATAGGGGTACACGAAACTCTTTTGTTGTATCACGCTTTCCTTTCATATTTTCAGCAGGGATAAGTCCATATATCATCCTCAACTTGATCTTTATGGATATGACATAAAGGAAAAGTACGAACGCCTGTCAGAATAAGCAAACGTAAAGCCAGTTGTGTCATTGTTGTTGTTTCGCAAAGTGTTTTATAAAAAGCCGGAACCTTTCTCCAATCCATAGCTGGAAAATTTTGCGTTTTATGGCGTTGTTTGCCTAAGAGCGCGCGTGCTTTTTCTGTTGCTTGTAAATCAACATTCAAACCTAATGCAGCCGCATGTTTAAGACAAAGATTAAGACGTATCAATGCTTTCTCTGCTGTTGCAGCTTTTGTATGCCAAATAGGGGCAAGAGTATTGCGTATCTCTGTTTGAGTAATCTCTGAAACGGGTAGACAGCCTAATTTAGGGAGAATATAAAGACGTAAAGGTGAAAACCAATCACAAGCCTTACCATCATCTTTTAATTCAGCTTTCCGACTTTCAAAAGCATCTACGGCAATGTCTTTTAAGTAATGAAGATTGCTTATTGCTTCACGCTTTTGTTTCTCCCGCTCTTTAATGGGGTCACGCCCCTCATGCAAAACAGAACGCCATTGATTTGCTAATTCACGGGCTTTTTTTAAAGAAACATGTCTTAAGGCACCCAATCCCATTTCACGACGGCGCCCATGAATGGTATAACGATAAAGCCATTGAGCACCTCCATCTTTACGCTTGTGAAGTAACAAGCCAGCACCATCATTATATTTACCAGCCCCCAATGTTGCGACAGATCTTGCATTAAGACGGTTCATAAGAGCCATTTTTTAGTCCTTTCTTGTATAAATTTTACCCACACACCAGCCCCGCTTTTGATGTGCGAGCAAGTGATATGAATTGATTCAATCTGAGAGGGTTTAGAATAAGAAAATCTTACTATATTCGGGACTCTCATTCAATATGCAAAACAGTGAATTATCATTATAAATCAATGTGTTGCCTTGTGCATGCGCCGCTTACTGGCGTTTTTGATTTACTGAAAGCCGCTTTGAAAACAGAGCTTGATGGTTCACTGAAAGATTTAGAGAAGCGCTTAGAGGCGTTAAGCGAAGAGCTTGAAGATTTGAAAGAGTGTTCATTGGATGAAGCCCTCTGAATGAAGGAATAAAACAGATGAAGATACCCGATCATGAACATGAATATTTGATACCTGTTGCAACGAAAGAGGAAATCAGAGAAGGGACTTCGCAAGACAGCGTTGTTGTTCCGAAGCTTTTAGGGACGGCCTCTTTGTATTCGTATGAAACCTTTGCGCCGTTAGAGCAGGTTGTTAATGCACGTCAAGAAGCAGAAAAAGCCATGTCTCGACAGAAGCAAAGAGATTAGCCGATGAATCGAAGTCGATTGCTGAACGTGCAGAACAAACAGCGAGAGATGCCTCCCAAACAGCAACAGAGACGACGCAAGTAGCCGCAACAGCGGTAGCGACATGTCATGAAGTTAAGACAGTAGCGACACAAGAAAGTATGAAGGCAGATGGAGCCAAACAGACAGCTGCTGATGCATTGACAGCGTCGAATGATGCCAAGTCACAATCAGAGACAGCGGTAAGCACATCAGAAGAGGCAAAGGCTCTTTCAGAACAGACAAAGGATGCGTGTGATGAAGTTAAAGCCTCCGTTTCCTCTGTTAAGAGAGTTGCAGAAGCTGTTCAGAAGAAATCAGAGGAAGCCGAGAGAGTTGCACAGACAAGTAAGAGAGTTTGTGAAGAAGCCAAACAACTCGCAACAGAAGCCCAAAATGCCTCTACCAATGCGCTTACAGAAGCGAATGCTGCGAAGGATAAAGCGTCTACAGCGCTAACCTCAGTCAATGATGTCAAGAATATTTCAGAAGAAGTGAAAGGTATTGCAGAAACGGCATTATCGACCGCTACCACAGCTAAACAGACTGGTGATGAGATCGGGCAAAAAGCTTTAGAAGCGTTAACGAAGTCGAGTGAAGCTAAGAGCACAGCAGAGACGGCAGAAGAGAAAGCCGCAAGAGCAGAAAAGAAGGCGGATGATGCGACAATCACAGCTTCTGAAGCCAAGACTATGGCGCAAGAAGCCAAACAGGCGTTAGAGACATCAACAGTGCAACAAGATGCCTCAGAAGCACTGTCTAAAGCCGCTGAAGCGAAGAAAGTAGCAGATCAGGCAGCAACGTTAGCCAATGAAAGTAAAACGACAGCTGTTGAGGCAAAAGGTTTAGTGGAGGAAGTAAAACAATCGGTAGCGACAGCGACAGAAACAGCAGAGAGCGTAGCTAAGGAAGCCAAAGTAGCATCAGAAAGCGCTGTTACAGTTGCGAATGCAGCGAAGAGCACAGCAGAAGAAGCAAAGGTTAAAGCAGAAAGTGTAGAGAGAGTTGCGAATGAAGCAAATCAAACAGCGACTTTTTCGAAGAGTGTATCAGAAGAAGCAAAAGAAGAGGCAAGTAATGCCAAATCGATAGCCTTAGAAGCGAAAAGTGCAGCAGATAGTGCAATAGCGAAAGCGGTAGCAGAGTCTGCGGCGCGTTCAGGAGAGACGGCAGGGCAGGTGAGTGGGGAAGCGGTGAAGGGCATAGCACAAGAGGCGAAGCGTAAAGCGGAAGAAGCCGAGAAAATAGCAAAAGAAGCCAAACAGACAGCAGGTTATGCCAAACATGATGCGGAGCAAGCGCGTAGTGAGGTGGAAAATGCAAAAAGCACAGCGAATGCAGCGTGGAATAAAGCCCACAAAGCGAATGAAACAGCAGATAGTGCTAAGCTTACAGCAAGTTTAGCAGAAACGGCAGGCGAAGAAGCCAAGAAAAAAGCCGAGTCGGCAGATTCACAAGCCTATCAAGCCAAGAGCGAAGCCGAAAAAGCCAAGGAAGT
>NZ_JBHIQK010000010.1:0-85489 GCF_042196545.1 Bartonella sp. AC70YNML
GAAAAAAAGGGGCAGCTTTTTGCTTTTGCAGCCATTGGTCTTGATGTTTGAACGGAAACTGGCAGTGGTAAGGGGAAAGCTACATATTTTTGATGTTTCCGTTTCGCGATAGTTTTTTCCTATTTGAAATGCTTCTGCAATTTTTGTAAGTATATCTCCTGTTTCTAAATGACGATCGCTGAAATTTTCCATATTTCGTACATTTTTATCTTTTAGCACTTGCCATAATTTATCGATTGCTTGAAATCCCTCTGTCGTGTTTTGAATAAGACCAAGGTTTAAAAGGCGATTAATAGATTTGTGAATGTTTTTAGTTTCTGAATTGACAAGTTTGAGGATATCAGAAAGAATTTTAGCACCAAGTATAATAACAGTATAGACAGCGCGTAGTGTCGGTGAGGTCATGGAAAAAATGAGCGAATTATAAGAAAAATGCTTTGGCTGTATTGCACATGGATATCAATAGAATATTATTCGTGCAGAATGTAGCTACCTTACGCTTGTCTATCCCATAATCCTTTAAGCTATGAGACAATTTGTAACGGCGTTTACAGAGCAATCTTTAAAGACCATTTTGAGCTTTTTTGCCGCAGAGTGTGTTACAAAATCATAATTGAGCCATTTATGGCGAAGTGTTTTGCGCACCCTTGTTGTGCCCCCAGTAGCAAAAATTATATGTGACATTGAAGTTCCTTATTTTTTTAGTTTGCATAAGGCAAAGGCAAGAAGCAAAGGCGGAGACACCAACAATCATGCAAAAGGTGAAAGCGATGTGATTGTTGAAATGGCTGATGATCCATCCACTTGTCCATGAGCCGGCAGCTTGGCCAATATTTGAAATAACAAGAATATAACTAAAAAGAACACTGGTAGAGAGGGATGAGGTTGTTTTCCTTGCTTGATAGTATATCTCTGTAATCATGACAGATTCATAGACACTGTAGGCAATTAACGCAGTCACAGCGGTAAAGACGCCACCCATGAGGAAAAATGCAGCGAAACTTCCCATAAGCCATAATAGGTAGAAAGTTGATTTATCAGAAAGGCTGAGATGTTTATTGATTATTCCTTGCCAGATACAAATACTGATGCCAACAATTGAAAAGAAAATTCCACTATAAGGGGTGAGATTGCTGTCAAATTTACTGAGAAGTGTTGTGGTGGTGATGAAAATTCCCATGAGGAATGCACAAAGCAAAGCCGTGACCAGCAAATAAGCAATAGAGCGATTATATATTATTGTTTTTAAAGAAGAAAGAAAAGAATTCTTTATTTTTTTGTTCTTTTCAAGAGATAATGTTTTATGTGGGTAATGATAAACAATTTGAATGGATAAAACACAAAGATACAAACCAATGAGTGCAAAAAAGCCATCAAAAAAACTGATGCGTTGTATTTTATGGCACTCGTTGCAACAAGAGGGGCGATAACGACAGCAGCATTTTGAAAAAAAGAATAGAGAGTTAATGCGCGTTTAAGAGCATTTTCATTGAGATGTTCTGATAAAATTTCTCTCAAAAATGGCTTTGAAATTGCTTTCGAAAAAGCCATTAAGGTAAAAAAGATCAACCATGCAGAAGGTGTGAGCGATAGGATAATGCACACAAAAGCGCTACTCCTTAAAATAAAGGCGGTAGCCATTAAGAGTTTACGCGAAAATCTTTCTAATAAACTCGTTGTGGTTACCATGAGAATGCTTTCAAGGATTACTGATCCAGCGAGATAAAAAGCGACATTGGCAGCAGTTATGAGAGAAGAGTTTCCAAGCAAAGGGAGTACAAAGAAAAAGGAAAATTCAGAAAGAAAAACTGTGCTATAGATGAAAAAAGTTATTTTATTTTTGCCCATGGAATTTCCATAGAAGTGTCGTTAAATGATCAAATACATTTTGTTGTATCTCTTGAGGAAGTTTTGTCAGCCCTGTTTCTGCTGTGCACATTTCGTTGAAATAGTATCCTTCTTGATTCACCAGCCAGTCCACTGCAAGAATATTGTTTTTTGTTTTTTCTACGATGTTTTTAGAAATATCGAGCATGATTTGGATTGAGCAACAACACTGTGCGCGGATGTCTACGCAACAATCGTAAGATCATTGAGACCTTGATCCTATATCTTCTCCTGATGGTTTTGACTGTTCCTAATCCTATTTGATAACCAATTGACATCCCGCATTCTTGTTTTTCCATTTTAACCTTTATGAAGAGGATGTACTATCCCTCCATAGATTGTCAACATATGAATGGGATGAATGATTTTGTAACCTTTTAATGAATTTATATTTTTTAGTGGAAGGTTATACATTCTCTTGAAATAGAGAAGAAAAACGATAGCGTTCGCTAATCATTTTTCAATTCTCTTTTAGCGCATGCGTTGATATTTTCCTCCATGGCGTTGTAAAAAACCTCTCTCAACAAGAGTGCGTCGTAATCGGGCAAAGTCTATCGTAAAGAGGTTGCATATCTTGGAAACTTCCGTTTCGCTATAGATTTTTCCCATTTGAAAGGCTTCACCAATTTTTGATAGCATCTCTTCTGTTTCTAAATGGCGGTCGCTTAAATTTTCCCTATTTCGTTCATGTTTATTTTCTAGCATTTTCCACACTGTCTCTTCGGCTTGAAATCCTTTTGTTGTGTTGTGAATAAGTCCAAGGTTCAAAAGGCGATTGATCGATTTGTGAATTGTTTTGGCATCTGAATCAATATGTTGGAGGATATCAGTAAGATTTTTTGCACCAAGGATAATGGCGGCATAAACAGCGCGCAGGGTAGGAGAGGCCATGGCAGAAATGAGCGAATTGCGTGTGCTGCGTTTGTGAAGGGTTTCTTTTCCCATGGGCAAAAGATCATTGCGAATGGGTAGTTCATTGATTTCTATAAGTTCTTCTTGTAGTGATTGTGCGCGTGTAGCCTGTTCGGCTGGGGTGCTTTTGCGAATAATTCCCAGACCACTTTGACGATATTTATGGTTTTCGGGGAGTGTTAAAGCTTCATAGGAGCCATCAAGCCGATAGAGGAGTTCTTCCCAGATAGGGGTTCTAACGCGTCGAACACGTTGTTCGCTATTGAGAGCAATCGTTGTGGTCATTGTTGGTTCATGCAGACAAAGATAACCACCAGGTGTGATATGTTCCCAAAGGGTTATAACAAATCGTACATCATCTGCTGGCGTTCCAGCATCAATCCAAGCAAAATCTATTGGCACCCAAGATTTGAGAGTTCTTTCATCAAGAGAGAAAAAATTTTCATTGATAAATGTTACAGTATCTTGTTCAATGCCATCTTTAAGAAGTCTTTGCCATGCTTCTTCTGCTGATTGACCTTCTACTGTAAAATCATCAATGGTAATAAGCCGAGGTTCGTAATTTTCAGGAATTCCTGAAGGGTCAAGCAAAGCTGTACGCTCTTCCCAAATGGCGGATTCTAGAAGCTTTTTATCCTGTTGCCATGCTTGTTTTGCTTTTTGGAGTGCTCTTGCGATAAAGCGCGTACTATCACCAGCACCGATTTCAATGACTGTACGCGGTCTTGCCATTTGAATGAGTGCATGGATCAGTTGAGCACTATTTTCTGTTCCCATATCAGGTCTTATCAGCTGCATCTTTTTATCCTTATAATTTTATCAATGTAGCATTCCTGCTTTTACAAGAAACTTTATTGAATCCTCTAGCGGGTGTTGAAGATGCATTGGTGTGGTGGCTTGCTTCAAGAGATGTTTTGTTTTTTCATGAAGCCGGATTGTACGTCCATTAAGTTGATTAATGGCAAGGAACCCAAGAGAAGAATCTATGATAATACATGTTGGCTCTCGTAAAAGAGCGGTTGCATCATTTTTTGAAAAGGCTTTTTGATTTGTTTCGATGAGACCGTGTCGTAGCAGTGATATCAAAAGACTATTCACGTCAAAAAAGCAACCATTGAGTTTGATTTCTTTTAAGGATTGGACAAGGCAGCCTTCACGAAGTGCTTCAAATGTGGGAAAGTCGAATCCGCCAAATGCCGCTCCTTTTGTAGAAATAACGATTGCAGGTTGTATTTGCCGTTTTCCAATTAAAGCTGGTTTATTTCTCGTTATCTGTACGTCCTTTGCCCATTGAACGCGTGATAAAGGATTGAGTTCACGTGGGTAAACGTCAAAAGAATTGATGGCTGTGGGCGGTGTGGTTTTTTGTAAGGCAAGGGTGTGGATGCTTTCATTCAAGTCATGTAGCATATAGTCTGCCAGTTGCCATATATAACCACCTGTTCCATTGTAAAAGTTTAAGCCTATAGGGTCTTGCTGCATGATGTTAAACTGTTTTCTTCTGCTTTAAAATATCAAGTTTTGGCAAGGGTTATTTGCTTGGGTTGTTTGCTCCTCCACACGAGAATGGTTTATCAAAATCACATTGCTTGGTATAGGGTTGCATGGGAGATACAATAATTTGATCAAGTGGTGATTTTTATGCCATTTTTGGGCATGTTTTTTTTCGAGAGAAAAGATGGTAAAGTTTGCTAGGCATTATCCCATTCCTTTTTTTGCAGAGCGCGGTTTAATGTAAAGCCTAATATGCCTGTGATCATGGTGGCAATGCCGATGATAAGGAGTGTGTATTGGGTGTGATGCACTTTTACAAAACCTGCACTGATAAAACCAATGCACACGGCTGTTTGTATGATAAAGATATAGGCGGGCATTTGACTGTTTCGTTGTTCTTTTTGGATGGCTTTCATCATAAAACTTGCCATTAGTGCATTTTGCACACCGTTGGCACCCCCAAGGATGAAAAATGACAGCATCATCAACCATACAATGTGTGTGAGAGAAAAGCAGAAAATTGCAAATCCAATTATTGTCGCAGCCAGTGATGCTCCAGCAGCATTGCCAAAGCGGTGGAAAAGGCTGGAAAAGCAGAGCGGTCCAACGACGAGCCCTAGACTTATCATACTTGCAATTATCCCGTAGGTTTCAGCGCTTAAATACAGTTCGGTGCGGATGCGGACAATTGATAGGACATTAAGAGCCGAGGTGAGGGTGATGGTAATGATGAGGGGGGAAAGAGCATAGACAACATTTTTTTTACGCAAGAGCCCTCTTAAGTCTAGTCCCTTTTTGGCTTGTTGTACTGCGTTTGTTGTTGGCGTATGCATTTTTAAACTTTTAAAACAGAAGAGAGTGATAAAGGTTGCACAGAGAACCATGATGGATAGTGCAAAGAGCCCTTTTTGCCCGTTTGAAAGACCATATAGTACACCTCCTAACAGTGGTCCTGCAATGTAGCCGAGATTACGGACTGTTTGGATAATGCGGTTGTTACGGTCTAATTGCCGATCATTTTTTGCGAAGTCAGGTACAGCAACAAGGATAGCAGACCAAAAGAGTGAACCAGCACACCCTAGTGCAAAAGAAAGGGTAATATAAAGCCAAAATTGGTTAGCGATTGCGGCTGCGGCTATGAAAAATGCTTCAAACAATAAAACAATGGGGACTGTTCGCGTTGGTTGGAAGCGATGTAAGAGGCGCGGCGCAATGGGTCCTGCACAAATTGCTCCTATAAGCCCTGCAAAAAGCAGCATTGAAATCGAGGCTGTACTTTCTGCTAAGTGTAAAGCAAATGTGACCTGCGCTGTTTCATCGGCAAAGCTGCTAAGAGCCAAAATAATAAAAAGCCCTATTTGGGCGAAAATCATGGATTTCTTCTTTGTCACAATGCTCCCCAAGATGCCAAAGCTTTTACAGCTTTCAAAATTTCCTGCTGTGCATATTTATATGGGGTATCATTTAATTTTGCTAGATCTAATTTTTTCCTGATAAAAGTTGGGAAAGGAAGCTCTCTAGATGAGATCTATACTCAAAATTGGCGCAATGCCCATTTGCAGCGATAAGGAGTTCTTTTGTTTCTAGTAAGGGCACCCATTGGAGGGTTGTGAGTGGGCGAAGAGTGATTTCATTTTCAATCTCAGAGACGTCAACAAGATGGCGACCGATGCATAAACGTGAACTTGTATCACAAATTAATTGAGAAACCAGCATATGGCGTTTTAAGGTACCATTTGCGATGGCGGAGTTTAGTGCAGAGTATTGAAAAGCATTATCAGGGTTTAAATTTGCTCTTCCTGATGCGCGGATATCATGTAGCGTTCGATCATCAAGATGGAGTAAATGCGTGACATAATTTTTATGATGTTGTGCATCGTGTGCTGTTTCCCAAAAAGCAATATTGATATTTGCCGCGATATTTTTTCCAGTTTCAGCAACGTGGAAAGCATCATGGGGAAAGTAGGCAACACGGTCTGTACGGTTTTGCAGCGCAATTGCTGTTAATTTATGCGCTTCATATTCAGGATATTTTAGCCCTTGGAGGTCTTCTCGTGTGTTGGGCCATGCAAACATTGTTTTGCCATCTTGTAGAGTAAAACCAAATATGAGCGTGATCCACATGTATCCCAACATGGGTGGAGGAATATCGGCCGATGAAGCAGTCAATATCCACGCGTCCATTAGGACTAAAACCTAAAGAATGAGCTAATTGATCTGAAAACTATTTTTCCACATCCCATAGAACAGGGGTTGCAGCGTATAATCCATAATACATGACCACCCATTCTTGTCCTTCGGCATATTGGTCAATGCGGGCAGTATATTCTTCTATAGTTCTATCCGTATCTAAAACAAGAAAGTTTGAAGGAGGGTGTGGAGCCCACACGCCATTAACCACTGTTACTACTTCGGATTTAGGATTAAGAGCTAAGAGTTTATGAGGACGTAGAGCGTATTGTCTTAAAGCATCCAAAACATCCCTTTCATTGAAAGGGATGTACGAAATTGACAATTCAGCTGCTTGCTTAGCCCAAATTTTTTTGAGAAAAGCCCTCTGAAAATAATTCAAGCATGCACTTAAATATACTTAATTTTAAAGTTAGATATGTAAATAGATCTGTATCAACAATACATTATTAAACTTCTAACGAACCATTCACATCAAGCTCATTTTGACAAATTTGAGTATCGTTACGCTGTGCATACTTATCAAGCATTATAGTTGGCACAACTTCGTCAGCAGTCAATTCAACAGCATCTTTTACTTCATTAAGTGAAATATTCATACATCTCCCCCTTATAGTTGATAAAAAAACAATGATAACCAAAATAAAAAAATTACCGCTTATTTCCTCTTAGTATGGATTTTATTTTTTATCAAATGTTATGTTGATTGCAAAGAGCATTTTAAATAAGAGGGCTGAATTTTAGAGTGATCAAGAAGAATTTACAAAAAAAGCTGCACCATGCGTGCAGCTTTTTGTGTATTTGCTTTAGAGGTAGACGTTTTAAAGCATGAAAGTGTCTTTACGGCTTCTATAACCATAATAGCCAAAAACACTCGAAATAATGGCGCCTATGAGGCTTCCTAAAAAGCCCCACCACCCCATATTGGAGGCTGTTTTTGTGGCTTTAGTTGCAGTGTTTTTTGCTCCCTTGATAGTATCCTCAAGATTGTCTGAGAGTTTTTCAGCCCGTTCTTCAAGGGCTTTGATGGCTTTTTCGGTTTTTCCCTCTGCGTTTTGATAGAGTTGAACGGCACGGTTGGCCGCTGTTTGTGCCTCCGCACGGGTCATGCCATCCTTCATAAGCGCATTGATGATATCGCTTCGATTAAATTTTGTCGTGAGATCTTCTACACGATCAGACAGGCGTTCACCAAGATTTTTTAAAGTGGTGCGATAGTGAGACGGATCATTTTTAAAAGCTGTTATCGCAGAACCGATATCGTTGAGTGCAGCCTGATAGGTTTGTTTTAAGCGATTAGCATTGAGAGCAGGAATATCGCTTTTATTGAGAAGAGTGTGTAACTCATTGCCAAGTTGGTCAAAATTAACTCCATTGTCACTTTTTGTTGTAAAAAACTTTTCAAGACTTTCACTGTTTAAGTTTGACAGTAGGGGGAATATGTTTGTTTTAAAACTATCTACGGTTTGTTGTATCGTAGCAGTGTTTTCTAGAGCGGTTTTAGCCCCTATTTTTGCTGTACTAGAAACCACGTGGATGGCTTGGAGTGTCAGAAGAAGTGTTATGAGAGCCCAGGTTAAGAACCCATGAAGAGCTCCTGCCGTTTCAGCAAAACGTCCGGCGACAAAGCCTCCCAAGGCTAGGCTAATCAGTGTAACGATAACAGAACCCACGCCAAAGGAGAGGAAAGAGCCTTCAAATGGGGATGAAGAAGTGAAATCCATTTGGCTGAAGCCCAAAGCAGAAATGAGAAAAGAGAGGCAGATTGAGGTGGCAAGAGCCGTCACCAGTCCCGCAAAGATCGCGGACCATGAAATGGGTGTGTGAAAGAATGGATACTTTTCTTCTAGAGATGTTTCTCCTAGAAAATTGGTATCGAATGGTGTGTCTTCAGGAATGCGAGTTTCCATGTTTTATCTCCTTGAATATGCTGGAGATACAATGCCTTTTTGCTAATTATGTTCCAAAAGTGAATAGATATGAGCCAAAAAAGGAATAGGAAAGATCTAAAGTTAAGATTGAGATCATCATGGTGGGGCATTTTCTTTTGAAACTTTGTTTAAAGCGCGTTCATAGAGAGTTTTTGTTGATCATAAAAAAGGGTGTGAAAACGACAAGGTACGCTTATAGGGCTTTATGAGGTCATAATAATATGGATGCTTTTTTGTTTATATTCTTTCATAAATTTGAATTTTTATCTCATGACAACGTCTTGGTCGATAAACATATGATAAGCGTTACGAATGGGAATATATTTATGTTTCATGAATAAAAGCACACTTTGTATAGAGAGCTCTTCTTTGTGTTTTCGCTATTGTATTCTTTTGACAAATGCTTTTCTTTTTGATTGTATCAAAAAGTTTAAAGAGAGACCTTGTTAGGATATAAAATGTTTCGTTCAACTTTTTTTAAAAATCGTGAAATCTATGGACCTCTTTGTATTGGCTTTGATCCGAGCCATAAAGTTTTGCAATCGTGGAAACTAAGCTTTGATTATAAAGGTCTAAAAGATTTTTGTGATATTCTCTTAACAGCAGTTGTGGGTAAAGTAGGTATTATAAAGCCGCAAGTCGCATTTTTTGAATTATATGGTGTGGAAGGTCTTCAAGCTCTGAAAGAACTGATTGAAAATGCACACGAACAAGGCATATTGGTTCTGGCGGATGCAAAAAGGGGGGATATTGGCTCTACTGCTGAAGCCTATGGTAAGGCTTGGCTTGGTTCAAGCGGTGCGTTCAAAGCTGATGCCATGACAATTAATCCTTTTTTGGGTTTTGATGCTCTTATTCCTCTGATAAAGGTTGCTGAAGAAACAGGAGCAGGGGTTTTTGTAGTGGTTCAGTCTTCTAATCCAGAGGGGAAACAAATACGAAATGCGCTTATTGGTGACCAGACACTCTCTCTTCATCTTGCACAGTGTATTTGTGATTATAATAGTCAGTCTTCGGTTCTCCATCATAATATTGGCCCCATAGGTGCGGTTATAGGAGCGACATTAGGATCTGAATCAAAAGATACAATTGAGCAGTTAAACAGTAGTCTGTTTCTCGTTCCAGGTATTGGCACCCAAGGTGGAACAATGACACAACTAGCAAATCAATTTCCACAAAGACTTTGGCAGAATGTTATTCCCTCTGTATCACGCTCTATTACAGATGCTGGACGAAATATTGTTGATTTAAAAAATGTTATCAATCATTTTGCAGAACAAGCGCAAAGCACACTGATGTCTTGAGGATTTTTGCATCTGTAATAAATCTGAAGAATTCTGAGAGGGAGGGCTTTTGAGGGGGATGTTTCCGATTTATCCAGAATCAACAGTTGCTTTGTGGTTTCTTTCAACAAGCACAGATGTCTTTTCATTGAATGTTAAGCGTGCATTTCATGTTGAGCGGGGGGCTATGTTCCTATTGAAAATGCAAATATTTTCAGTAGATTGCCTTAAGGGTAAAGGTTTGCATTTTTTAAAAGCAAAAGCTTATGCATATTGTTACCAGTTTCCAGTTGATAAAGGTATTGCAGCGTTTGTTTCTATAAGATAGACACACGTTATCGGTGAATATATATTGTTGTTAGAGAAAAATATGTTATCAAAACAAGAAAAAACCAAAGCCCGTTTACCCCGTGGGTTTGTTGATCGTACAAGTGCACAGTTGTATGCAACTGAAACAATGATTGCGCAAATTCGTGAAGTTTATGAACTTTATGGTTTTGAAGCACTGGAAACACCAATTTTTGAATATACAGATGTGCTGGGTAAGTTTTTACCGGATTCAGATCGTCCAAATGCGGGCGTTTTTTCGCTACAAGATGATGATGAGCAATGGATGTCTTTGCGCTATGATCTGACTGCTCCTCTTGCTCGTTATTTTGCAGAGAATTTTGAAGTTTTGCCAAAACCTTATCGCAGTTATCGTCTTGGCTTTGTTTTTCGCAATGAAAAACCAGGTCCAGGGCGGTTTCGGCAATTTATGCAGTTTGATGCGGATATTGTTGGAACACCAACGGTAGCAGCTGATGCAGAAATTTGTATGATGGCAGCCGATAGTTTGGAAAAACTAGGGTTTCAGCATCATGAATATGCCATTCGTCTGAATAACCGAAAAATTCTCGATTGCGTTTTAGAGAAAATTGGTTTGGGGGGAAATGAGCAGGCTGAAAAGCGCTTAACTGTCTTAAGAGCAATTGATAAACTGGATAAATTTGGTTCTAAAGGGGTGCGTTTGCTTTTGGGAAAAGGGCGTTTGGATGAAAGTGGTGACTTTACAAAAGGGGCGGAGCTTAAGGATAAAGAGATTGAGTGTATTCTTACCTTAACTGCTGCTGGAGCTGAAACAGCAGAAGAAACGCTTGAGGCTCTTAAAGAAGTGGTTGGTGATCATGTTCAAGGGCGTGAGGGAATTCGTGAGCTTGAGGAAATGCAAGCAATTTTTGCCGCAAATGGTTTTCAGAATCGTATCAAGATTGATCCATCGGTGGTGCGTGGACTGGATTATTATACAGGTCCTGTCTTTGAGGCTACGTTGCTGTTTGATGTTTTCAATGATGATGGGCAGAAAGTTGTTTTTGGCTCCGTTGGTGGTGGTGGGCGCTATGATGGATTGGTGGCACGCTTTCGTGGTGAAAACATTCCAGCAACAGGTTTTTCAATCGGGGTCTCACGCTTGATCGCTGCTTTGCAAAATCTTGGAAAGTTGCCTATGAAGGAGACAACAGGGCCGGTTGTGGTGCTGATGATGGATAAAGAGCCAGAGGCGGTTGCTGGTTATCAAAAAATGGTGATGCAGTTGCGTGGTGCGGGAATTCGTGCTGAGCTCTATTTGGGGGCATCGGGGATAAAAGCGCAGATGAAATATGCGGATCGACGCCAAGCGCCTTGTGTGGTTATCCAAGGCTCACAAGAACGTGAGAGCGGAAAAATACAGATTAAAGATTTGATTGAAGGGGCGCGGTTATCTCATGAGATCAAAGATAATCAAACATGGCGTGAAAGTCGACCAGCACAAGTGACGGTTGATGAAGATCAATTGGTCAAAACGGTACAGAATATTTTAGCTACCCAAAAGTGATAATGGTAAAAGTCTTTATCGAAAGGATTACCTGAAATATTCGGAAAAGTTGAGATTCAATTTTTGAAATTTGTGCTTTGCTCGTTTATACGTGCTGGCACACGCGTTCAAAAGTGGGGTTTTGAAGTGCGTGCGGCATAAAAGAGAGATTTTTTAAGAGATAAAAGTAAGCGCTATTCGCTATAAAATGTGCCCTTCTGAGGATGCGATGATAATGCATTAAAATGTGCAAAAAAAATAGTAACGAACAAAAACTCTGAGAAAATTAAAGGGTTTCACGTAATGCTTCTGAAAAAGTTTATAAAATATTGACAGTTTATATTGGCTTCATCTTTGAATTCTCATCTATGAGTATCAAATCCTTTGATGTTCTCTTCTTGGACATTACAAAATCTAGCCTTATTGCAAAAGGAGGGAGAACTAGAGCGTTTTATCCTAAAAAACTTTTTAAGCTTCAAAAAACAATGGAATGACTTAAATCGAACAATTTTTTACAGGAGCATGTTTGGATGAATTGTAAGCTGCTATAATGGTAACCTACTGATAATATGCGCTTTTCATAAAATCAATTCTTTAACGGAGAAATGAAAATGGTCCAATATGATTTTACTCTGCTCTATGAACGAAATCCCTTTATTCTTGAAAGACCTGAGAATATTGGAAAATCATTTAAACTTCCTCCTTTAAATTTCGGATTTGAAGATCTTCCGCAAATTACCTTTTCAGGCGCCTCGTCATGTCGGCGTATGATTTTTGGGTTATCATTTAATGGTATGAAAGCATTTTTTGTGATGTTGTGGCAATTAGGGAAAATGTTAGATGAGGGGGATAATGTGGATTTATGGTTTGATCAGATAACATTGGATCTTGATATTCTTGAAGAATTTTTGACTTGCGATCTTTCAATTCAAGAACCAGAATATCTTAATTTTGAAAGTTTTAAAGAAGGTATCAAAGAATTAGAAACAAATAAAATTGTAGCGAAGGGGACAAAAAAAGATTGTTATTTCATCAATCCAGATATTTTTGGTCTTCCTGAATGTGATGAAGATTTTGAGTTCGATGAAGAGGAAGAGATAGAAGCACGTTTTACGGTAGAATACCCGAATAAACAACTCCTTTAACCGTTTTTCTCTTAGAGAAAAATAAAAGCTTAGAATAAATGGCTATGAGAACAGTAATGAGTTTGTTTATGGTATGTGAATTGGAATGTTTGCGGGATTTGTTTTGATTGAATCTTCTTTATAAACGGTTCTTTATGCAGAGCTGTTTTTATGCCGTGTTTGATTATTTTTTATGAGACATAACTCAATTTGAACTGTGCGCCTCTTCAAACAAATGTTTGATCTGTATTTTCTCTCTTGATGCTTTTGTGTACCTTGCAGTCTTAATGTTCACAGCTTTCGCCTTTGAAAGCATTTACGAGAAGCATTTTCACTCTTTTTAATGGTTTATTCATATGCCAATCCCACTTGCTAATGAGCAAAAAAATAGTTTTAAGGGATTCAATATAAGAAGGGATAAAATAAAACAATCTTATGATATTCGGCTCCTCTCATTTAATATGAGAAATTATAAATCAAACCATTTTCAACATAAAGTTTTTCTCAACATGAGGAGCTCAGCGTTGATTTTGCATAGTTTATCTATATGTTAATCCTTGATGTTTCCGAGAGAGTTTTGCATGAATTTGCGCATTTGGCAATTGCATCAGCATTTTTTGATAGCGTGCAACAGCTTTTAACTCTTTGATTTTTTAGTACCACAACGGGGCCAGATTTTTCATCAGCAATTTTTCAAGCTTTTACAAAGCCGTTAGAACATAAAATATTTATTGAAAAAATTATTGCTTTAATCTTTTCTCACAGAAGGCACACAATAAACTTATAGGGTCTGCTTTCACGAATAGATGTTGCAAAAAATAAACGACACAAACTTTCCTGCTCAGGAAATTTGTGTCGTAAAATTTTGTTTAAATGGACGATTCGGGGTTGGAATTAGCTTTTCAAGGCTTTTAAAACATTTTGTGGTGAAGAAACTTCGTAAGGATCTGTTGCACAATTATCTGAAAAACCTGCTTCTTCGAACCATTGTTCAACCACACCATCATTAATAACAGCTGCATAGCGCCATGATCGCATGCCGAAACCAACATTGTCTTTTGCAACCAGCATACCCATTTTGCGTGTGAACTCACCAGAGCCATCGGGAATTAATTTCACGTTTTTGATATTTTGTGCTTTTCCCCAAGCATTCATGACAAAAGCATCATTGACGGAAAGGCAATAAATTTCATCAATACCAGCGTGTTTAAATTCATCATAGAGTTTTTCAAAGTCAGGCAGCTGAAAGGTTGAGCAAGTAGGGGTAAAAGCTCCAGGAAGAGAAAAAAGAATAACACGCTTTCCTTTAAAGTAAGCATCGCTGCTAACTTCTTGCCACCGATAAGGATTGTCTCCAGCCATTGATTCATCGCGTACGCGTGTGTGGAATGTTACATTGGGAACTGTTTTTTTCATCATCATGATGCTCCTGTATTCTTTTACGAAAATTTTGTTTTAAAACAGCCTTCGTATTTAAAAACATATGGGAAAGATCGTTTTAAATAAAAGGGCTTCTTAAAAAATTCTTACTTCTAACGAGTGTGCAAATATTTCACACTTCCGTCAAGTAGAATTAATGGTCGACTTTGGATACTCTTCACCTTAAAATTATAGGAAAGAATATAAAGGTATGGATATGACCATAAAGACAGTTTTGACCACGGCTTTTGAGGGGCAAAAACCGGGAACATCTGGTTTGCGCAAAAAAGTGTCTGTTTTTCAACAACCCCATTATGTAGAAAACTTTATACAGTCTCTTTTTAATAACATTGGGCCTCTTGAAGGAAAAATGTTAATTCTTGGGGGGGATGGGCGCACTTTTAATCGTACTATCCTTCAGATTGTGTTGAAGATGGCAGCGGCGCATGGTGTCTCTCTTATTAAAATGGGAAGGGGCGGTATTCTTTCTACACCTGCTGTTTCGCATCTTATTCGTAAAACTCATGCCCATGGTGGACTTATTCTTTCTGCAAGCCATAATCCTGGTGGTCCAGAAGGAGATTGTGGTATTAAATATAATATTTCTAATGGGGGACCCGCTCCTAATTCTTTATGTGATGCTATTTTTGCAACATCGCAACGTCTTTCTTTTTATAAAATTCTTGAAGCACCAGATGTTGATTTAGATAGGCAAGGTACGATCTTTATGGGAGCCATGCGGATTGATATTATTGATCCTGTCGCTGATTATGTTGCTTTGATGCAGGAGCTTTTTGATTTTGACTGTATTGCCAAGGCTGTTGCTCGAGGTCTTACTTTACGGTTTGATGCCATGCATGCGGTAACAGGGCCTTATGCTCATGAAATTTTTGAAAAATGCTTAGGATTTTCTGAAGGGACGGTGGTTAATGGTATTCCTTTGCCAGATTTTGGAGGTGGTCATCCAGATCCCAATTTGGTTTATGCTAAGGCTCTTTATGATTTATTGATGTCAGAGAAAGGACCAGATCTTGGCGCAGCCTCTGATGGTGATGGAGATCGTAACCTCATTATTGGTCGTGGGCAATTTGTTTCGCCGTCAGATTCTCTGGCTATTATGGCTGAGCATGCACACCTCATTAAAGGATATCGAAAAGGTGTTGTGGGGATAGCGCGTTCTATGCCGACGGGGCGTGCTGCTGATCTGGTCGCGGAAAAAAAAGGATTAAAATTTTTTGAAACACCAACGGGATGGAAGTTTTTTGGAACGCTTTTGGATGCGGGGAAAGTAACCTTTTGTGGTGAAGAAAGCTTTGGAACTGGGTCTCATCATATCCGTGAAAAAGATGGTTTATGGGCTGTCCTATTTTGGTTAAATCTTTTAGCGGTAACAGAAAAAACTGTCGCACAAATTGTTCAACAGCATTGGTACACCTATGGGCGTTTTTACACGTTACGGCATGATTATGAAGAAGTCGAAGCCGATAAAGCTTTGGAAATTATAGAACATTTGCGTGCACACTTACCACATTCAGGAACTGAAATTTCTGGATTTTTCGTCAAAAAAGCAGACGATTTTACATATCATGATCCTGTTGATCAGAGCGTTAGCACGCGGCAAGGTATCCGTATTTTTTTCAAGAATGGAGCACGGTTGGTAGTCCGTTTGTCGGGAACAGGAACACTGGGTGCTACTTTACGACTTTATTTTGAACAGTATGAAAGTGATCCACGCAAACACAATTTTAATCCGCAAGAAGTTCTCCAACCTTTGCAACAGGTGGCACTAAAACTACTAAACATACAACAAGTATTGGGACGAGACCACCCTGATATTATTACCTAAGATCATTGGAATGTTTTTTTGTAAAGGTATGATGATTGATCACATGGGGTATGTTTTTAGGGGCATGATTTTATTTGCCATAAGGAAGAGCTTAACTCCATTTTCAAGCTCGCTTTGTTTTTTTCACCTTTACATATCGATCCGATTCCTAAAACTGCGTGCTTCTTAAAACCGAATGCTGTAGGCAATTATAATCCAGCATAATCGGAGCATTTATGCCCAATGGTTTCTGATGGTTTGATAGAAGTGTTTGTTTAATAGGATGATGTTCCTCATGCAAAACAGAACACTGTCGTTATTGCGCATTTCATATGCTTATTTAAAAAGCCTCTCTCAATACACTTACGCCCTTCTTTATGGAATGCTGTTCATGTAGGAGATAACGGTAAATCCTCGAGAAGAATATAATGGTCGATATATATTGGATAATAAATTGATTTATAATAATAATTTAGTATTATTCAATTTGAATGAGAGCTCTCCAATATTGTAAGATTATCTCATCTCAAATCTATTCCATGTTGAATCAATTAAAACCATTCATTTGCACATAACAAGCGGGGAGAGCCGTGTGGATAAAAACTGTACAAAAAAGAACTAAAAACACCTCTTATGAATCAATCATCTTTTGTGCCAAGGGCAGTGACAACATTGAGCACCACCATTTTTATGAGAGAGTAAGCCCAGCTCCATCACACTTATTGATTAGTTCCCAATGTGCATCTTTCCACTTGTAACATGCAAGCGCAAGGCTTTGGTTGATTCAATAGAAGAGGATTTGAAATAAGAAAATCTTAAAATATTCGGGTGTTCTATTCAATATACAAAACCATTGATGATGATTATAAATCAACATATTCTCTAATATTATAACCGTTATTTTTACTTAAAATAAAAGGTCAAGTTAAGGCATCACTTTCTTTTCTCGCAATATTCAATCGTGCTTCGCTCTTTGAGAGAATTTATTAAGAGATGTTCCTTTTTTCATTTTTTATCCATTCGTTAATTTCATTTGTGACGGATAAGAAAATGATTTTGATTGATTTATAAGAGAGAATGAAGGGAGTAAATTTTATGATAGGTAGGGGCTTATTTAAGGTGTACAATGATAAATCATTCTTATAAATTAACGTCTTGTCTGTGGTGATCGCATTGACAAACATAGTTGGCAGATGGGGAATGAAACAAAGGGACGTATTTTTCTAAAATAATGGACAATAAGCATTTCTTGTTTTATGACCGTCATAATGAATGATTTTTCTAAAAAAGGGGAATTTATGACCCAATATCCCAAATGTCCTCGTTGTGATTGTCTTTATACTTATGAAGATGGTAAAAATTTTGTGTGTCCTGAATGCGCACATGAATGGCCACAAAAGAACGATGCCGCTGTTCTTTCCGATACTGTTTATGATGCCAATGGTCAGATTTTGACAAATGGCGATACTGTTATGGTGATAAAAGATCTGAAAGTAAAAGGCGCTTCATCTGTTTTAAAAGGGGGGACGAAGGTAAAGAATATTCGCTTGGTAGATGGAGATCATAATATTGATTGCAAAATTCCTGGGATTGGGCAGATGAGTTTAAAGTCGGAGTTTGTGAAAAAAGTTTAGACGTTTATCCTATTGCAATTGTTTTTGTATTTCTTTTCTTATTTCACTGATTATGCCAATCAGATAGATGCAATATATGCCCTTATTGGGATATAAAAATACGTACAGCAATAATTTGATTTATAAAGATAATTCACTATTTTGCATGTTGAATGAGAGCTCCAGATCTGTTCCGTGTTGAATCAATCAAAATCATGTCTCTTGCATGTTACAGGCGGGGAGATCCGTGTGGAGTGACATGGTACAAGAAAGTAGTAAAAAGGCCTCTTATGAACCATCTCAAGTGCCAAGGGCTATTGCAACCTTGAGGGTTGGAAAAATATATATAGTAGAGAAATACTGACACTGTCTTTTCTTTTAAACATATTGTGATGAGAAGGGGTAGATGTTGATTTACAAGCAACAATAAAGGTATGCGCTTTATGAAGAGAACGATGCCGTAAAGTAACAAACTTATTTCTGCTGAATTGAAAAAATATTCCCACTTTTTCTCAAATGACTTCCAAAACAACCATAATAGATCTGATTTTACATTTATTTATTTTTACAAGTATTTGTACACACCTTCCTCGCTATATTTATGGAGATCAGATTCAAGGTGCTAGAGGGGAATTTTTGACTCAAAAATAGGAAAAGATCGGTACGAGATACTGATAAGGTAGCATCATCATGCATTTTTTTCCAGCTCTCAATGTTGCAACAGTTCTTATATTTAAAAGTGTTTATAAGCGCTATTAAAAATAGTTTTTGTTATTATCCAGTTTGTGCTGTGTAAGCGGACGATTTTCATTGATGCAATAAAAACAGAATTGAAATAAGAAGAATGTCAGAATTTTCATTCAAGTTGCAAAATATGATCTTTGTCAATTTTATGCTACAACATATTGATTTATAATAATAAATTAGCGTTATTCATATTGAATTAGAATCCCGAATAACGTGGATTCTCTCATTTCAAATCTGTTCCATGTTGAATCAATTAAAATCACTTATTTGCACACCACAAGTGGGGCTGGCGTGTGGGTAAAAACTGTACAAGAAAGGATTAAAAATGGCTCTTATGAATCGTCTTAAGTGCCAAGGGCTGTCGCAACATTGGGGGCTGGCAGATATAATGATGGTGCCGGTTTGCTACAAGAAGTATTTTGCATGATTTTGTCGTTGGGAGAGCTGAGAAAGATGAAGCAAATGGGCACTCTATCTTGCAATGTTTTTTTTGGGGTTTTCTTTTTTTGTAACGAGGTCCTGTTTTCCTAGTTAAAATTGCATGACAAGATTATGAAACAAAATAAATTTAAAATGCACATCCCTATGCGTTCTATTTCTGTCTATGCGATTGGTTTATTGAAACAACTTATGCTCTTAAGGGGCAGAAAGCTTTTTAAGGCATATGTGGAGGTGAAAGGTGAGCGAAGGGATCATTTTATTTAGATTTTTTTACAGTACTGTATTTTTATGGCTGCATAGCTCACTTCTAAAATTTCAGGAATAAAATGATGTAAGATTTTTGCACTCCATGTTTGAGCGCTGTTGAAGAAGGGCAATCAATGTGGTTGTTTTACCTATTGAGGTCAATATTTATTGTGGCATGGCTTCAACGCCTAAAACTTCAGGGATAAAATGACGTAAAAGATTTTCAATACCATGTTTGAGGGTTGCCGTTGAAGAGGGACATCCAGCACAGGCGCCGCGCATATTGAGATAAACAATACCATTTTCAAATCCACGAAAAGTAATGTCTCCACCATCATTGGCAACTGCGGGGCGGATACGCGTTTCAAGGAGCTCTTTAATGGTTAAGACAATATCAGCATCTTTTTTGTCATAAAATTCTTCGTTAAGGGCATGGGTTTGTGCTTGTGTTGTGGCGTTGGTGGTGATCACTGGCTCATTGGATAGAAAATGTTCCATAATTGTGCCTAAAATGACGGGTTTAAGATGTTGCCATTCTCCTTCTTTTTTGCTCACGGTGATAAAATCATAGCCTAAAAAGACACCATTGATATTGGGAATATTAAACAGTTTAGCCGCTAAAGGTGAGTTTTTAGCTGCTTCTTCACGGTCACGAAATTCTAATACGCCCTCAGAAAGAACCACGCGTCCTGGCAGGAATTTAAGTGTTGCAGGGTTTGGGGTGGTTTCAGTTTGAATAAACATAGATTCTCCTTTTATAATGAAGGCTTGGGAAGATCTTACATTGTAGAAAATTATATTTTTTAGGCAATAGATCTAATATCTTCATCGGCAAGATTGCTAGGAATAACAATGACAGGGATTGAAAAAGCTGTCCCTTTATTCCCGATTAATTGAACAAGGGGTCCTGGTCCTTCTGTATGTCCACTGGCTGCTAAAACAATCAGTGCAATCCTTTTATCTTCGTCGATCAGTTTAGAAATCTCATCAATTTTTTTTCCTTCACGCACTACTATTTCTGTTTCAAGCGCATGGGTGGTGCGGACTTCACTGGCAATGTCTCCTAATATTTTATGAGCACTTTGCTTTGATTCTGTACGCATAAGGTTGTTTACACCCAGAAAATGTTGAAATTCTACACTATCAACGACACAAAGTAATACCAATGTTCTACTGGTATTTTGGGCATGCTGTGCGGCAAACGCAACGGCACGCCGACACTCTGGTGTTTCATCGATAATAACTAAGTTTTTTTTCTTTGGTTCTTTTTTCGGATTTTGGGGTTTGGAAATCATGCACTTTCTCTATTTTGTACAAACGATTTTTTTGCTCTCTACAGTTTTTAGTTTTATTATTTTTATGTATCGTGCAAAAATCCAACAATTTCACGAATTTTTTTCATATTCTCTTCTGCAAGCATACTAGCACGTTTAGCGCCATCATGCAAAACAGAGTCGATATAACCGCTTTCTTTATGAAGGCGACGTAATTCTTCTGTTATAGGGGCAAGCTTATGGACAACAAGGTCGGCTAGAGCTGTTTTAAAATGCGAAAACTGTTGACCAGAAAATTCTAAAAGAATCTTTTCTTTGCTAACTTTGGCAAAGGCGGCATAAATACCAAGCAGGTTATCTACTTCTGGTCGTTCTTTTAAAGCGGCAAGGGTATCGGGAAGAGGGGCCGAATCCGTTTTGGCTTTACGTATTTTTTTTGCGATAAGATCAGCATCATCGGTCAAATTAATGCGTGAAAAATCTGAAGGATCTGATTTTGACATTTTTTTCGTCCCATCGCGCAAAGACATAACGCGTGTGGCTGTTGTTCCAATCAGTGCTTCTGGAAGAGGAAAAAAGCCTTGTCTTTTTTCTTCATCCGTTTGCATAGAGACGCCAAAATTTAATTCGGCAATACGCTGTGCATAGTCGTTGTTAAACTTTTGTGCAATATCGCGTGTGAGTTCAACATGCTGTTTTTGATCTTCGCCTACTGGAACATGGGTTGCACGATAGACTAAAATATCAGCAGCCATCAAAGTGGGATAAGCAAAAAGCCCGATGGATGCTTTTTCGCGATCTTTTCCCGCTTTATCTTTAAATTGTGTCATGCGTTGAAGCCAGCCGATACGGGCAACACAATTAAAAATCCAGGCGAGTTCAGCATGTTGAAAAACACGTGATTGGTTAAAAATAATGTGTTTTTGAGGATCAATACCGGCGGCTAAAAAAGCTGCTGTCACTGTTCTGGTGGATTCGCGTAAAGTAAGGGGATCTGGGTTGACTGTGAGCGCATGCATATCCACAACACAATAGAGACAGTGATGAGAGTTTTGCAGTTCAACCCAACGCTGAATGGCTCCAAGATAATTGCCAAGATGTAAATGACCACTCGGTTGTACGCCGGAAAAGACAAGTGGTGTGAAGGTATCCATAGGAGTGCTCTTTCTTCAATTAAGGTTATTCATTTTATTGTTTTTGACAAAGTATAGATATTATGAGCGTTTTTTCAAATTTTTAAGCGTGTGAAAAAAGGAACGGGTGTTGAATAAAAAATAGGTACTAAAATAGATCAAAAATATGCCAATCATGATCCCAGCTAAGGTGATCGCGCGCAAGAAAAAGGATGCTTGTGAGGATAAAGGAAAAGACAAAAAACTAAATACATTCAATCCGTAATAGACGGCTAGTGCACTCAAAAGAGTTGCCATCATGAGACATAATATTCGCTTTATTAGTTGGAAGTCGTATTTCCAATAACCGCGTTTGATAAGGACACTCCACAGCAACAGGGTGTTGGCCCATCCAGAGGTAATTTCAGCAATAACAATGCCTCGTGCAGATAGAATAGGAAATAATGTTAAGGCGAGACCGATATTGATAAAAACGCAAATACCTGTAAAAATCATCGGTGTTTTGGTATCTTCATGGGCAAAAAAATTAGGAATAAAGACCTTAATAAGAACAAAAGCTGGAAGTCCTAGTCCATAAAGCTCCAGTAATTGTGCAACATGGTGTGTTGATTGACTGGTAAATTGTCCTCGTTCAAAGAGCAAACTGACAATGGGAGTGGAGAGCAGCAAAAAAGCGATGGATGCTGGAAGTGTTAACAACAATGTTAATTCAATAGAGCGGTTTTGTAAATGGTGGGTTTCTTTATGCTTTTTGCTCCGCAAAGCGCGTGTTAACTCTGGTAAAAGAACCGTTGCAACGGCAATGGCGATTACGCCTAAAGGCAATTGATAAAGACGATCCGCATACATTAAAGAAGAAACAGCACCTGATTGACTAGAAGCAATGTTGGTATTAATGAGCAAATTAATTTGCGTGATGCCACCCGTGATGGCTGCTGGAAATGCTAAAGTTAACAGCTTGCGAACATTAGGACTAAAATGGGGCTGGCGGAAGGAAATTTTCATTCCACTTTGACGTAAAGCAAGGGCAATTAAGGTGAGTTGAAGAAGCCCTGCTGCCAACACACCCCAAGAGAGATTTAAACCGATATGCCAAGCGTCAAGTTTATAGATCCAAGCATAGGCAAGCACACCAATCAGAACAATGTTTAAAAAGAGTGGAGCAATGGCGGCAATAAAATAGCGTCGTAGAGCATTAAGCATACCCCCCATCATGGCAGCAAGCGACATGCAGGTTAAATAGGGAAACATGATTGCAGTAAAGTGAATTGTAGCGTTAAATTTTGTTACATCTTCTGTAAAACCTGGAGCAATAATGGTTCGTACCAAAAAAGGCATACTGAGTTCCATCGCAATCGTTAACAGTAAGAGCAGTGAAAAGAGAACGCCAAAGACCTCTTCTGCAAATTTGCATGCCGTTTCGTGGCCTTCTTCAGTGATTTTTTTTGCAAAAAGAGGAATGAAAGCAGCGTTAAAGGCACCTTCAGCAAAAAAACGACGAAATGTGTTGGGAAAACGAAAAGCAGCGTTAAAGGCATCAGAAACAGGACCTGTCCCTAGGGCTGCTGCCATAAGCATTTCGCGTACGAAGCCAAAAATACGGCTCATGAGGGTTCCGGAAGCAACTGTCGCAATTTTTTTAATCAATGTCATAAAGATATATCAACTTTGTTGTAAAAGAGAAGCGATGACAGGAGAAATAAACTGTTTTAAATCGTAAAAATCTGATCTCTATCCTAATCAAGGAGACTTTTTGAAAGCGTTTTACGACGGTGTTTATCTTTCTGTCAACAATGGTGCTTGAAGACTTTTTTATGCTCCTTGTTTACTGTTGCATTAAAATTTTTATTGTTGCCATAAAATAATTAAAATTTCTTTTTCAAACTGAAATATGCGAGTGATATCATAACAGTTTGAAGGGATATATAATGATCATTTCCCTTTATGGTGTGATATCGTGAATAGTGTAAGCCAATACCGTTCTGTTTTATGTGAGGGGTGTGACCCTATTAAAAGAACTCCAATAAAATAAAAGCGTGGAGCAATGCGCCATTTCCATTATTTATTCATTATTAAGAAAACAGCGCTTTAGATCTTTTAAAAAGTCGTAAGGCTGAGCTAAAAGGTAATGGTAAAGTTGGTGATTGGTTTTCACTTTTACGGCTTTATGTTTTCCCCAAATTTGCCGGCCCTCCCATTTTAGAGATTACATAAACAAGAGGATAGGAAGACATGATCTTTCAACAGCATTTTTCCTGTTCAGGTTTCTTTTCACAGTTGATGAGGATAAAATCTGAGGAAATAAGATAAAAATTACTCTCTCATGGTTTCCATTCTCTTTGAGGTGCGATTGATTTGCCGATGAAGGCAAGGGGGATAAAGGCTATCATTTTTACCAGAGGGGGCGAAAAAGTTAAAGTTTATGAACCTTTTAGACATTCATTGCCATTGCTTTTGCGTGTGCCGTTTTGTGAGGTTGAATATTTTCTTGTCTTTTGGGATTCTGATTGACGTTTTCTGTCATTTTTTGCACTTTAATTGCCTCTTTATCAAGAGTGTTGGAACATTTTTTTTCATTGTTTTTCTTTATAGATTGATGCTGGTTTGGTGCGAAACGCTCATCGAATTTATGATTATAAAAATACATGGGTTGTATATGCTGTTCTATCTCTTTTATCTGCTTGACTATTTCCATAATCTCTTTTGCTTTGATGGTTGATGTGCCAAGACTCTTCGCAAGTCTTTCAGGATTATTTTCTTTTATAGCTTCATGCTCGCTTGAGGATAAGCGCTCATTGATTTTTTTGATATAAGTCCTTATCTCCCCCCTTAATTCGGGAGAGTTTGATAACGTTTCTTGCTGTTGTGTTTTTGACACGGAAAAGAGATTTGTTATCCAAGCTTTAGGTATTTCTACCGACTGTTCACACCGCCTTTGTTTTACATGATGGGTATGGAGAATGTCTCTTTCTGTTTGTTTAGAAATATTGATATAACGATCAATGGCTTTACAGAGGGGCAAAATATTTGCTTCAGCATGGGCGCGCGCGTTGTTTTTTATGCCAAATACATTGCTACCAGAAAGCTTAGAAATAGATTGGGGGGAGGTGGAAATTTGATAGGAGAGTTGTTCTCCTTCAATATGATTTTCATGGATCATCTCAATTCTTTCCCGCAAAATATGACGATTGCCATAAATGATTTGGCACAAAGTTTCTATTTCTTTTCTTTTTGCTTGAATGGAAACGTTGTTTTTTATCCTTGTGGCAATTTCATTGTTGGTAAGGGGGGCTATTGTTTGTGCGGGGATAAGCACTTCTTGCTGGTTTTGAATTTTTGGTGCTGTAAAGGAGAGAGCGTCACCGATTTTTAATGTCTGTATTTGCTCTGGGGTGAGATCTTTTTTATTTCCCAAGATGAAAATTCCGTTAGCATCAAGCATAAAGCCATTGGGTCCACTGCCTCTGTAAAAGCCTTTATAGGTATGACCTTCTTTTGCTGTTATAATAAGATGATGATGAATACTCTCAAGCCCGATATGTTTCATACTGTCCATGAATTCTTTTAAAATAAGTATTTTTTCTGGATTTGAGATATCTTCAAGCAGATGTTTCATTTCTTCTTTATCGTTATGTTTTAGCGATGCAATGCTGGCAAGATTCATACGTTTTTCTGTTACAAGAGAAAAGTCGAGTGTGTGGCCAGCAACTTGCCCAAGTTTTTCAAAAAACATTCGTTGCGTGCGTCCATTACCTTCTCTGAAAGGATGGGTATAGTTGAGCTGTATCAACATTTCAGTGACATATTCAACAAATGTTTCGCGGGTTAAGCCTTTTAAACTATTCGTTTCAGCAAGTATTTTATCTAAATTTTCTAGTCCCTCCTGTATCTGTTTTGCTGAGGCAAAAGAAATACCAGCTTTTTTCATCATTGGCATATAAGCAACGGTACCATCTTCAAATGTAAATGGTTTTTCGCGTGTTTGTCCGGCCCATTCAAAAGTATTTTTAAATAGGGTGTGATGAATATATTGGAGATATGTGGAGGTTAGTTTTTGTGGTGGCGCTTCTTGGCGCAGATGAATGATTGCTTTTGTTGTATCATGGGCACATTGCACTTTTAATTTTCCGTAGTCTTTTATTCCATATTTATTCTTTAAGGTGATACTATTGGGGTAAAAGAAATTACGGTGTATTGTCTTATTTTCTTCGGTTTCAGGTGGTGATGATAATTTCTCCTGTAAGGTGAGAGGGATGGTGTCCGTTTTTCTTGTACCAGTATCCCAGTATGCCATTGCTTTTTTGATAGGCTGTTTTTCTATTTCTGGATGATCAGAGCGTGTTTCCTTTGTCATTTTGACAGATATTGGATCATTTGTCGCTGTATTATTGCTCTGTAAAATATTTTTTTGAAAATCTTTTTGCATTTGCCTCATAGCGGAAGCCGATTGAACAATTGGTTGTGTCATTTGTTCTTTTTCTTGTGCTTGCAAACTTTTGGGCATAACTTCAACGCTGTCATGTAAAACATGAGAGGCAATCCATGGTGAAAAATAGGATTTTCCCTTTTTCTTTGTTTGAATGGATGTTTTGTCTTTGCTCTTTTCAGTTATTTCATCGTTTTTAAGAGTGGCTCTTTTTTCTTCTTTTTCTTCTGGAAGCAATGTTTTTTTCTGGGTTTTTTCTGGTTTTTGAACTTTTTGTGCTGTAAAGGAGAGGGCGTCACCGATTTTTAATGTCTGTATTTGCTCTGGGGTGAGATCTTTTTTATTTCCCAAGATGAAAATGCCGTTGGCATCAAGCATGAAGCCATTGGGTCCACTGCCTCTATAGGTACCATGATAGGTTTCTCCTTCTTTTGCAACGACAGCGAGATGATAATTTTTTTCATCTAATCCAAGCTCTCTCATAGAGTTGGTGAATTCTCGTAAGAGGAGCAATTTTTCTGGATTTGAGATATCCTCAAGAAGATGCTTCATAGGCTCTGGGTCGCCATGTTCCATGGCAGCGACGCGGACAAAGTTTTTACGTTTTTTGCTCACAAGAGAAAAGTCTAGCTCATGTCCTGCTGCTTGAGAGAGTTTTTCAACAAACAGTCTCTTTGTGCGCCTATTGCCCTCTCTGAAAGGATGCAAGTGGTGCAAATCTATCATTATACTAGCTGCTTGTTCAACGAATTCTTCGCGAGTTAAGTCTTGTAAATTATTCTTTTCAGCAAGCGTTTTATCTAACTTTTCTAGTCCCTCCTGTATTTTTCTGCCAATCGCAAAAGGTTTTGTAAATTCTTTTCTTTTCAAAATGGGCATAGAAGCAACAGTGCCATCTTCAAATGTAAAAGGCTCTTCGCGCGTTTGTCCGGCCCATTCAAATGTGCGGGAAAAGAGGCGTTGATGAAGGTATTTTAGATAAGAGGCATTAAACTGCTCTGGTAGAGGTTCTTGGTGCAGTTTTATCATTTCTTCTTTTACATCATTAGAACAGCGTTCTTTTAATATTTCGTTATCTTTGATGCGGTATTTATTTTTAAGCACTTTGCTATTGGGGTAGAAAAATTTTTGCGCTTCTTCATTGATTTGCTTTGAAATGGCTGCATTAATTGCAGAGTGTTGTTCTTGCAATTCTTCCGGTGTAGAGGAGGCACAATGTTCTGTGTTTTCTTTCATGCATATTTCCTTTCAAATGGTAACATTATTTTTTTAAAATCTTCTTTTTTACATTTTTTGCCTTTTATTATTTTCATAGCGTTTTCTTCAAAGAAGAGTGCCTATTTGAATGATTGAAAAAATTGACCTTATTCGCATGGAACAAAGTTACAGTTTGTAATTTTTATGAAGTATTATCGTGAAATTTTATCAATGAATTCTGTAAAATAATGGGGTGCCTTATTCAAAGTTTTCTGTATTTCATACACCGTTTTTGGTGCAATCTTGGCAAGATAATTGCACCAAAGTTTTGTATGAAAAGTCAACGATGATTATACTGTCACGACAAAGCCATTGCTTTTGATGTTTCGGCTCTGCGCGGTCGAACATGCGGTTGATTTTCTTGTCTAGAAGTTTCTGCAATTTCTTGATGCCGCTTTGCTGTTGAGCGCTCAGGTAGCTTTGAGGGCTGCGATAAGTTTTGCTGCTGTTGCAATTTTTTATCGAGATCGTTAAGCGGTTGATGACGTTTTTGTTGTTCTGCCTGATGGTTTTGCACAATGGTTTCTCTTAACTGTTTTACAGTTTCAGCATAATCCTTAATGGCGGTACAAAGGGTAGGAAGATTTTCTTCAGCAGCTTTTCGTGCTCCGTTTTTTAAGCCAAGGACTTGCTTACCAGCAAGAGGAGCAAAAGATGTACAATCCTTTTCAATTTGAAATACAATTTCTTCTCCTATCTCTGGAATTTTGTGCATATCTTCTATTCTATATTGCAAAATAAATGGATCCTTATAAACAATTTGGCACCAATATTGGATCTCTCTTTGACCATATTGAACCGATGGATCTTGTTGAACTCTGCGAGCAATTTCCTGATTTGAGAGAGGTTTTATTTTCTTTTCTGAATTGAGCGGATTTTGTAAATGTTGATTTGTTAGCTCTTCCTCCTGTGTTTGTCGCTGATGTTGTTGTTCCGTGTGAGGACCTTGAGAAATACTTTCACTTTTTGTATATTTTGAAGTATACACATAACCGTTAATAGCAGCACATAGGGTAGGAAGAGTTTCTTCAGCTTGTTTGCGCGCATGATTTTTTATGCCAAGAACTTTTCTACCAGCAAGCTTAGAAATAGACTTAGGCCGTTCTGTAACATCCCATAAGAGCTGTTCTCCCATATCGGGGTTTTCTTTGATTGCTTCTATTCTTTCACTTAAAATAAGCCGTTCGCCATAAACCTTTTCGCACAAAAATCGTATTTCTTCTTGATATGCTACGAGCAATAGCTCTCTTTCCATTGTATTAATAGATGGTTTTTGTTCGTGAGACGGTTTTGGTTGTTCAATTGCCGTGTGTGGAGAGGAAGTTTTTGGGACGACAGTATCGCTTTGTTTTCTGTTTTCCATACGGTGCGGTTTTCTTGAAGGCGGGACGGCATATGTTCCACTGTCTTGTGATGATGAACTGCTTTGCTGCCTGACTTTCATATGTGATGATGTTTTGGGTCTAACACTTGGTTCGTGTGTTTCAGGATTTTGAATTTTTGTGCTGTTTTGTACTCTTTCTCTCATGCGTGGGGGAAGGGGCGGAGCCACTTTTGTCTGTAGAGAAGGGGATTCTTGAGCAGTTGGTTTATTTTGTTCTCTATCTTTTGCACGCGGTGGTCTTTGTGGAGCCATTTTTATGCGCGTGGAGGGGCTTTCTTGGGTTTCATGCTTTTGGATTTTTGCGTCGGCTTGTGTTTTTTCTCTCATACGTGGGGGCGGGGGCGGAGCCATTTTTTTTTGCGGGGAAGGGGACTCTTGAACTGTTGGTCTATGTTGTTGCCTCTCTTTTGCACGTGGAGGTCTTTGTGGAGCTGTTTTTGTGTGCGGAGAGGAGTGTTCTTGGATTTTTGAGTTGGAGATTTTTGTGCCGGTTTGTGTTTTTTCTCTCATGCGTGGAGGAGGGGGTGGAGCCACTTTTGTCTGTAGGAAGGGGGACTCTTGAACTGTCGGTTTATGTTGTTGTCTCTCTTTTTCACGCTGAGGTTTTGGCGGAGCTGCTTTTTTTTGTAGGGGAGGTGTCTCTTGGTTTTTGGCGTTAGGAGGCATTGTGCTGGTTTGCACTGGGCTTTTCATACGTGGGGGAGGTGGTGGAGCAACTTTTGGGTGGTAGGATAAATTTTCTGGGCGTTTTTGTACAGTTGGTTTTGGCAAACTTTGAGAAACTTGGGGAGGGGGGGGGCTGGTGGGGGATTGTTCAGCCTGTTGTTGAAATTTTTCCATCATTTCGGTGATAAAAGGGGAGGGATTTCTTTTTTTCATGCATGTTCCTTTCAAACTCTTTCAATATTGTTTTTAAATACTATTTAAAAATATACGTTGGTTTTTATTCTGTTTTATGCTTTTTCACTTACTCTAATATGAAAGAGAATATGAAACTGAGAAGCTTCACAAGATTTGACTCTCATGGTTCAGATCATAATCACTCTCTAAATATTGTTTGATCAATAGCTGAGATTAAGTAGCGGAGGAATGAATTTCCCCATTTCTTGGCGCAAATCACCTCTGCTATGGTTGCGCCAAGACGTTGGATTCAACGTGAAAACTTATGTCTGTTTAACTGGCAAAAGCCATCGCTTTTGGGGCGGCAGTTTTGCGAGGACGAATATCTGTTTCTCTTTGTTGAGTAGAGGTTGTTGCTCCTTCATGCGTTACTGTTGAAAGCTCAACGCGTTGAGCAGACTGTGAGACGCTTTGTTGTTGATGCAAGATTTGCGCTCTCTCAGAAGATGCTTCATTGTGTCCTTGTTTTGTCTGCTGAGTTTTTGAAAGGCTCTCTCTTACTTGTGTTACAGCTGTTGCATAATTGTCAGCGGCGTCAATGAGGTGAGAAAGACCCGCTTCAGCATGTCTGCGTGCTTGATTTTTAAAGCCACAAAAGTTATGACCAGCGTACTTGTGAAAAGATTGAGGATTTCCGACAAGTTGCTGTGCGAGTGCTTCTATTGTTTCAGGGTTTTGGAAAAGCTCTTCTGTTTGTGATTGCAAAATGTTTTCGTTCCCAAAAACAACTTTACACCAATATTGGATTTGGGCGCGGTGTCTTTTGACTTTTGAATGTTGTTGAATTTGGGTAGAAATTTCTGTCTCTGAAAGAGTTTCTTTTTCACGTTGATCTGGTTTTTGCAGAAGTTTAGCGACGGCTTCCTTCCCCATTAAGCGTTCATAGTTTTTGAGTTCTTGCTCTGGAGATTGTAAGAGGCTCTCTCTTGCCTGTTTTACGGCTTCTGTATAACAATCAACGGTGATACTGAGAGCGGAAAAACTTTCTTCCGCGCGTCTACGCGTTCGATTTTTAAAGCCCAACATGTTGGTGCCGGAAAGTTTAGCGATACTTTCAGGATGAGCTGCCATGCGCCATGAGATCTCTTCTCCTGCAGCAGGATTTTTTTGAATTTCCTGCATTTTTTCTTGCAAAATGTTTGGGTTACCATAGGCTTTTGCGGATAAATGTTGGATTTCCTCTTGATAGGTTCGAACCAATGAATGGTGTGGAAGCAATAGAATGATTTCTTCCTCTGAGAGAACTCTTGTTGTCCTTTGGGTAACTTGTGAAGTAACTGTTGAGTGTGTCGTTTCAGGTTTTTGCTGCCTTTTGGTAGAGCTGCCTCTTGTTAACGAAGCTGTTCGATTTGTTGATGCATGTACAGTTTCTTCGCTTAAAAGAGATTGTCTTTCCTCATCTTCTTCCGGTATGGATGATAGTCTTTTGCTTTTTGAAGGTGTTTCTTTAGGAAGGGGGGCTGCGCCTGAGACCTCTGCCGCCGCTTGTTCATAGAGCTTTATAAGTTCTTGTATTGAAGAGGATGGAAAAGGATGAGGGTGTTTTTTTTTCATGCATGTTTCCTTTCAAAAATTGTTTTAGAAAACCTCTTTGGAGCACTCTTGCCTTTTATGCTTGGATTGCTTTGAGATAAAGGAAGATATCGAACTGAATGAGCTCCAAAGATCTGCGCTATTTTTAATCAGCTTAATGGACATTTGTGTCTTTTCTACAGTTTTTTTGTGAAATATTATCAATAAGTTATCAATAGTTATCGTGAATTACAGGCGCCATTTTTAGGACTATTTTTTGTAACATTCTAAAACAATTCTTGGCGCAATCGCAATGAAACGATTTGCGCCAAGAAACTCACTGAAAAAAAGATTACATGAAAAACAAAAACTATCTGTTTTTATGTTTATGCCCCCTTACATGGCAAAAGCCATTCCTTTTTCTCCATGTCTTTGTCGTTGAGGGCTGTGCTCTGGACTATTGTGTTCTTGTTCTCTTGTGTGATGATGACGATGATGATGGTGTCTCTCAACTTGCTGAGAATTTTCTTGATGGCGTCTTTGTTCCGCTAGAGGGGTTTGCAATAGCTGTTCTTTTGCGTTTTCTACAGCTTTCGTATAACCATCAACGGCATCAACGAGCAATCTAAAACCATCTTCAGCTGCTCTTCGTGCTTGGCTTTTTATGCCAAGTGTTTGGTGGCCCGCAAGCTTATGTATAGACTCAGGATTTTCAGCAAGTTGATTTGAAAGGTCTTTTCCTTTACGGGGATCTGTAAGTATGTCTTGCAAGTGTTTCTGAAAAATATTGTCCTTTCCATAGACAGTTGCACCCCAATGTATGACCTCTTCTCCATATGCTTTAACATGTGGATCTTTTAAAAGTATGACAGTTATTTGCTCCGTTGTGAGGGAAGATGGAGATCTTCCTCTTTGTTGTGGAGAAACTGTTGTATAGTCGGTTTCAGGACTTCCTCTTCCCCGATCAGGATGTCTCCCTCTTGAAAGAGGAGAAACGCTGCTCACTGATGTGTATAGAACTTCCTTTTCACGTTTTGGGGGAGCAACCGTTGCATAGTCGGTTTCAGGACTTTCTCTTCCCCGATCAGGATGTCTCCCTTTGGAAGGAGAAATACTGCTAACGGATGCGTATAAAACGTCTTCTTCTGGGGTTGGTCCGCGCTGGTTTCCTCTGTTTGGTTTATTAACTGTTGCATAGAGGGCTTCTGGATTTGCAGAAGGATGTGGATGATGTTTTTTCATACATATTTCCTTTCAATATTTTTAGAAAACCTCTTTGGTGCATTCCCCACTTTTAGTTTTGATAACTTTGATATAAGGAAGATATCCAACCGAATGACCTCCAAAGATTCTGCGCTATTCAATATTGATATGTAATGAACATTTATGTCTTTTATACAGTTTTTTTATGAAATTTTATCAATAAGTTATGATAAATTATAGGATTCTTTTTTAGAACTATTTTTTGTAATATTTTAAAACAACTCTTGGTGCAATCATGATAAAATGATTTGCACCAAGAAACTCACTGAAAAAAAGATTACATGAAAAACAAAAACTATCTGTTTTTATGTTTATGCTCCCCTTACATGGCAAAAGCCATTCCTTTTTCTCCATGTCTTTGTTGTTGTGGGCTGGGCTCTGGACTATTGTATTCTCGTCCTCTTGCGTGATGATGATGGTGGTGATGTCTGTGTTCTGGGTCTCTTTCTGGACTTTCGTGTCTTTGACTTCTTTCTCTTTCCTGCTCCCGTGTAAACTGTTTATGGAGCTTTTGTGTATTATGTATATGTCTCTCAAGAGCTGAGCAAAGGTGGGTAAACTCATCTTCAGCTTCTCTGCGGTTTGGAGATTTCACACCAAGTATTTTGTGACCTGCAAGCTTACCAGCGCTTTCAGGATTTTCTGCAAGCTCCCATAAGACTTTTTCTGCACCCTTAGGATCATCAAGGATCTTCGCAAGTGGTCCATTCAAAGCATGTTCGTTTTTATAAACAACTCTGCATCGCTCTTGGATTTCTCTTACACCATATTGAAAGTCTACGTTTTTTAAAAGCTTTGTTGTAACCACATCTTTTGGGGTTCTGGGAGGGGAGATTCTGCCTCCGCCAACGCCTTGATAGATGGGATTTTCTAGTTGTTCAGACTCTTGCCCACCTTCAGCCCCCATGCCAACCGTTGCATAGACAGATTCGAGTGGTCTTTGGGGAGAGCGACCACCTTCTGTACCAAATTCAAGCTCTGAATAGAGATGATGTTTTGGTTCTTGGGGATGTCGTCCACCCTGTGCACCTTCACCAACTGTGTCGTAAGGTGTTTGCCAATCTTGCGCTGCCAAATCTGTTATTGAATAGGGGTTTACGAGTCTGTCGGTGCGTCGCCCATCACTTGGTCTTCCACCAAGTCTGTCATAGGGATTTTCTAGTGGCTTTTGGGGAGCATAGACCGTTTTTGGTGGTTGTTGAAGTGTATATTGAGGTGAGGTGCGCTGTTCTTTGGGTGGCTTATTAACCCTTGCGTAGAGGTCTTCTACATTAGAAGCTCCTAGGTTTTGTTGGTCAAGTGGCTTTTGGGGAGCATAGACCGTTTTTGGTGGTTGTTGAAGTGTATATTGAGGTGAGGTGCGCTGTTCTTTGGGTGGTTTATTAACCTTTGCGTAGAGGTCTTCTACATTAGAAGCACCTAGATTTTGTTGGTCAACTTGTCGTCTTAGTTCCTCTACATTGGTAGAAGGGCTTGGGTGATTTTTTTTCATGGCTGTTTCCTTTCAATATTTTTAGAAAACCTCTTTGGCGCATTTCCCACTTTTTGATATTTTTTAAGACAAAAGAAGAATATCAAACTGAATGGTCTCCAAAGACTTCGCGCTATTCATATTGATATGTAATGGACATTTATGTCTTTTATACAGTTTTTTTATGAAATATTATCAATAAGTTATAGTAAATTATAGGATTCATTTTTAGGACTATCTTTTGTAACATTTTAAAACAATAGGTGGGCGCAATGGAGATAAAATGATTGGCGCTAAGAGTTAGTTGGAAGGCAAAAGTTCACGCGTTTTTAGCCGGTAAGAGCAAGCGATGAAGAGCGACTAACTTTCAAGCTGCGGGCTTGACATTGTGCTTCTTGGGTGTTCTTTACAGTATTCGCAATTTCTTTTGCTTTGCTTTCCGATGTCCCAAGGAGGCACGCTAGTCTGGTATGGTCTTTTTCTTGTATGGCTTTACGATCTTCTGAGGATAGACGATTGTGTAGTTGTCGTGAAAAGGTATGGAGTTCTTGTCGCAGTGAACGAGAATGCAATAAAGCTTCCCTTTGTTGTTCTTCTGATAAGGAAAAAAGGTTTTGTAAATTTTTTCCAGGTTTTTCGACAGCGTGACTCAATCGATTTTGTTCTCTTTGGTGTTGCTCTAAAATTTCTTCTTTTGTTTGTTGTGTTATTGTGGCATAATTTTTAAAGGCTTGGCTGAGTTGTGGAACAGTCTGTTCGGCTTGTCTGCGATTTGAACTTTTCATGCCAAGTATTTTACTTCCTGCAAATTTAGAAATTGATTGAGGGTTTTCTAAAATTTCATCGGCAAATTGATTTCCCAAGTTTGGAGCTGCCGTTACGATACCTAATGTTGTCTTTAAGGCGTGGGTTTTACCATAAACAGTCTTTGATAAATTTTCGATTTCTTTTCGGCATGCTTCAACATAAGCGTCATTTGAAATCCTTTCAAATAACTCTTCATGGGTAAAAGGGGCTAATGTTTCTTTTGGGATCAGTATTTCTTTTAAGCTTTGAACGTTGGTTTTTTGAAAACAGAGGTGAGCACCGTTTTGTAATGTTTTGACTTGTTCTGGGGGAAGATCATCTTTGTGTCCGACGACGAAAGCTCCCTCTACTTCCATGACAAAACCTTCTGCTGAAAAACCTCTAAAGATGCCTTCATAGGTTACATCTTCTTTTGCAGCAACAACAACACGATTGTTAATTTCATCCAATCCAGCGTTTCTCATTTGGGAGATGAATTCTTTTAAAACAAGGGATTTTTGCGGATGCGTGATATCTTCAAAAAGATCTTTCATCGGTTGAGGATTGCCATATTGCATGGCTTCAATACAAGCTGCTGTCATGCGTCCTTTTGTGATGAAAGAAAAGTCAATGGTATGCCCTGCTGCTTGTCCAAGTTTTTCCATAAACATTCGATTGACGCGCCCATTCCCTTTTCTAAAAGGATGCGCGTGTTCAAGCGCCATAAAAACTTCAGCGGCACTTTCAGCAAATTCTTGGCGCGATAAACCTTTTAAATTGTTCTTCTCATTAAGTGTTTTTTCGAGTTGTATGAGTTCTTTTTTTATCTGTGGACCGATAGCAAAAGGAGCTTCATAACCTTTGGGACGCATTGCCGGCATATGGGCAGAAGTGCCGTCTTCAAATGTAAAGGATGTATCGCGGGTGTGGCCCGCCCATTCAAAAGTTTCGTAGAAGAGGCTCCAGTGGATTAGTTTTAGATAGGAAGCATCAAATTTTTGTGGGGGTGGTTCATGGCGAAAATTTACGGCTGCTTTAGTGACGTCATGGGTACTGCGTTGATAGAGTTTTTTAGGGTCTTTGATGCCATATTTATTTTTGAGTGTTTTGGTTCCTTTATATAGATAATTTTGCTCTAACATGTAATCTCTCCTAAGTAGGTAGGGTGGTGGTTGATGAGCGTCTTAAACGCTGCCATGTGAAAAATTCCCCTTCGCGTATTCTTTTGAGATTTTGGTTGTTATGAGAGGGAGCATTTTTCCCTCAAGTGTATGGGTTGTATCAATCGTTTTGTGATGCTTTTGAAAAGCTTTTCTGATGTTTCCTGTGTTTATTATCTTGTGCTGTAAAATACTTGGTATTTAGGGTGCTGATATGAAGCTCATGAGTGGCCAGAAAATGGATTTTCTATAAATTGACTTTGGGCAAAATCTTCGTTCTTTGAGGTGTAAGAAAGAGGTCAAAAAGAAAAATGTAGCTTAAAACTGTTTTTTCCTTTAACAAAGTTATTTGCAAGAGCGCTTTGATGAGGGGCGTGGATATAGCGGGTGTAATCGCTCTTGGTTAGCGGATGGTGCTGGTACTTTTCATACACAGCTCTCAGATTGGTGAATCTATGGGCAAAAGCAGTCATCAAAAATTTTTCTCCATTATGTTTTTCTTATTGCTCCATATGAATATTTTGCCATACGGATATCTTTTTTGTGTATTTTGCAACAAAATGTTTTTTATTTTATATTGTTGCTCTTATTATATTGCGCTGCTCTAAGATCCATGAGAGAGAAAACTCTTTCTTTGGTTGAAAAAAAAGCTTTTTTCAGCGCTTTATCGTTAAAATAGAACACTTTATGATATCGTAAAGGGGGGAAAGCTTGTGTAAGAATGATTTATTCATTTTGATGTATATCTTAAATATTTTTTGGGAAAAAATCGATGTTCTTGAGTGTAGGTGTTTTGAGAGTTCTTGTCTCAAAGATCAATCGTTTGTTTTTCTTAAGCCTTGATATTGGTGATTAGCGTTGTGAAATGTTTTTGGTTGTTTGTAGGGGATAAATTATACACAAAAAGCTTTGTAGGAATGTATTTGCAGGACTTTTCCAAGTGGAGAGGTTGGTTTAGTTATAGATAATTTGAGGGTTTTGGTATTTCTTATAAAGACGATGGGCGCTGGTAAAACGATACACAAAATACAAAAAGGAAAAACACGGATTTTTTTATCATGTTTTCCTTATATGTGTGTGTGGAAGCGGTCAAAAACTTTTTGTTAACGGGTTTTTAAAAAACAGAAATCTATGTTGTTTCTGTGGTTGTTCTTTTCATAGTCAAGATCTCATAATAGAAGGTTAGTTTTTCTTTTGTGGAGCAAAGCGGTTTTTTGCAGCAGCGGTTAACATTTCTTTTCTTCTGAAATAGATGGCGCGGCCACATCGCAAAGGGGGCTGTCCTTTCATAAGAATAATTTGTTCATCTTGACGCATTTCTTGAATTATCTCATGGGGTAAAATGAGAGCTCTTTTTAAAATATTCATATAACCACGAAAATCGACTCCATCTAAGACAAATAAAATAGGCTTTTGTAGCTTTCGTCAGTAGTAATCATGACGTTTAAAAGGAATTAACAATTATCCTGTCCAATTGCTTTGGATATGGTGTATATGCTATGTGCAAAATTGGTGGTAGGGCGCTTAAGTAGTCTGTTTTTTGCATGTATGATAAGAATATTAAAATATCTCTTCCACATAGGTGTTTAAATCAAAAAAACAAAGTTTCATATTTTTTAGTTGGCCATAGCAAGTGTATTTGAACGATTTTGTGTGCGTGTGTAGAATTGGCTATGAGCGTTCCTTGCTTTTTGAACAATGTCGGTAATTTCTCGTGCTTTCTGTTCTGATATACCAATACTTTGTGCAAGTGTTTCATAATCTTTGTTTGTGATCGCACTACATTCGTTTGATGAGAGACGATGTTCTAAACTGTTTATAAAAGTACGGAGCTCTTGGTATAATTGAGGAGATTGAGACAAGATTTCTCTTTGTTTTTCCGGTGATAAAGCAAAAATATTTTGCAAGTTTTGACTGGGATTCTCTACCGCTTTTCCAAGGCGTTCTTGTTTAATTTTATGGTCTCGAGTGACTATATTATAGGTAGTTTCTACAGTATACACATAATTCTCAATTGCAAGAGAGAGCACATCAAGATAATTTCGAGCGTGTACACGTGTCGGATTTTGTAGACCGCATATACTAAAACCTGCAAGAGGAGAAACAGAGTGCGGTGCCTGTTTAATCTGATTAGCAAACTGTCTGCCTAATTCTGGATTTTTAATAATCTCTTCTATCTGTTCGTTTAATACGTTTGCGTCACCATAAACAGTTTTTGCGTAAGCTCGGACTTGCTTTTGAGCTTTGAGAACGTAACTATCTAGCGCAACTGTTTTGGCACATTCACTTTTTGTGAGAGGCGCTAATGTTTCTTTTGGAATAAGCGTGTTTTCAAGCTCTTTGCTGTTGGGGGCGGTAAAGGTAATGATATCACCAGGTTTTAATGTTTTTAATCGTTCTGGTGTGAGATCATCTTTGCTACCAATGATGTAAGTTCCTTGCATATCGAGTATAAAACTTTCTGAATAACAACCTTTATAAGTTCCTATATAGGTTTCTCCTGCCTTTGTTGCCATAACAAGGCGATCATCCACGTTGCGTCCCGTATTGTTTATGTGGTCCATAAATTCTTTTAAAAGACGTATTTTGGGGGGATTGGAGATATCTTCAAAAAGATCTTTCAACAATTGTGTATTGCTATATTGCATTGCTTCGCTACAGGCAGCCATCATACGTTTTTGTGTGACAAGCGAAAAGTCAAGCTGATGTCCTGCAGCTTTGGCAAGATTTTCAAAAAAGACTTGTTCTGTGTGCTCATTGCCATCTATGAATGGGTGGATTTTGTGAAGAGAATAAAATAGACTCGTTGCTTCCTTGACAAATTCTTCGCGTGTTAAGCCTTGCAAATTGTTTTTTTCGGCAAGCGTTTGATCTAATTTTTGTAAGAGTTCAGGGATTTCTTCACCAGTTGCAAAATTATTGCCCCATTCCATTCTTTTCATTTCTGGCATGGCGGCAATGCTATCGTCTGTAAATGCGAAGGGGATATGGCGCAGATGTCCAGCCCATACAAAGGTATTTTTAAACAATTGTTGGTGGATATGGCATAGATAAGTTGAATTAAAATATTCTGGCAGGGGTTCTGCACGCAGATTGATCATGGCTTTTTGCCTATCATGTGAGCATTTTTCCAGAAAGCGTTTTAAATCTGTTTCTCCATATCTATTTTTGAGAATTTGGGTACCAAGATAGATATAATTATGGGGTGAGGGAATTCCTTTTGTTTTTTCTTTTGCTTTTGGCATTGTTACATTCCTTATAATGTTACATTGTCTATGAGAGTGTGTTAAACTTTTTGTTTGAAAATCCCCCACGCATATTGTTTTGAGATGTTGAGACTTGGGTGAGGAAAAAATCCCTCAAATTCGTAGGTGTTTTTGAGTGTATAAATCTTTATCTTGGCACTTTTTTCTTTTACTGAGAGAGAATAGTTCATTTGGGTTGTTTTCATGCATATTGTCTTTTAATTTTTTTGTAGAAAAATTTTCCTATAAAAGCGGTGCCTTCAAAAGTTTCTTGATAGGATTCTCAAGGCATAGATATGATTGGTATTTATTATTTGGAGATGAGGAGAGTGCTTTATAAAGAAAATTGGCATTGGTAAGCACAGGCATAATACCATCATTCAAAGACTTTTCCCTATATTTTTCTTGTTGTATCAAGCGGGAATTCCTTCTTTATAGGCTTTTATGAGATAGAGTCTCTGCTTTTATCCTTTGATGTTTTTGTTTTGATGCATGACCTCCATTGGAGGGTGTTTTTTAGTTTTTCTGTGCTTTTGGGGCAAAACGGTTTTTTGCAGCTGCGGCTAACATTTCTTTTCTTCTGAAATAGATGGCGCGACCACATCGCAAAGGGGGTTGTCCTTGCATAAGAATAATTTGTTCATCTTGACGCATTTCTTGAATAATCTCGTGGGGTAAAATGAGAGCTCTTTGTTGGTAATTGATGTTGTAAGAACTTTTTCCTAAAGATAAACCTCTTGATTTGCTCGTTCCGGTGACTTCAACGGTCATTTGACCACAGCGTTCTGAAATGTCTTTAGCTGTTTGAAGGTCTTTAATGGCCGCATAACTGACAAAGGAGCAGCTTTCAAACCATGAACGTGCTCCTGCTTCGCCAAAGTGATTGACCAACTGACCCGTGGATTGATAAAAGAGCATCAAGGATGTGCCGTATTTACGTCCACGATCGCGGGCTTCTTCTAAAATATTCATATAGCCTAGAAGATCAACTTCATCTAAGACGAATAAAACACGCTTTTTATAGTTACCGTCTGCTGTAACCATGGCATTGAGAAAGGCGCCAATAATCACACGTCCAATAGCTGGATAACTGTTTAAAATGCTTGCGGGGAGATTGAGAAAAACATCTGTATTGCCATTGGCAATATCTGAGGAAAAAAAATCATCTCCGCAGACAAGATCTGCATAATTGGATAAAGAAAGCCATTGGGTGTCTTTTGAGGCGGTTGTATAGACTCCTGAAAAGGTTTGCTCTGCCATTTCTGTAAAAATACCCACCATTTCACGAATAAAAGGAGAAGGTGTTGTTTCTTGAATCATGCGTAATTGATTAACAACAGCTGTTTCTGATTGAGAGAGAATACCACGCAATGTTTTTAAATTGCGCTCGCTGTCTTCATATTCATCAGAAAATACAACATGAGCAAGAAGAGCTGTTAATAGGTTATGGGCTTGTGTTGAGAAATATTCCGCTGAAGAATTGTCTGATTTTTTATCTGTAAGAAGCAACTTTGAAAAGCTTACAATATTCGCTTCGCGTTGTGTGCGTGGTACGCTGTCGTCTAAAAGCCAATCGATGACATTAAAGTTTTTTGTTAACAATGAGTTGGGATCGAGAACAATGACATTTCTATTTCCCATTTTTTGACGCGCATATTTGACCATTGGGGCAACTTCTGTTGAAGGATCAAGACAAATAATAGACCCTGGATAGGTTAAACACGTAGGAACTACTGTACTTGTTGTTTTATAGCCACCAGAACCAGCAAAAAAGATCATATGAGTTGAACCAAAATCAAGATTAAAGGTTAGCAAAGGGACTGTTCCACCCTTTCCCCATGTTGTTTTATTGCCAGGTGCAAAGGGAATGTTGCACACATTATCTTGATCGACACGATATCTTTCACCCACAACAATTTGCCCATTGGCAGGAAAGATTTTTGCTGCCTCTCTTAAATTCATCCATGATGCTTCACCAAAAACACCTTTTTTTGCACGCTTGACCTTACTTTTAGGTGGAGAGGTTGTTATGAATTGAATGAGGGACAAAAAAACACCAATGATGATGCCAAAGACAACCATGGGATCCATAAATTGAAGAGCGTAGCTCCACGTTATTCCTTGTTGTCCAACATAGGGACTTAAGCGTTTTATTTCACCACCAATATAGTAAAGAGCAGTCATTCCAAAAAAGACAACGGAGACAAAAGTGATTATTCTACGCAGGTGCAGTTTTTGCGAGAGACTATACAACAATGAAACAGTAGCCGTTAGTGCTAGGACTAATAAAGGTTCTGAACGAAGAGTCCAATAAATTTGATCGCTCTTTAGTCCATTTGTTATAAACAACAAAAAGTGAGGGACAAGGAATATTGTTAAAGCACCTAAAGCGATCGGTGTTAAAATGATTACCATTTGTGTTTTGGTATATTTCATTGTATTTTACTTTCAATTCTGTCAGAATATGTTGCGAAATGCTCTTTTCCAAGTGTGTGATATGAACTCTCATCTCTTTTTGCAAAGGTGCAGATAACGCCAGACAGTTTTTGCTTATGAGCCTTTCTCATTAAGGAGAAAGGTTTTATCTATTCTTAGCAGGCCATAGCAAATGCTTGGGAACGATGCATTGTGCATATTTGCGCTCCTTGATGTACTTCTTTGGTTTGCTTAATAATTTCTGTAATTTGCTTAGCTTTACTTTCTGATACACCAATACTTTGAGCCAATGTTTCAGAGTCATTCTTTTGGACTGCTTTATGTTCATTTGGTGAGAGGCGGTTATTGATGCTTTTTGCAAAGTTTGTAAGCTCTTTTTGCAGTGAAGGATTTTTTGCTAAAGCTTCTTGCTGTAATTCTTTTGGCAAGGCGAAGAGATCTTGCAAGCTTTGACTTGGCATTTCTACCGTTTTTGCACGACGACTTTGTTCTGTTGCATGTTCTTGCGTAATTTCCTTTTCAGCATGTTTTACAGCATACGCGAAATTTGCAACGGCAGTACAGAGCATCTCAAGATGATTTTTAGCGTTTGCACGTGTCTGGTTTTGTAGTCCACATAAACTGAAACCGGCAAGATGAGAAATAGAGTGCGGTGCTCTTTCAATCTGGTTAGCGAGCTGTTGGCCTAAGCTTGGATTTTTGATGATTTCTACCATCTGTTTGTTTAATGTTTTTTCGTTACCATAAACAATTTTTGACAATTGCTGAACCTGTTTTAGGCTTGCGTGGACACAAGAATCTTCTGCAACCATTTGGGCCGTTTCATTTTCTGTCAAAGGGGCTAATCTTTCTTCTGGAATGAGAATGCTTTCAAGCTTTTTTGTTTTGGGAACGGTAAAGGTAAATCTATCACCAGGTTTTAATGTTTTGAGTTGTTCTGGCGTGAGCTGTTCTTTATTGCCGATGATGTAAGCGCCTTTCACATTGAAAGCAAAGCTATCATAACCAGCACCCCTATAGGTACCTGTGTAGGTTTCACCTTCTTTTGCAACCATAACAGGACGATCATTAACATTGCGTCCAAGTTCTTTCATGTTGTTCATGAATTCCTTTAAAAGAAGTATTTTATTGGGATTAGAGATATCTTCAAACAGATGTTGCATTGGCTCTAGGTCACCATTTTCTGCTACAGCAACACTGGCGAGCATCATGCGTTCTTTTGTAACAAGTGAAAAGTCAAGCTGATGCCCTGCGGCTTTGGCGAGATTTTCAAAAAAGACCCGTTGTGTACGTCCATTTCCTCCCCTAAAAGGATGGAGTTGGTTAAGGGCGTTAAATAAGCTTATTGCTTCAGCGTTAAATTTCTCACGCGTTAAGCCTTGCAAATTATCTTTTTCGGCAAGCGTTTGATCTAATTTTTGTAAACCGTCTTGGATTTCATCGCCGAGTGCAAAAGGATTTTCCCATCCTGTTCTTTTCATTTCGGGCATGGCGGCTGTGGTACCATCTTCAAATGTAAAGGGGAGATGGCGCAGATATCCAGCCCATTCAAAGGTATTTTTAAATAAGTGGTGATGTATAGAGCATAGATAGGAGCTATCAAACTTTTCTGGTACGGGGGATTCACGCAGATTAACCATCGCTTCTGCTGTATCCTTTGAGCATTTATCCAGAAAGGATTTTAAGTCTTTTATTCCATATTTATTTTTGAGTGTTGTGGTGTTTGGGTAGACATAATGATGGGGAGAAACTGTCTGTATATTTTTTGTCTTTGCTTTTGCTTTTGGCATCGCAGCTTCCTTATAATTTTACGTTGTCCATAAGAGTGTTAAATTTCTCGAGTGAAATATTCCCCTTTGCGTATTCTTCTAAAATTTTGAGTGTTGTAGGATGAAGCGCTATTCCCTCTATCGTATGGGTGCTGATGGCTGCTTCAACGGCTTCACGGCGTTTTTTTAATTCTTCCTCTGTCATCGATAAAAGATTTTCTCTATTTCTGTTTCGTTGGTTTTCATGCATTTTTTCTCTTATTTGCAATTGTTGCTTTAAAAGAGCCTTTGGCAGCCGGTGTGATCTTTCTTTTAGTCACCTCCAAAGATGTTTCGTTGTTTGAAGGGATCGTAATAAATTTCTGTGACCTTAAATTTTCCTTCAATCCGTTTGCATTGGATGATGATATCAATCATTGAAATCAACAGTCCTCGAATATCATCACGCTCTAAATCACCACCGCCTTCACTTTCTTTGACCAAAAGGGTCATCTGCTCAAAGGCTGCAAGTGCTGTTGATGCGTGAACCGTCGTAATGGAACCTGGATGGCCTGAATTGACATTGCGGATATAATAAAAGGCTGTACCATCTCGAAGTTCTTGCAAAAGAATACGATCAGGACGCATCCGTAAAGATGATTCAAGCAACTCTTTGGGGCCAACGGAGGCTAAGCCTTGTCCATCTTTTGAATAGAACATTGAGACATGGTTAGGGTGTGGTATCACCAATTCTTGCGTGTCTTCAATGGTGATAATACGCTCTTCTTGAGGGATTTTGGCGATTAATGCTTTTGATAATGTTGTTTTACCCGAACCGGTTTTTCCCGCAATTAAAATATTTTTCTGACATTCTACAGCTTGATTTAAAAAAGAGACAAAGTCTTTATTACAGTAGGCATTGGCTAAATTATGCTCGATGATTTTGAGTTCGTTAAAACGAGAATGATAGTCATTCAAAGGTGTGAAAGAGACCTGTTCACAGAGCGAGAAGAGGCCTTTCTTGGCGAGTTCTTCGAGAGAAAAACTCTGCGATGATGGTTTACGAATTGTCATACTAATCGTGTCTTTTTCGACAGCCGGTGGAATGACAATTTGAATGCGCTCATTGCCTGGTAGCGTTGCAGATAATATTGGGTTTTTGTCCGATATGTTTTGCTTGGAATAGGAGGCGACAACTTTCGCAATCCCCATAAGCTCATTAAAAGAGAGAGCCGGTGCTTCTATTGTTTTCCATCCATCAAATCCTTCAGTCATGACTTGATAGGGACGATTGATAACAATTTCAAAAAGACTATCATCTTTCAAAAAAGCATTGATGGGTTCAAGTTTTGTGAGAACAATCGCAACGGTTTCATCGCACATGGTATGTAAGTTTGAGTTCATTCTAAAGTTACCGCAGAATTTTTGTAAAAGTTTCTTGAAACAGCTCGATTGATAATTTGTTTTTTGTTTTCGATGACTTTCAATTTATAAACGCTGGAAAAATCTAAATCGCGGGCAACAAAGATATTCACCATTTCCCCTTGGTTTTTGGATAATGTTGGAGGAATATTGGCGTAATTTTCTACGAGAATGTTTGCGATGTTTTGTCCTGAAGAGAGAGTTTCAGTTTCTTCTTTTTCCTGTTTTTTTGATAAACGTTTATTGGCATAGTGTGTTGCATCTTTTATTAGTGAGACAAGAAGCGCAGACCCAATCCTCTCGAGCCAATGGTTATCAATATCTCCATCCATACCAGAACGCCCTAAAGTATCCGTTGCCGGTGAAGCTAAGGATATAATGATACCATTGGGGGTTTTTGCTCTATTCCATAGTACAAAGAGACGTGTTTGGCCTTTTTTCAATCCGGCGCGATATTCACCAACAATTTGGGTGCCTTTATCAAGAAGCACAACACGACCATTGTCTGATAAGATATCTCTGGAGATGATACAACTGGCAAAACCTTGTTGATCACTGTTGATGGCTGTTTCTAAAATACAAGGAATAGAAGTTCCCATCGCGATGATGTAGTTTCGATTGCCAAGGGTTGAAGCACGAATACCTTCAAGCACTGTGGGTTTGAGAAGATGATTAAAACGTTGTGTCGTTTCATCAGATTTACTTTCAAGTTGGTGAGGCAAAGCACCATTATTTGTTTGTGAATCTATTTTGCTTTGTTGTGTACTTGCATAAGCTAATACAGGAGCACGTTGTGCTGCCTCCAGCAGTGAGTCATCAGAATTTAATTGATTGATGTTTGGTGTTGGTAGCTCGACTTTTGGTAATAGAGCGTTATTTCGTTGAGGCTGTTCAAAGGGGGGAGGGGTAGGCTTTGCAGGACGAAAAAGCTCTGTTTGTTTTATAACTTTTCCTTCTTTTGAAGATTCAACCGGTTGCTTTTTGTCTGTAACAAGTGTTGAATAGGCTAAATAAAGACAGACACTGAAAAGAATAATAAGAGCAATAGCTTTCCCCACATTGTTCTGTTGACTTTTCCCTTGAGCATTTTTTATTGTATCGCGATCATTAATGCTTTTTTCATCCACGGTGTTATTCATGGCTGCTTCCTAGGTTCACTTTACGTTGTACAGATGGTGATGTCGTACCTGTTTCAGGGTTAATTCCTTTTGGTACGAACCTTTTGTTAAAGATGCACAATACTTCATTCCCACGTCGTAGCGTGAATTGTGCAGATGTCGCATGGACAATAACCTTGTTGCCTTTAATCGATTTGGGAATAAGGGCTTCTTGCCCATCAGGCGATACAATGTAAATGGCAGGGATTTCAATGTTGCCTAAAAAGGTAAAGGTTGTTGTTTTCCCATTATCATAGACAGAAGCAGGTTCAATGAGGGATGAGCCTTGAGCTTCATAAGCCCAATTGCGTGGTCCAAAATCTTCATGGATATTTAAAATATCATTGACAAAGTTTTCTTCACGTTGTTTTTCTTTTTCTGCTTCGGCTAATTTCTTACGTAAGGCTTCATCTTCTGGATAACGAAACTTTACTAAGAAATACGTCTCATTACCCGCTGAAACATCGCCTTCACGGACTTGTAGCTCGAATTGATAAGAGCGTTGTGTTCCATCTTGGCGGCTTGTGACAATTTGTAAATTTGTCACAGGCTGGACTTCACGTGGTTTGAGAAAAACAAAGTGTCCAGCCGGTGCAACTTGCCAAGCAACCGAATTTCCAATTCCTACATAGGTTACTTCTTCATCAACGGCAAATTCTAGTTGAACCGAAGAGCGAATGGAGCCAATGATTTGTACGACGTTGTAGGGGTCATAATTGACAAATCTGATGCGGTTATCTTTACGTGCACTGATAGGCGCTGTTTCTGCAAGTGAGAGAACTGTGTGAAAGCTGAGAGTGATCGTAAAAATTAAAGAGATTGTTTGCAAAAGTCTGATCATTTTATCACCTCTGGATCAGATCTATATTCCGATACTTGAAAACCAAGAGGGTTGATAAGACGATCAGACGTTGAAATGTGTGCGTTCACGTAGGAAAAATTTAAGATTGAAATCCAATGGGAAATATTTTCTTTTTCATTCAAGTCTCTGATCGTTTTATAGTAACGAACTTGGATAAGATCTTTGCTTATAAAAGAGATTGATTTGATTGTGACGGTAGCAATCATGTTATGATAAATATTTTGCGGACTTTCTGGATTATTGCCCGCGTACCATTTTGCAAAACGGTTTTGTTCTTTTGGAGAAGATAAAAGAGAGACTAAGCGAAAATTGTTTTCTGCTTCTGATGCTTGAAAACCTTCACGAGCGCGAACGTATTGGCTGGCAAAATAACGCGTTATAGCTTCATCATAGTCGTTAGGGGATTCTTTTAGGGCGCTTACAGTATCAATAATGCCTGTTGAGTTATCAACGCGGATAACAAAAGGCTCTACCGTTTTCAAAGGCGTCAAAGCTGCGACAGCTAAAGCTAGCGCAATCGTCATCAATCCAAAAAGCACTGTTAAAGCCATGGAGATTTTCATCCGCACACGCATGCTATGCATGCGATCAATGTCAAATGAGCGCGCTTCTTTTATATATTCTTCAAGGGCATCACTTTTCACGCATAACCTCCACAGTTTTATCAGATCGTGCTTCATGAATAACCGGCTTTAATAAAGCTGAATTGGCTGTTACTTTTTCACTTTCCAAAGTATTGAGAATGATGGGAGTAGTAACAGGCTTTAGGCTCTTTTCTGGGTAGACAATGTTTTTATTGTCCCAATTCCACTTATCTTTATTTAAAGCGCGTGTATGTTTGCCATTACAGCGTGGTGGTTTTTTAGGACCACTCAAAGAGGCACAACCAGTAAGAACCATTGTTAGGACCATAACAAAAGTTATTTTTTGTTTCATTTTTTAAACTCACAAATATCTTGGAATACAATGCATGAGAGCCTTTGTTCTGAACATTTTTACAAGTTTATGTGATGCAAGATTTCGATTGGTTTTGTTGTTAGACCCAAGGTGTTAGATCTTATCTGGAACAGGATCATGGCGCGTGCACCCTTTGGCGCACACAAGGAAAAAACAAAAATTCTTATTCTTTTAAAGAGGTGCTTTATCTTAAAATCGACCACGACCACCTCCAGATTTACCTGCTTTTGCGGCCGCCCCTGCCGCACTTCTAACAGCGTTACCAGCAGCTCCTGAGATTTGTGAAGTGGCACTTTTTACTGCATTGCCACTCGCTCTTGCACCATTTGAAAGCATTGTAAAAATCTGTCCTCCTGAAGAGACACCAGCGTTAAAGTATGGTCCGCCAGAGGCCAGCGCTGTTGCAATACCAGGAAGTGCACGGAAGATAATAACTCCTATGATCGAAATGACGATGACAGGGGGAAAAAGAACGTAAATTGATTCATATGAAACTTTGAGAACCTGTAGGATAACTTGACATATAATGGTTCCAAGCATGATTACGAGAACTTGTAAAATGGTAAAATTGATCAAAGTTGTAATCCATGCATCGGAGTATTTTCGCGTTGCATTGAACAAATACAAACTAATAAATAGAGGCCCAAGACCTATAATCATGACGAGTGCAACTTGTGCAAACATTTGCACAATAAAACCACCTATACAAAAAAGAATAACTGCGAGAAGCATGATAGAACCAAGAAGACCCACAATGATCTTTTCAAAAAACCAAGCATTGTATAAGACTTCTTGATAACGCGAACTTGCCTTTAACAAAATATAATCAAAAACATTGGAGCTTGCAGGATTACTGTTAAGCGCATTCCCAATAGCATTGGATAAATCATTAAAGAAAATATCCTTGACATAAGTATTAAATATATCCGCATTCGTTGCCATTGTTGTAACAACAACGATTTTAACAACATTATTGAGAAGACTATGCATGGAAAGCGCAACGCGACCTGTCATAACATTATAGCCATAAAGAAAGATAAAAATGATTGCAGCGAGATTTAAGGGCGCTGAAATAGCAGAAGATAGCCCACTCACCGTTGTGTCCATCACATTATCGAGGGGTTTTAAAATATACCCAGAAACGCTTTCAAAGGGAGAAAAACTAAAGTCTGACATCTGTACGCGCACTTTCAAGTTTTTCTTTTAATTGTTTTTCTTTTTCTTTTAACTGTTTTTCAATATGTTTATGCTTTTGTTGTTCCTTTTCTTCACGCAATTCGTCTTTCGTTTTCGTATCTCTTGCTTGAATCATATCAAGAGACTGAAGTTTTAAAGAATTCACTTGAAGATCGGCTTGAAGAAGAGAAAGTTTTATTTGAAGCTCTTGTTGAAGGGCTTGCAATTCTTCAGGCTTAGTGTCTTTTTTTGATTGAATATTTTCAAATTGATGATTTATTTCTTTGATTTTATTTGCAGTGTCAGTTGCTGTTTTATAAATAGTTTCAGCTGTTTCTGATTTTGCAGCATTTAATTTTTGTGTGTTCTCGAGTGCTTGTTTATAATATTCATCTACATCGGGTGTCGTTTGTGATATTGCATGAGAAATAAAAGAAAAAGATAACAGTGTAACTAAGCCATATTTTTTCATTGATTTTTTCTCCTTTGATAAAATATGGGCAGCCATTTGTCAGGGTCAGCTCCATATTCGTTGATAATTTCATTCATGAGTTCAATGTTTTTTGTTGTGCCGCTTAAAACGGCGATCTCATCATTCATTCCACGTAAGTTAAGTTCTGCAACGACGGAACTTTGTCCTTGTTTGATGAGAAAACGACGGGATTCTCTGCTTAACTCTGACTGTATCAGTTCAAATTCACGCTCAGTAAGTTTGAAAGCTTCGACATAATCATTGTAATTTGCTTTTTGATTTGGAAAAAATATTTGGGTGGGGCATTGCTCAATGATTGTGTGCGCGATTGTTGAGTTCAAAGCATCTTTAGGGCTTTGTGTTGCAAAGAGCATCATGCCATTTTGTTTACGAATTGTTTTTAGCCGATCTTGCGCAAAAGCTTTAAATGAATCATCTTCTAAAGCTTTCCAGAATTCATCAACGACGATAATGATGCGCCGCCCATCAATCAAATCAAGAATGCGGTGAAAGAGATACATCATTAAGGGGCGCCGAATTTCTTCATTATCTAAGAAATCGGTCATGTCATATCCAATGAACTGCGCATTTAAATTGAGATCATCTTGATCATTATCAAAAACCCATCCTAAATCATTGCCTCTAATCCAACGTTGCAGCCGTATGGCAATCCCTTCTTTGGATGTGTTGTCAAAAAACAGTTGAAGGGCACCAAGAGAGCGCTGGGTTGGGGGTAAGTTTTCCAAGGAATCAATGGCTTTGGCGATATCTTGTCGCTCTTCTTCTGTTACGATTTGCCCTTCAGCGGTCACCAGCTTTAAGATCCAATTACGAAGAAAGATTTTATTTTTTTCGGTGTATTCCATGCCCTTTAAGGGAGCAATACCCGTGGGCTGCCCATTCTTTAAAGGTTTATATTTCCCTCCTCCAGCCCGTACAAAAATCTCTGCTCCTTGATCTTTATCAAAAAAAACCATAGTTGGATTGTGTTTTTGTAATTGTGCAAGAAGAAAATTAACAATCACTGTTTTACCAGAGCCCGATGGACCACAAACAAATGTGTTTCCAAGATCGCCATAATGAAAATTAAAATAGTAAGGTGAACCGGCCTGTGTTTTTAGCAATGCGACAGCAGCTCCCCAAACATTATCGTTCAGTTTGCCAACAGGGAAAGAATGGAAGGGCGATAAAGCAGCAAAGTTTCTGCTAGTAATGGCGCCTGAACGCGCACGATAGCTAAAGTTTCCAGGAAGTTGTGCCCACCATGCTGCTTCCAATCCTAAATCTTCTCTGGCAATTACGGCTCCCCCATTGGTTAAATGGGAACGTGCTTTTGATAAGTTTTCAGACAATATTTTGGGATGATCAGCAAAAACAGCTAAAGAAATGTGGTGTTCTCCCAAAACAAAACGGTTTGATTCTAAATCATCCAGCGCTTCATCCAATGCATCAATTTGTGAGCTAGCACGGTCAGCTGCATTGATCATTTGATTTTGCTTGCGGCTCATAATCGCACTGGCGGCTGCCTTACTTTTAAAGACAAAGGATTGTGTTAAGATGAATTCAAATGGCACCGTAAGCAGACCATCAGTCATACCTGGGCGTGTTTTAGAAGGATACTCTTTCCATCCAAACATGCCCACAAAGCGTTCATTGCTTTCATGGCGAATTTCGATAATTTCTTTCCCAAAAATAACACGATCCGAGTAAATTGTTGAAGCAATAGTTCCAAATGTGAGAGGAATACGCTCACGTCTTCCCCCCACTAGTTGATGGAGAAATTCACTTTGTTCGGCAAATAAAAGTCCTTCATGTTCATAGATTGATAGTAGACGGACTTCATACTCTTCCAAACCTTGCATAAGATCTTGACTTAACTCTTCGAGTTTACGAATAGCTTCCTCATCGGGTTCAGATTGTGTTTTCTTCGCTTTGCTCAAGCGCTGAAAAAATGAAACCAGCTTTTCTGTTTTATCCGCGGCCGGATTCCAAAGCAGTGAAATAAATAGATCATTTCTATACAGTTCTTGCGAAACCATCTTCTTTTTATATTTTTCATCTAATATTGTTGCAAAAGATGAAAGAAAATGACCTTCTGGGTATATAGTTTCACGGCGGCGGATGATGTGAGAATATAAAGCAAGCCGTTCGTCTGCGATATTTTTTAAAAGGGTGTTTAATTGGTTGTGTAAAGAATTTAATTGATCAATATCCGCAGTGTCAAAATTTATACCCTCAACAGCCATCACAACCATTAAACAGCGTGAATTTAAAGCAACGACATGTTGGTTGATGTAGCGTATATAGGGAATATATTCTTCAGGCAAAGTTTCCCGTTTCATGATTGACATCTGTTTCACCAGTTTCGTTCCTTCAGCTTAGTTCCTTATAAGTGCGGATAAGGCGTAAAGGGGAGGTTGAACCTCCTCCCCATCGGTTGAGGTTTTTTTGTTTTCCTCGGGTATTGAGCCATGCAAATAATACGCGAAATTGGTTGTGATCGTACTTTGTCACTTCTCGCAAAATAAAGTGCATCCCAATCCCAAGACCAAACATGGTAAAATCACTGGTCAAAATGAAAAGAATGGATGTCGCCATAACATTGAGCGCCATCGCTTCCATTGTAACACCAGCAAACATGGCCGGGCGCGTACAGGCAAGGAAAAGAGTATCTTCGTTCATTTATGTTGTGCCCGCTAATTTGCCGACGAGAGTGGGGGCACCAAAAACAATAGCAATCCCCAGAACACAGTAAGCTGCTTTGCGTAAATCAATAAAGCCGTACATCCAGCCAATCCCCACAGCAGCAACACATATAATAGCAATAAGCCTTGCCGTTGGACCCGTCATCATTGTGACAATGTTGTCTAAAACACCATCAAGCTTCCCGAAACCACCTCCATTAGTAGAAGAAGCAGCATAAGAAAGATCTGATACAAGCAATGCTGTAAAAAACAGCATGGTCACGATAAAAATGATGTTTTGGAATCTATTATCTGTCATTTTACCTCTCTTTAACAAATAATATTTGTTCATATATCGACATTCCATCGCCTCTAACAAACTGGAGAGTGTTGTCATTTGATGACAGTTTAATTCTTCTCGTTTGTTTGTTTTAAAAGCCTTGATCGTGGATCTGTTCACTCTCAAGCTCTTCTTCGTAAAGAGACAGAAGTCTTTTCAAATTGAGATTGTGTTATATGAAAATGGCAATTTTAAGTTGTGTATATTGGTAAAAATAACAATATTAAAATAATGAAAGAAAGAATATCATTCTTTACAAAATGTAGTTAATCTGCAACACTTATATTTGGATTTTTTCTTTAAAAACAAGGGGATTTCTGATCAATAATCTGACATGATAGGAAAAAAACGAATTTTTTGAGCGAGCGTGTTAAGAGATGCTATTTAAATTGATTGTTATTATTTACATTATGGGGGCCACAGTGTGGGGATTAAGCCAATATAAAGATAAAATGGATTTCAGCATTCTTAAAACATTTGAGACGCAAGATATCCAAGATATTGTCGATCTCTATCGAGAAGAAAAAAAGTTGGGTAGACCTATCGCTAAACAGCAATTAGAAAAAAATGAACCAGCTCTCGATTTGCAGAAGAGTGTTTCATTAAATGATGTTGCAAATAATGCTGTTGTTTTTCATGGTAAGGCTTCTGTTACAAGTGGGGTTACATTTAAATTACTGACGCCTGCTGCACAATCTTGGCGCTCACATATCTCCCGTGATATTCATCTTTATGGTGTGGACACATGTGCACCCCGTCAAAAAGCAAGATTAAATGATCAAGAATGGCCCTGTGGTGTGGTTACAATGGCTTGGCTTGTCACCAAAACACTTGGGCAGGATTTATCCTGTAAACAGGCTTTGATGCACAATGGTGTTTATTATGCGCAATGTTTTGTTCAAGGGGTTGATTTAGCTGAGGCAGGTCTTACAGAAGGTATGTTGGTACTCTCAAAAGAGGGGAAAAATCCTATTCCAGTCCAGTATCATCATGCGGAAGAAAAAGCACGTGGCAACAAGATTGGTCTTTGGTCGAGTGATTTCACTGAACCTTTAAAATGGCGGCGAGATAATGGATCCTATAACCCCTTTGCTAGTCCATGATTGGTTTTAACGAACATATTTACTTAAATTTTTATAGAAAAAACTTTATCAATAAAATTGTACCAAATCGTAGAGCAAGTTTGAATAAACGGTGAGATTATTTTCGTTTTTGAAGTAAATGGATGATACATTCATGTTGAACAGAGATTTGCTCTTAAAATAGCTTCTCTTATTGATGTGTTTTATAAAAGCAGGAAAATGTCATTGTCGGTGGCAAAGCATTTTTGAGTATTTGTGTTTGAAGGAGAAAGTGAGGCGATAAAAAACGCTCAAGAAACGGATTTCTAGAGCGGTGTTGATGAAAGTAAAAAATAAACAGATCTCCAAATGGTGTAACGTTTGATATAATGGATAAAATCTTTCACAATGCCTTAAAAGAATTCATAGAAAAAGTTTTTTCATCAGAATTTTGTCTTCAGGATTGGATCACGTTTTTTACTTCTTTAAAAGTGATCAATCTGTTGCATTCCTTGAAAAGCTTTCATAATTATCTGCTTTTAAATTCAGACTTCCAAATGATGGATGGATTTCAAATAGACTCTACACGAAGAAATCTTCGTAAAAATGATTTGCATTGCTGATTGTTTTCTATATATCACAAAACGTTTCTATTTAGGCCTTCGATGGGGAACAATGATCAAAATATAAATAGGTAAAAGAAGGGGCTCGTACTTTGTTTGTTATGGCCTCATAGTTCATTGATCGCAATACTAACCATTATAATGTTCATAGACTATCCTACTGGATAGGGATAATTTTTATCACAGTCTCTATATTTGAAATTAGTTGGACAAAAGCTTTAGTCCGCTTTCTGATTTTATCATTTGTGGTCAGTTTTGGCTTTTTCCTTCTCATAGTATTTATGACAAATTCATACAATGGTTGTCGTGAGCTCTTCTTGCGTTATTTTACTCAGAGTATTTGCTGTGAAAGCAAGCAAGTAATAGTAAGGCTGTATTCTCATATAGTGTGAAAATTAAAAATCCATTTAGGGGATGATGTTAACAAATAAGCTCTTTAAAGAGGGGTAAAATGAAAAAAATTATTTTATTATGCATGGCTCTATTATTCGTTGTGGGATGTGAAAAAACTTATAGTGTGGAAGATTTTAAGAAAGATGCAAAATTAAGAGAAGAATGGGGAAAGAAATGTTTTCTTTCAGGACTAGCTGTTCAGGAATCTAAAAATTGTCAAAATGTTCTCCAAGCAGATAATGAACTATTTTTCTCGCCAAAGCTTGATTCTACAGGTCGTGAACACGGCTTTTAATAGAAATATACACTCTACAATAAATTTTGATATATTAATGTCTCAATAAAGAAGTTACTATTCAAAGAATAATTGCCTCTTTAATTTTTATAGGTAGTAATCGTTATCATTTTTTAGATAATTGCCTCAAATTGTATTGGTCATTATGTTGTTTGTTTCAACTTTGTAAAATTGAGGATTATTCTCACGAGAGTATAGGATTGCGTTGTCTTATGATGGCATTGGTATCGCATTGAGACTTTAGAGGAAAGAAAATGCTTTTAGGAATGTATAATGATACCAAGTCTTTATACAATAAATTCATTTATAATGATAATTTACTGTTTGTATGTTGAGTGAGAGTCCCGAATATCGTAAGATTCTCTCATTTCAAACCTGTTTATGTTGAAGCAATCAAAATCACTTTCTTGCATATCACAAGCGGGGTGAGTATGTGGATAGAATTTGTATAAGAAAGGACTAAAAATAGTTCTTATGAATCGTCTTAAGTGCCAAGAGCTGTTGCAACATTGGGAGCTGGCAAAGTTTGTGATGGTGCCGGGTTGCTTCCCCACAAGCGTAAAGATGGGGCTGCTCAATGAATTTACCGTTATACCATTCATGGGCATTGTCGCGAAGTGGGCTTGGGTACTTTAAGAGATGTTTTTTTAAACAAGTCTATGAATTGGAAATTGGGTGGCGTTCTATTTTACGTGAGGGTTGTTACCCCATTAAAGAACGCGATAAACAAAAGCGTGAGGCAATAAGCAATCTGCATTATTTAAAAGATATTGCTTTGGGTATTTTTGAAAGCCGTAAAGCTGAATTAAAAGGAGATGGGAAAGATGGTAAATGGTTTTCACCTTTATGCCTTTATAAGCAGGCATCTTACGAAAGTATATTAAATGCACATCGTTTAAAATTAATGGAGTGTCCACAGCGAAGAGGGCGCTACCCTTTATACGTATGAATGCTTGTCCTATTGTGCTGTAAAACACTATTGTTTGCGGTATGGTGATATAAGACACAAAAATTTATGCATAGGCTGTTTTGATAAGAGAGTGTGATGAATATTCAAGGGAGGGCTTTTTTATATAATTTTGTGAAAGGAATCCTATGAAATTGAAAGCTGAGAAGGAGTTATTTTTGAGAAGGCGGATTGTTTATCAACCGGTTTGAGGAGGGAGCGTCCCTTGAGGTGTGGGGAGAAAGCCAAGAATAGGGCGTGTAGTACCCTATAGCTATGCTTTTAAAGCGTTTTAATTTTGATCACAAATTAAGTTTAAAATCGCTTTCTGCTTGACAGATGTGAGGACTCTAAAACTTTTTAAAAGCAAATATTCTTCTTTGTTCGAGGCGATTTCATCATAATGGTATGGGGTATTGTCTTTTTTGATGATATCAGTGTAAAAAAAGGCAAGTGGAACATTAAAAATATCGGAAATTTCCTTTAAACGTCCTGCGTTCACGCGATTTAAGCTTTTTTCATATTTCTGGATTTGTTGGAAAGTGATACCTAAATGATGCCCTAATGTTTTTTGATACATTTTTAGCATTTTTCGCCTAAAGCGAATCTTTTTGCCCACAAAAAGATCAATATTAAGATTTGGAGCTTGCATTTTTCCCCCACCGATTGCGAGCGCCCTCGCATGAGTATTCCGGGAGTTAAAAGTACTGAACTTAAATCAGCATTTTGCTTTTAGTGCGTCGACACACTTGGACATAGCAAAATCTCCCAGAATTCCGGGATACCCGAAAAGCGGGGTCAATTCATGTTTGAGTTTTCAGGCTTTTAATCCCTATTAGTCGTTGCGTATGCGGCCAAGACACTTTCTGACTCATAAAGTAATTTTAGGAGATTGGCAATAAAAATAGTTTTTCTTGAGACGGATAAATTTTTTTAAATAGGAGGTTTTTTGCCTTTCAAACTTTTAAAGTTTTCTTACTAAACGCATGACATCAGATATGCATTTTACGAAGGTAAACCTTGGTTTTTAAGCTCAAGGCACCGCTTACGGTGTTGCTCTTAACCAATAACCAAAATGGCTTGTTTTGATACGTCTGAGATATCATGATGATAGGGGAAAGCTTTTATGAGTAAAGAGCCCTCATGCAAAATAAACTCAAAACATTATAGATCTGATTGTTGTATATTCACATGTTTGTTTTAGAAGATATTTCTCAATGTTAGCGCCTATTTTACAATGGTGCTTCGTAAAATATATAGTGTAAAAGCTTCTATGAATGGGATAAAAGCTATATTCCTATCTTTACTGAAAAAAAGATGCTCGGACGGCACATACTCTCTGCCAGTTCAAAATATTACGACAGTTTTTGCCTTTGAAAGGGAGCATAAGAGTTTTTCTCTCTTCACATGTTTTTATCTGTACGCTCTCTGCTTATAATGTGTAAGCGAATAGGTTTTGATTGATTCAATATAAACAAATTTGAAATGAGAAAATATATTGGGCTTTCTCATGATGCATGTTTTTAAGAGGGGGATACGTTTATTTTCTCAGTGAAGAATTTGAGTATTTTAAATAAAAAACTCTATCAACGTCGTTGTTGTTAGAATTAAAATTTTTATGAGAAAAATGAGCATTGGGGAATGATAAGCTTTTGCTATCAAGCATTTTAGAATTTTGCACAACTTAATGATAACTTAGTTATTTTATCATTTCTTATGATCTCTATAGACGATAAAAAGTTGGGATATGGTTTGAGAAAGCAGATGACACAAGTATTATCTTTCGGTAAGTAGTTTTGAAGTAAAAGACAGCTTTAAATGACAAATAGAGATAGGTGCACCATGAATGAACTTACCCATATTGAGACTATTATAGCGCATTATGATGCTGTTTTTTGTGATGTGTGGGGTGTTGTGCATAATGGTGTACATGCATTTGAACCAGCGTTGAAGGCGTTGTATAAAATCCGACAAATGGGAAAAACTGTCATTTTATTAACCAACTCCCCTCGGCTACGGGAAGATGTTGCTGCTCAATTACAAAGTATGAATGTTCATAGCGACTATTATGATGCCATTATCACCTCAGGGGATGTAACGCGCGATCTCATTCAGAATGCTCCACGTAAAGTTTTTTTCATTGGTTCACAACGTGATTTGGTGCTGTTTGAAGGGTTAGAGTGTGAATTTGTTGAAGAATGGGAGGCTTCTGTTGTCGTCTGTAGCGGTTTTCTTGAAGATTTTGACGAAGAACCCTCTGCTTATGAGGAGATGTTTCTTCGTATGCGGGCGCGGAATTTACCTTTTATTTGTGCGAACCCAGATGTGATTGTCCATTATGGAAATAAAGAATTTTGGTGCGCTGGTGCATTGGCTCGTCTTTACCAACAATTAGGAGGGGAAGTGCGCATTGCTGGAAAACCTCACGAGCCTATTTATGAATGTGCCTTTGAAAAACTTCAAAAAATACGGGGAACAGTAGAAAAAAGTCAAGTTTTAGCTATTGGTGATGGTCTTTTAACGGATATTAAGGGAGCGGCTCACTTTGGTCTTGATGCCCTTTATATTATGGGGGGGATTCATCATTATGATTATACGCAAAATGGTGTGGTTGATAAGCAAGCTTTGCATTCTTTTCTTGAACATCATGGTTATAAACCACAAGCAATCATGTGGGCACTTCAGTAATGACTAATTTTTTGCGTCTTCAGGGAATTCATATGTTTCCCTCGGCTTGGCGGGGAGCAGTGTTGGCACTTGGAAATTTTGATGGTGTTCATTGTGGGCATCAGGTGGTGTTGCAAAAAGCACTTGACTTTGCGCGGATAAAAAAGAAACCAGCCGTTGTTTTAACCTTTGAACCACATCCAAGAAGTTTTTTTCAACATTCAACTCCTGTCTATCGTTTGACAGAGGCAGCTGAAAAAGCTGAAATTTTTAAAACCCTTGGCTTTAATGGTGTGATTGAACAGCCCTTTGATGCACAGTTTGCCGCTCTTTCAGCGGACGAATTTATTAAGTCTTTTTTAAAGGAAGTTTTTGATGTTTCAGTTGTGGTGACAGGCGAAAATTTTCAATTTGGTCATCAGAAAAGTGGAAATGTACATCTTCTTTGCAAAAGGGGAGAGAAATATGGATTTGAGGTTGTGCAAGTTCCTTGCGTTGCTCGTCCTCAAGAATCACAATCTTTGATTATTTCCTCGAGTTTTATTCGGCAACTTCTCTCACAAGGGGAAGTGGACAAAGCAGCCCATTTGTTAGGGTATCACTATCGGATATGCTCCAATATTATTCAAGGTGAAAAACTTGGACGTCTTTTGGGATTTCCTACCGCTAATCAAATGTTGCCTCCCCAAGTTCGTTTGGCTCATGGTGTTTATGCGGTACGTTTGCGTCGTGCGAACGGTGTTTTGTATGATGGTGTTGCAAGCTTTGGTTGTCGTCCAACGGTTGTTAAGGATGGGGCGCCCCTTTTGGAAACCTATTTGTTTGACTTTAACGACGACCTTTATGGGGAAAATTGTACCGTTTCTTTTTTCCAGTTTTTGCGAGGACAAGAAAAGTTTGATGGACTTGAACCTTTGATTGCCCAAATGCATCGTGATGAAAAGAAAGCAAAAGAAATTTTAAAAACAGTACAACCATTATCAACGTTGGACAGACTGCTTACTTTTAAAAATATGTTCTAAATTTATCTGAAAAAGAGAGAAGAGCTGTAAAAATAGCACTTAAAGTGATTATAATCACAAAGATATATTCCAAAACGTCGTGGAATATATGTTTTTTCCGTTGTTGAGAGGGAGAATCGAATATCTGAAGATCTGATTTTGGCATCATTTTTTTCAAAGTTCATTTGAGGGCTTTTATTATCATCCAAAAGTTTACGGCATGTTTCTTTCTGATCCGTTAAGATCCATGATGCAAGATGTAGTAAATGAATAAGTACCAAGAGTATTGGGCAATGATAATAAATTGTGAAAAGAGAGAAATGCTGTTTTTAAAATTGATGTTTTTTTATTTTAAAGTTTATTGCTTCTTTTTTCTGATTTGTCTTATTATGCCGTTTATACTATATCGCCTTTTATAATGATATTTGGCTCATGTAAAACTTTACGCATGTAGTATTTTTTGTTCGTCGTATGATGAAAATTTTTAAGCGGGTTTTAGTTTGTCGAGTCTCGTAAAGTAGATCAATGGTCAGCAGCGGCTTTCGTGTTAACCAATCGCGTCAATGAGAATGAAGCTGATGAGAAAGGCTTTAAGTCTCGTTTCTCTCATATGTTGTGATGGGGAATACATATTAAGGAGACTGCGATTGATTGCAGATAAAAAGAAATCATTGCGAGAAAGCAGGTATATTTGTTTCAAAATTTCTAATGCTTTTGATGGATAAAGGTACAATTTTGTTGTCGTAATATGTCAATCTTTTAGATTCTCAAGCTAAGAACTATCCATATATTTCCTTTGTCCTTCACAAAGGTAAGGCCTATAATGCAAAGGAAAGACAGTCTTGTAAGGATATGAAAACACAAAGCCAATAATGTTTTGTTGTTTTTTGGTAGAAGTATTGGATAAAAGTTAGAACATCTTTCCAGTCTATGTTCGGTCTATTCATGACTTTATCGTATTATTTTTCTCATAAAACTTTTTCTTTAGCGATCCCCAATGCAGCAATATGTTTGAGATAAAAATTAAGGCGCTTTAATGCTCTTTCTACTGTTACAGCTTTTGTATGCTAGATGAGGAGAGCCCTATTGCATTATCCATTTGCGTAATCTCTGAAATCGGTTTACAGCCTTATTGGAAAAAAATATGAAGTTATCAAGGGAAAATCAGTCCAGATGACTGTCTTTTTTAAATTTGGCTTTGCTACTTTCAAAAGTGTCCAGAGCAATATCTCTTAAATCATGAAAATAACAGCTTCAGGCTTTTGTTGTTCTTTGAATAGGATATCAGATCCCACAGGTAAAATAAAATGCTGGAATGTCCTTGTTTTACTAATTTATGCGCTTCTTTTAAAGAAATATCTCTCAACGCTTCTCATATTCATTTTCATGATGGCTCTCATGAATGGTATCATGCAAGTTTCGTTGAGCGCTATCATCTTTATGCCTAATAAAAGAGAATCCGACACCATCAGTTATATTGACAAGCTTTCAGTTTTGTACAGCCTTAGCTATTTGAGAGCGTTTATGAGAGTTTGTTCTTAACTCGTTTTATTTCACATGAACACTTCCTGCTTGTGACATGTAAGAAACACGCTTTTGATTGATTCACTATAAATAGACTTGAGAGAATCTTACGGCATTAGGATTTTTTACTCAATGTGCAAAATAATTAATTGTTATAAATCAATATGTTGTAGTTAATCATAGATTATGGCTTACGGTTTTTTTATAAAATACTCTGCATGCCTTTTATTCGGAATATGGGGTTTTCTTAGTGGTTTTACTGTCGTTTTAGGTGTCTGTGGCGTACGAATGAGCTCGTATTGGTAAAGGAAGAGAAAAAGAAGGTGGAGCAGTGATAAAAAGTGAGGTGAAAATAATTTTCTTTGATCATCATATGCATTTTCATGCATTTTTATGGCTTCGGGTGTGCATGCTTGTTGTATATTAAGGAGCAAAGCTTGCTTGTAGAGTTTTATGAAGAGGCAAGCCAAGGGAAAGGCGCAAGACAAAGATTATTGACAGATTGTTTGTTAAAAATCGATGTGTATTTAAGAATTTTTGTCTTTTAAGGCGAGGAGGAAGTGTGCATACCCTCTGTTTAAAGATGCGCTAAACGATAAAGATGCAGCGAGCGTGATCCGTGATGACAATAGGCAAGAAGAGGCAGAGAGGCTGTTTTTAAAATTGTTTGCATGGCTTCAACAGCTGATTTTTCTATAGTTGGAGGAGAAATGGGAATGTGATAGGCTTTTATGCCATATTCATTTGCGACCGTTTTAATGCTAGAAAAGTCAGGTTGATGGAGCTCTTCGTGATCGGGGCGGTTACAGATAATTGTTTTAAAACCAGCTTGTGCCAATGTTTTGATATTTTCTATGCTAATTTGTGCACTGATAAAAATATCAGGTTCAATTTGTTGTAAATTCATTTTTGTTTATTCCCAATTGCACGATCTTCACGATACCCTCTGGTCTGTTATATAGAAAGAAGATAATGAAGGTAAGTTTTTCAGTGGCATCTTAACAAAAATATTCTTTTTGTCGAGAAGATCTATTTGGGAAAAACGAGCTTTAAGATGCAAAATATCTCATTCCGCAACATGTTCGTTATGCGATCTTATAAAAGACGGATGTTTGGTCTTTATGGATAATCTATAGTGTTTACTCAGCATAGACATTTCATTGTGTTGTTTGTTTACACGCTTGCTAGAGGTATCCTTATTTCTCTTAAGCCCATTTTACTCTGTCGAGCGTCAAAGAGTATAAAATTCACGGATCACCACTCTCTTTACGCTTATGAAGAAGGAAGTCGGTACCATTGTTATATTTGCCAACCCCCAATATTGTAATAGTTCTTGGTACTTGAGATTCTGCATAAGAAGCATTTTAAATCCTTTCTTGTACAGTTTTACTCACACGCCAGCCCTGCTTGTACGTACAAGAGATATGATTTTGATTAATTTAATATAAGAGGTATGAAATGAGAGAATCTTCCTGATTTCGGCTCTCTCATTCAACGTGCGAAACAATGAATTCTCCTTATAGTTTGTTGTATATTCAGAGTGGAGCTTGTTTGTAGAGTTGCATTAAGTGGATTGCATGAAAGGAGAAGCCCAAAAGGCCGGCGCAAAATAAGAAGCTGGATCATTTACAGAGCATTGTTTACAGATCGACATGGATTTAAAAATCTTTGTTTTAGGGTGGGGAAGAAGAGCGTGTTTCGTGTTTAAATTTTTCTTATCCTCAAGAATATTATTTTTATAATATTTCGCTCAATGCTAAAAGTTAAAAGAATATTATAAAGATAAAATTGGGTGGTGTCGTTTTTATCCTAAAAATGGGAGAAGTAGTTGTTTTTCATGTGTTGAATGCTTGCTTCTTTTGTTATTTTCAGTATTATCGTAAAAACGATAATACTGAAAGGCGTAATGGATGATCATTGGACTTTTGAATCAAAAGGGAGGTGTCGGAAAAACGACGTTGAGTGTTAATCTTGCCGCCAGTTTTGCACGTACTGGTGCACGTGTATTGCTTATTGATGTTGATCCACAGGGAAGCGCATTGGATTGGGCTGCTGCACGTGAAGATGCACCTTTGTTTTCGGTTATTGGTTTACCGCGTGCAACGGTTCACAAAGAGATTACACAGATTGGGCATGGTTATGATCATATTATTATCGATGGCCCTCCGCGTGTAACTGATCTTGCTCGTAGTGCTCTTATGGCTTCGGATTTGGTGCTTATCCCTGTTTTGCCTAGTCCCTATGATATTTGGGCAGCGGATGGAATTGTAAAGCTGATTGATGAAGCACGTGTTTATAAAGAAAATCTTAAATCTGCTTTTGTCATTAATCGTAAAATCGTCAATACAGCGATAGGGCGTGATGTGAACGAAGCTCTTGGCATATACCACGTGCATGTTCTTTCTTCTAGCGTTGCGCAGCGCGTGATTTTTGCAGAAGCAGCAGCACAGGGGAAGGCGGTTTATGAAGTTGATGAGCAAGGACCAGCAGCAGCAGAGATTGAAGCGGTTGCAGCGGAAATCAAGGAGTTAGCGCGATGAATAAAAAAATTAAAATCGGCACAAAACCAACGAATAAATCAATTCCTTTAACAGCGGATGCATGGGTAGGAAGCCACAAAGGGAGCATGAATGGAGGGATGAAGCGCCTTACGATTGATATACCAGAAAGTTTGCATCGGTTGATTAAGGTCAGTTGTGCAAGTCGTGGAACTAAAATAGCTGATGAGGTCCGCGAATTGCTTTCACAAAAATACGGAAAAGTGTAAAAAATGATACGATAATTTCGTTGGTTTGAGTGCTTTTTCTAGAGATGATATCGATTGTTTTTATACGAAGTTAATAATAAAAGCGCTCTTCCTTTTTCACGATGGTTGCTTCATTTAAGTTGTTTTTCATAAGGTTCTGTATCATCTTATGAAAGAGCTATGTGTTTGCGAAAAATTCTCCATTTCAAACTTTTCCCTATAAATGTGATAATCATCATACTACTTATTATCTTATATCTCTAGATGAATAGATAAGTTTATTCTTCCATAAAAATTATCTTGATAATGATTTTAAACATCAGGTTATTTTTGTTTATTTTACTTAATACATGGGTAAATAATGTAATAATGTAATAATGTAATTAAGAGTAGCGTTGATTATTTTTTTCTGTTATGCAGCAATCCATTTTATTAAATTATATTCATGTTTATAAAGGGGGGGGAATAAAAATAAGTAAAATTTACTGATATTGACGCGCTATAATTTTTCCTAATAAACAAAAGAAGTCATTGAGTATACTATAGACAATATTTCTTACATTTATATGATTTTATAGTCTTAAATAGTTAATGCCATTCGTAATGATATACAAGGCAATAGGCTTTTTTCTTCAATTGGAAATGTATAAGATTGCTTTTTTAGCATTTCTATTGGCTTTTAAAAAGTGCAGGGGGGGACTTAAAGCTTTCTTTTCCGGTGGTTTAGAAATGATAAGAGCGCAATTAGTTGATTAAAAGGTGTATTCTTTCGTTTGCAGGGAATTTGCAATGGGTATAGGCATAACGAATTTTGGGTAAGATATTCGTACTGTTTCTCGTTACCAAGAGGTTCTTGAAGGAAAAGAAATGATTAAAAAGCTTTTTGAGAATGTCAAGATATCAGAATTTTTGCTGAAGTTTTAACACTTCAAATACAAAGAGCAGCCGTGCAGATAATGTTACAAATGCAAGTCTGATAAATGAAAGCAGTTTTCATGATTTAATATGTTTGCGTTGGAAGTGTACGTATTTGCAAAGGAAAGTTAGACGCAAGGTCACAATATAGGAGGGGATGTGAACCCAAAGATATTGTTAATAAAATATAAAACAAAGAGAGGGGTTAAATCATGAACAAGATCATTATAACAGCGCTACTGCTTTGCGTGGGATTTGTCGTTGCTGGTTGTGAAAAAACTTATAGCGTAGCAGAGTTTAAGAAAGATCCCAAATTACTCAATCAGTGGTTAGAGAAATGTTTTATTGCAGGAAGTTTTGATTCAAAAAATTGTAAAAACGCAGAACAAGCTGAATTAGAAACTCGTAAAAAATGGGGAATTTTCGGCTCTGGAAAGGACGACCAAGAAAAAACTGAAGATAAAAAAGAAGGGAATTAAATCATGAATAAAGTCATTATTACAGCATTGCTCCTTTGTACTGGACTTGCTGTTACTGGTTGTGAAAAAACTTATAGTGTAAAAGAATTTAAAACAAATGAAAAATTATACGAGGAATGGGCAAAGAAATGTGAGAAGGATGATTCACCGCTCAAATCCTCTCAAAATTGTAAAAACCTTCGACAAGCATATATAGAACTTTTTTTAAGGCCCTAAATTGTGTCCTAAACTTTGTAAATTTGAAAAAAGGGGAATTTATTTATGAATAAAGTTATTATTACAGCATTGCTGGTTTGTACTGGACTTGTCGTTGCTGGTTGTGAAAAAAACTACAGCGTAGCGGAATTTAAGAAAGATAAAACATTACTCGAAGAGTGGGCAAAAAAATGTGAAAAGCTGGATCAATCTTCTATGGAGAAATCTAAAAATTGCCAACATGCCAGACAAGCATATATGGAACTTATGTTTGGCATTAATTAAAAACATACAGTTTAATAAATAAAGAATTGTTTAGTTATTGATTCTATTGCGTTTTTAGGCTATCTCTAACTTTTAGAGAGTCTTTTTATGGCTTCAAGAATTAGTCTTTTACGCTTAGTACTCTTTGTATAAACGGATGCTATACTGTCATTGTTAAGCCCAAAAGTGCTTTCAATTGTAGATAGTATTGCCTCCCAATGAGTTGTTACGTGTTACTGCTAATTTTTTAATGTTTTGGTTACATGTATTTAAAATATGAGATTAAATTTATCTTTGGGGTGTTTTTTTGCGTTTATCACAAATAAATGTTTCATAACACTAAGATCGTCTTTAAGCGTTGCGGCTAATTTCGGAAAAATTCGGAGGAAACATTTGTTTGGAAATTACTTTTCTCTGTTTTAATAAAGAGAAAAACATTCTGAATGGAATTATTATCGTTTCATACTCAAATGTTTTTCTCAAACTATTTTAAAAAAATTGCTTTTGATTTGAGAATATTATAACATTAGTTAAGTTGTGAGGCTGTTTTGCTAGGACGGTTTTGCCGGATGTGTGAGGAATTGAGCGCTCTCCACATCTTTTCATTTTTCTCCTCTCTTTTCTGAGTTTGCAAGGTCTTTCCTTATTATTTTTTTATCTTAATTGTGTCGTTATATTATCATGTTGAGCAGTGGAGCTCATATAAAACTTTACGTATGAGGTGTTTTTTGTTCTTGAGTGTGTGATAAATGTTTTTATAAATAACACTTTGATTTATAAAAATAACTTAATTATTATTATGTTAAATAAGGATCTCGAATAACGTAAGCTTCTCTTATTCCAAATCTGTTCTCGGTTGAATTAATTAAAACCATCTTCTTGCATGGTACAAGCATGGAGAGCCGTGTAGATAAAAACTGTTGGAGAAAGAAGTAAAAATGCCTCTTATAAACGATCTCAAGTGCTAAAGGTTGTTGCAACATTTGGGGCTGGAAAAGTGTTTGATGCTGCTGGTTTATTTTCTCATAAGGGTAAAGATGGTGTTCAATGGATTTATCATAAGCTTCATGAAATATTATCCTTTAGGATTGTGATATGCACTGAAGGGGGGAAGAAAAAGGAACTTACTCAATAAGGAGACAAATTATTTACAGATCGGATCTGGTAGAAAATTTCGTTTTTTAAGCTGGGAATGAAGTTGAGATTCAAGATAGCGTGAAAAGACGGACAATGATGGTTAAAAATGCATACAAAAAGCAGAGTTTACCCTCAAATAGTTGCAAGCGATGTTTGAAGTTGGATGTGTGGTTTATCTGTAGAATTAAAATTTTGCTTTGCTCTTATGTGAAATTAAGATGCTCATTTGCACAGATTATAAAAAGCCAAGAGAGTATTAGTATATTTCTATTACGAGAATTAAAATAACAACAAAAGCATTGATGGTGATAATCAAGGTTGAATAAAGCATAGCGGCTTTTACGAGATCAGCCATAAAAACCTCTTTCTGTTCTTTTTGAGGTGATTTTATGAATAACAATATGTTACAATCTGTAATATATTCTGATACAACATATTCGGCAAGCTTAAAATCGTTCCTTTGTTTATAAAAGCTTAAGGAGTTGGAGTATTGTGAATACTAAAAAAGAAAGTTTTAAAAGGACTATTGATTGATTTTGTAAGTTTTGTGTTTCTGGAAACTTTTTTATCCTGTTATGCTATAAAGCACTGTCATTTATAACGGTAATATAAGACATATAAGTTTTCTTGGAACGTTTAAGTATTTTTTAGTGTACGATGAATATTCGTAGGTTTATTTGTTGAGATTTTCGTTTAAGTGAATCAGATGAGGGGAAAGTCAAGAGAAGAGCGTTTGACAAAAATTCGGACTGCGTACAGAGCCGATTGAGTTAAGATCTTGGTTCTTTAAGGTGAGCGGCGGAAGACAAAAATGTTTTCTGATCGTTTATCTCATAGCAAGATTGGTTAATGCTGCTCTAATGGGGCATATTTTGCACAAAAGTAAAGAACGCTCCAAACGAAATATACTTATGTTGTATATTCGTATATTTGTATTGCATATTTATGTACTTGTTTTAAAGAAACATCTCTCAACGCACACGACAGACATTTTACGATGACACTCGTAAATGGCATAACGGTAAATGTGAATAGTATAACAGTAAAGCTCTCGTGAAATAATATAAAATTTGAATAATATAAAAATTTATAGAATGCTATCATCTTTATACTTATAAAAGAGCAAGTCACAATTATCGTATGCTTGCTTCCAATGTTTATTATAGTTCTGGGCATTTGCTAAGGTTCATAAGAGGCATTTTTCTTTCAGCGTATTTTATCAACACATCAAGGCGTTGTTTGTGATGTGCAAGCAAGTGATTTTAATTTATTCAACATGGAATAGATTTGAAATGTGATGATTATGAAAGAGAAGAGCCGCATTTAAAAGGTTAAACGAGAGAAAGATCGTAACAAAAATTGTACCTTGATTATAAAATGATTGTTTCTCTGTTTTTATACCAGTAGCGCATGTAAAGTCGCGATATTAAGAGAAAAATGTGTTATGGAATGAAATAATCTATAGGAAGATGCTGTGAAAATTCTGAAAATATCAATGGGGGGAGCGTTAAGCATTATTAATTGTATAATGTTTTTATTTATAATGATAATCTATCGTTATTCAACTTGAATTAGATCCCTGAATACTGGAATTTTTTTCATTCCAAATCTGTTTCGTGGTGAATTAACCAAAACCATGTCTTTTGCAGTTACAAGCAGGGAGCGCCCATGCGCAGAGAAATTATACAAGAAAGGCCACGCTTTATGAACCGTCTTAAGTGCCAAGGGTATCAGAACATAAGGGGTTAGAAAAATATGTGATGGTGCTGGCTTGCTTCTTTTATTAAGCGTAAAGATGGAAAGTGCTCAATGGATTTTATACATGTCATGGAAGATTTATCATTGTACCATTCATGCATTCATGGGCCGCGGTGCTAAATAGGCTTGGGTGCACTTAAGAGATATTTCTTTAAAACAAGCGCGTGAATATGCGATTGAAGACGTATCGAACTGATTGGCTAAGAAACTCTTGAAAAGGTTCAAAAAATCTTATATAGTCGTTCATTGCAAAGAAAAGCGAATGATAATTTAAAAAAGGAAGATTGATGGCTGTTTAGCTATTTTAAGGTGTCTTTTTTTATATTGCTGTATGGCTGATCTGTTCAAAAGAGCATTCTTTTTGTGTTTTATGCAAAATACTGCATGTGTGCAGAAAGAGTATGGGAGAGGGGGGTGTCCTTTTGAATGGGTGCAAATTGATCTTGTCGGGCGCCATCTTATGGGGTGCCAGAAGGTGTACAAGTTTAAGTGCAGAGAGAGCCATGAGGTTATGGAGGGTAAAGTGCTTCTATCAGTAAAATGCTGAAATTTTTGATGGGCTTAAGTCTTTATATGCTGCAAGATAGACTGCGGTTTTTTGTCGGCAGATATTTTTGTGGCTGAAGTTCTCGTGAAAGCATTGTTATTTTCTATTGAAGATGAGCTCGTGATAAAATCGGCAAAGATAAAATCGGCAAGGCGAAATAGACAGAGCAAATATGGAAGTTTCGATATTGCTGTAAGGTTTGAGTTTATAGCGTTTTGATGGATTAGTATAGCCACAATGATGGTTTTGGAGCAAAGAAAAAATATTTGAGAGAACGCGTTAAAAGTTGAAGTGGTATACACTTTGAAGGATTGTCGTGCTGTTGTAGCAATGTTCGATTACGAGCTTGGTTGAGTGTATCAGCATTGAAGAGAACCTGTTTAATCTCCCTCATTTGAAAGTAAGATTGAACAATAGTGTTGAAGGGGAAGTAAAAATGTCTGTAGTGCAATATGGTGATGATAGTTTTGCGGCAAAAGCAAAAGTTCTTGATAACAACCTTATTGATCGTGATTGGGCGATGACAAAATTTGTTGCTGCTGTTAAAGGATTAGCTCAAGTTGTTGATTATGAAAGCAATATGCTAGAGAGCAGTGGTGTTCCAGATTACGAAGAAATAAATTTGCGTAAAATACGTGGTTTGCGTGATCTTAATAAATCCATGAGTGATGTGAAGCGCTACATGAATCAAGATATTGAGCATGAGGTTGAAAGTTTGTTGTCTGATTTACAAGAAAAATTACAGCGTAATAGTGAATTACTTCAAACACATTTAAATGCAGTTAATGATCTTTCTAAAGCTATACAACTATCTGGACGTGCAAAAGAAATAGAGGAATAAATTCAAATCTGATTAATACGGGCTGTTCTAACTAATGACAATGATTAGGTGGGGCAGTTGATTTGGATAAATAGTGCGTTTAGTGAGTAGACTTGTTTTAAGCGCATTTTGGTATTTAAATTATTATCCTGATGTACTGTAAAACGCTGTTCTTAAAACAGTATTTTTAAAGGTATCGTGATGTGAACCGCATGCGGTGAGAAGCTGGCCGGAAGAGAACTCAGAGAAGGCGGATTATTTACAGAGCATTGTTTGCAGACTGAGTTAATAGGGAGCTTCATTTTTTAGTTTAGGGGGAGAGGCGATCAAGAGAATATTTAGACCAGCCTGTGATGCCTTAAAAACAGCTTCCTTGGGGCTGTGGTAATGTAAGGTTTATACATTGGTCTTTTGCATGCATTTAGCAGATCTGGCGGCGACTTACTCTCCCTTGCCTTAAGGTAAAATATTATCAGCGCTGGAGCGTTTCACGGCCGAGTTCGTGATGGGATCGGGTGCGTTCACTCTGCTATAACCACCAAGTCAGCAAAAAGCATGAATGATGAAGAGTATGTGATGAATATTGCCTAAGCTTCATGAAGTATTGTCCTTTGAAGTGTGGTGATATGAAGCGGTTAGTTGCTTAAATCTATATGTTTGAGACAAAAATTAAAGCGGTTTAATATTCTCTTCTGCTGTTTTTAGTTTTTGTATACCAGATTGGAGAGAGCATCCAGATTTGAGTGAATATAGTGCGATACCTTTGTTGGCGTAATATTTGAAATGGGGAGGTGATCTTATTGGGAAAGAATAAAGAGGGTAGAAATCAGCTTCCCTTTGTACCACTGTCCTTTAATTTAGCTTATGTCTTTCAAAAGTATCTAAAGCACTATCTGTTAAATAATGAAGATTACACATTGTTTCACGCTTTTTTTATTGTGTTTTTTACTGGGGGGATGGCTTTCATACTCAACAAAATACTCAAAATAGAATGGATTTGTTATTCCTAATTCACGGCCTTGTTTTAAAGAGATATCTAAGCTCTCAAGTCTATTTCGGATGGTGTTTGTGGGGCAGTGCAACGACATCTTTGATGCAACGGTGCTTGTGAATGGTATAATAAGAAAGTTCCCATGGAAATAATATAAAATCTATAGGGCGCGACCATCTTTATGCTTAATAAAAGAGCAAGTTGATATTGTTATATTTTTCAACACTGTCATATTTTTTGTTTGATCCCAATGTTGCTACAGCCCTTGGCACTTGAGATAGTTCATTAGAGGCATTTTTAATCTTTTCTTAATAGTTTTTTATCCCCATGGCTCTTCCCTCTTGTCACTTGTAAGAAATATGGTTTTTGTTGCTTCAACATGGAACAGGTCTAAAATGAAAGAATCTAACGATATTCTGGATTCTCATTTAACATGGAAAACAATTAATTGTCTTTATAAATCAATATCTTGTCTTATAATGGAGCTGCTGTAGCATTGAGATTTTAGAGGAAAAACATGCCTTTAAGAATTTATACCAGATACTAGTCTTTATAGCAGGTATATTAAATGCACATCATCTAAAATAAATGGAGCGTCTACAGCGAAGAAGGTGCTGACTTTTTTAAAATCCGCATGAATGCTTATTCTGTTGTGCTATAAAAACATTATCGCTTGAGGTGTGGTCATAATATAAGACATAAAAATTTTATGCGTGGGGTATTTTGATGAGAGATTGTTATGGTATTCAGTTTTTTATTCAATACGCAAAAGAAATATTATAAGTCAAAATCTTCTTTGATGTGATAATGATTTTTGAGAATTAAAAAATGTATAAACTTAAATAAAAAAGCAGCACTTTGTGCTGCCCTTTTATTTAAGTTAAAATTAACTTCTGCTTTAGAAACGATAACGTATCCCGCCAGAAAAATTGGTGCCAGATACACCGGCTTTTTGCAGTTTTTGCCGATAGCTGATATCGGCGTTTAGTACGATATTTTGAGAAAGATATGCATTCACCCCCATGCCTCCCTCAACTGAAGAGCCGGTAGGATCAACATGAAAGGTATCAGCAATTTTTATTGTTTTACCATCGCCAAAAGTTCTGATAACATTCATTTTACCATAGAAGGAAACAGCCTTGTTTTCTTCAACAGCCATTATCGTTTTTGTTAAACGTCCACCAAAACGGATCAACCATTGATGTGGATTGCCCATGTCTACTTTTAAGCCATTGGTATCTGAGAAAATATCAAATATGAGATTTTGATAAATGAATTGAGCTTGTGGTTCAAAGACCAGCCCTTTTGTATCGGTTGCTAATTTCTGACCAATGGTTGCAGATATATTAAGCATCTCGGTACCATCTAATTTTGCGGCATTCCCAACAAGAGCTGTGGTAATATTTCCTTTTAAGGTTCCGTAAGAAAGAAGAGCGTTGACATATATACCATTGCTATGCTGGATGCCGCTATAAGCGGTAAGTGACCATTTATCAAGCGTTGTCTTTTCAGAATCTTGCATCTCTTTTGGCGTAAAGGCAAGCTTTCCGTACGTTCCTAAAAGACCAAAATATGCGCTTATGTCTTTGCTTTCTAAGGCGGCTAATATGCCTCCTAATTGTAAGGCAGTATAGTTTATATCAGCACCATAACCATAGTGCAGTGGATCGCGGTTGGAAGATAGGGTGACCTTCTCGCCGTAGGAAGAGAAAAAGATACCATTCTTTTTATTGTCTTTTGCCCCAAATACTGTTGTGCGCATATTGTCTAACAACGTGTTTTGATTGTTTACATCAGTAAATCCAGCAGAAAATAAAGTATTAGATATGGTTAAATAGTTTGCTACCTGTGGTAAAAGGGCTCGAACTTTTTTGTCTTTATCAATGTAGGCATTCTGTAAGCGGAAATCCCAAAAATCATGATTATTTTTGCCAAAAAGATTTTGGCTCTCATGAGATGTTCCTGGTTTATAGCCTGTGAGTACATATTTATAAGGTTGTTCACCTATTGTCGTATAGTTTTCTGCTAACGTGAAGGAATTTTCATTTGCTTGTCCGGAAACTTGAATGATTGAAATCCCATGTGTCCCTAAAGGAAGTGACGCCATGCGTTCTTCCCAAATAGCAGAGCTATCGGTTTGGAGATTGATGTGAACAACAGTACTCCCTGAGACATCGCCATTAATCACAACGCGATCAGTTTGTTGTTCCGTGATAGGAGAATGTTTATCCCATTGAGTGTTTACATAAATCTCTGCAAGACCCGCTGTACTATAAACCGCTGCTGTGTGAGTTGTTTCGTCTTCTTGCGAAAGATTAGGTCCTATAAACAGAGTTTGATAATGTCCCTCCACTGGCTTGTCAAACATAATGACACTGTTTGTAAGGTGCAATTCAGAAAGATTAGAGTATGATTTTTCATCAACACCAAACTGTCTATAGTCATTTAAAATATTATCATTATTTGTGACATTTTTATTCGCCTTTAAAAGCCATTTCGTCCTCTCTTTTAGATCAAAAACTGTTCTATTATCTTCAGAAGTTCTTACCCGACCTTCTAAAGAAGAGTGGTCTGCAACTAATGTAATGGTGTTTGTGGAGGCACTTTCGTTCTTGATATTTTTTAATAAAATATCGGCATGAACTTCTGAATTTTTAAGGTTGACTTCTCCGTTTACGCCTGTTCCATAAAGGTTGATACCGCTACCATGTTCAACGAAAAGCTTTGTATTCTCTAGGGTTACTTTATCAGCAATATTGGCTACATCTTGTTCTTGAACGGCATTGGTGTTCTTTTTAGCATTGCGTGTATATCGTTTTCTAGGGGCATTATACGGATTGTTGCGGAAAATAATACCGTCTGCTTCATAATTTCCCGTGACATGTACGCTTGAATCCTTAAGTTTTATTGTGCCCTCTATGTTTACCAAAGCAGCTGTTTCTGCTGTTGCAGTAATGCCTGTAGCATCAATTTCTCCACCATCTGATACGCTTAGTGCAACAAAACGCGCATCAACTGTTCCCCCTATCATGTTGACTTTTGAATTATTTCCCTCTGCATGTACAGCAAAACTATTGTCTTGAATTTTTTTGTTATGTAACGTTATGGTCTTACCGTTTTTAGCTTCAACTCCAGTGCTTATATCCTCAATTTGTGTAGACTTTTCATATTGTTTTATCGGTGATATTGGTTTTTCAATCTCTGGTTTTTCATACATTTTTTGTGCAGATGAAGATTGCACTGGCGCTGGTTTTACAGATTTTGGTGGTACCTGCAATGCTGGTTTTCCAGTTTCTATTCTTAAAGATGTTTGCTGTATGCGTTCTGACTCTTTAGGCACTGGTGATTGTTCTGCTGTTGGTCTTGTAATGCCCGCCTCTGTAGATTCAGAGTTTCCAGATACCTTTTGGGCAGATGTGGGTTGTGTGGGCGTTGGTCGTACAGATTCTGGTGATCGTGATGATGTTGGCTGTGTGAGTTCTGGTTCTTTAGACGTTGGTGATAGCTTTGTTGCTGGTTTTGTAGATTCCGCTCTTGTAGATTCAGAGTTTGCAGGTGTTGGTTGTAAATTGGGTGCAGATTGTGTCGCTTCTGATTGTGAAGAGACAGCAGAATTTGGAGGCGTCTTTTCGCTGGAAGAATCTGTAGAAGAGGTGGTGGCTCCTGAACGCCTTCTCGATTTTGCTTCCATTCCTGTTGTTGAAGCTGTTCCTTTTGTTAAAACTATCTTTGTTGTTGCAGTTTCTTCTCTCGTTGGAGCTATTTCTGTCGATGGTGATTGTGTAATATCGCTTTGTGTGGCTGTAAGGCTAGACTGTAAACTTTCTATCGTTTTAGTTTTTGATGTTTGTATACTTTCTCGAGCATGCCTATGCTTTTGTTTTGAGGAAGAAGTTGTATTTTCAATGGTTACATTTGGGAATGTCGTTTTTCCTTTAGAATTTTGAGAAGAAGCCTTGGACGTTTCTGTGTTTTTAGGGGGTGTTTCAGGTTGTGTAATTGTTCCAGGTTCAGAAGATTCTGTGGAGGTTTTAGGCTTTGTAGGGTGTTCAGATGATTGGGGGTGTGTTGAAGAATTTGTCGTTTCTCCATATGAAGAGCGTGTATATCTCCTTAATTTTTCTCCAAGTTGCATGTGAGGAACGACAGTGCTTGTAGGAGTAGACTTTGTAGGTTCATTTCCGGTAGGATGAGGGGGGATGATCGTTCTTTTGGAGTCAGATGTTGTCGGGGGAGAAGAGAGATCTATCGTTGGAGTCATAGCATGAATAGCATAAGACAAACTGTTGGAAGAATAAAACAGAACTCCGGAAACTGTGTATAGTAAGAAGCTTTTTTTCATATGGATGTATTCCTAAAATATTTCCCCCTCTCTCATAAAAAGTAAAACTTTGACCTCATTATGTCTCTTTTGTAAGAGACAAAACGAAACATAATGAGATCTCTTCATATTTCAAGATAAGGAATACAAGTATTTTTAAAAGTGATAGCGCATTCCAGCGGAAATATTTATTGCAGAGATGCCAGCTTTTTTGAATTTATGTTGATAGCTGAGATCACTATGAAGCTGAATATTTTGTGATAAGTGTGTGTGAATACCAAAACCACCTTCGATTAAAGATCCCATAGCTGCAAGCTGAAAATTTTTACTAAAAGTTTTGATCATGTTCAGTTTGCCGTAGAAAGAAACAGCATGTCCTTTGTTTTGCGTTAAACGTCCGCCAATACGGAGCAGCCATTGATAAGGATTACTTATGTCTATTTTAGAGTTATCGTCATCTGAGAAAGAGCTCCTATCTGATAAAGAACCAAGCATGAGACGTTGATAAACAAGTTGTGCTTGCGGTTCTAGGATTACACCTTCCAAACTGGTTGACAGTTTTTGACCAACAGTTGCAGCGGCTCCTAATGTTTTACTATTCTTCACTTTTGAGGTATGTTTGATGAGAGTTGTAGCGTGATTTTCTTTGAAAATTCCGTAAGAGAGAAAGGCACTTGCATAGATGCCACTGTCATGCTGAATATTTCCATATGCGGTGAGTGACCATTTATCAAACATATTTTTTTGAAAGCTCTCCTTGTTTTTAGGAGTAAAAGACAGTTTCCCATATGTTCCAAAAAGACCAAAGTTGCTGCTGATATTTTGATCTTTTAGCGCTATTAGTGTTGCTCCTGCTTGCAATGCAGCATAGCGAATATCTGCTTGGATACCATCTTGTTTTGCTTGAACCTTAGAAGAAAAGGTGCTTTTATTGCCATAAGAGGATAAGAAAACGCCTCTCTCTGGATGATCTTTGGGTTCAAACATTGTTATTTGCATATTGTCTAACAAGATATTTTGATTGTTGACATCACTAAACCCAACGGCAAACATCGCAATAGGCATGGTTAAAGAACTTTCTTCTTGTGGTGTAAGAGTTGTGCTTTTTTCTGTTCCATCAAGAGAAGTAGAAGCTGCGGTTGCTTTATCATCATCTGTAAGTTTAGAGGAGCTCTCTGTCGCAGCGGTAGCGGTATTCTCAACCTTTGGGAGCAATTTCATATGCGCTTTTTCTGATGTATTAAGAGTCGTTTTTGATTCCGAGGAAGTGGTGTTTGTTTGGGGATCAATATCAGATTGCGAATTTTCATTTATTTTAGGCTGTCTCATTCCATGATCTGTTCTTGTGAATGAATTGTCCTTGTGTTGGGCAGCAACGTGAGCGGGTGGTAATTTATCACTAGCGCGTTTTTGTCTTGTGCTGGAGTCAATAAGAGGTTGTTTATTCTCTTCAGATGCAGGAGGGGTTGGTTCTTCTTTTTTCTTCACGTTGGTTATTCCATCGTTGTTCAAAGTCTCTAATACTGCTTTGCGTAAAGTATTGGAAAGTTCCTTGTTTTGTCCTTGTAAAGCACTATCCAATTGTACTGCTTTATGTAATATTTCTGCTTTATTTTGCAGTTTAGACCAATTACGATTGTCTTGGCTCATCCATTCTTGGCGCGCAGCATTAACACGTCGTTGGTTATTGGCATCAAGTGCTTGATTGAAGTGCGAATTATCCTCCATCATGGCGCCAGAGGCTATCTTTTCAAGATTTTTTTCTGCTTGTGTTGGTGTGTTTATTAAATCAATGACATGGCGATATTGTTCAGGTAATTTCATAATCCCTTCAATGGCATGGCGTTCCTGGGGGCTTAGAGCAGAGGCGGTGCTGGTAGATGTGAAATTAAAAGAAGAAAAAAATAAAGCACAAGCGGCTGTACATAACAAAAGATTCTTATGCATAGAGATGTTCCTTAAGATATTTTCTTTATTTTGCTAAAAATGAACCACTTTTTGACACATTACGGTTTTTTGTAATGTAGTTAAGCAGCACTGTTTTCATCTCAGCGCTGCTTATGCGTCAAAATAGAGAGCTAAAATTGTTTAAAAGCGATAACGCATTCCTCCGGAAAAATTAATTCCAGAGAACCCAGCTTTTTGAAGTTTATGTTGGTAATTAACGTCAGCATGAAGTGCGATATTTTTAGAAAGTTGCGCGTTAATGCCAAGCCCACCTTCAAGAGAAGAGTCCATAGAATCAAGATGGAAAGAATCAACAATATCAATTGTATTTTTCTCACCAAAAGCTTTAATGACGTTCAATTTACCATAAAAAGAAAGAACACGATCTTTTTCAATAGGAAGTATTGTTTTTGTTAAACGACCTCCAATACGGACCAACCATTGATGAGGGGTCTTTATATTAACTTGGAAGCCATCAATATCTGAAAGAGTGCCAAAGGCAATATGTTGATAAATAAGTTGTACTTGTGGTTCAAAGGACACCCCTTCAACACCAGTTGCTAGTTTTTGTCCAACGGTAGCTGATATATTTAATGTATCCGTATTGTTTAATTCTGTGGTGTTGCCGATAAGGGCTGTTGTAATATGTCCGTTTAAAATGCCGTAAGAGAACAGTGCATTAATATAGAGACCATTGTCATGGTGGAGATTTCCATATGCCGTAAAGGACCATTTATCCAGTATGCTTTTGTCAGAACCTTCCATGTCCTTTGGCGTAAAAGCGAGCTTTCCATATGTGCCTAAAAGACCAAGATTCGCGGTTATATTTTGATTTTCTAACGTTGTTAATGTCATGCCTGCTTGTATAGCAGCATAGTGAACATTAGCACCATAACCATATTCCAATGGACTACGGCTGGAAGATAACGTCATCTTGTTGCCATAAGTCGATAAAAATATCCCTTTTTGTTTATGACCTTCTAATCCAAAAACTGTTGAATGCATATTATCTAACAGTGTATTTTGATTGTTTATATCAGCCAAGCCAGAGGAGAATACTGCATTATGCATAACCAAATAGCTTGCCATTTGAGGAACAAGAGCTTTGATTTTTCCTTCATCATCAAGAGTCGCATTTTGTAGACGGAAATCCCAAAACTCTTCACTTTCTTGCAAAAGACTTTGCTGTTTGTCAGCTCTCCCACGGCTGGATGTTGGTCCATAGCCATTTAATACATATTTATAGGGTAATCCATCCATTGTAGTGTAGCCATTTACCAGCGTGAAGGCGGCTTCCTCTGCTTTTCCAGACACCTGAACAAGTGAGAGACCACGCGCATTCAAAGGAATGGAAACTTCATCATCATCGAATGGTTCTGCACGCTTTGAAAGATTGTTGAAATAGATCGTTGTGGTGCCTGAGACATTACCATGAACGAGAACACGGTCAGTTTTTTGTTGTTCTTTTATAAGACCATTACTCCATTCGGTATTAAAGTAAATCCTTGCGTTGCCCAATGCATTGTAAACCGTTGTTGTATCGAAGCTTCTGTTTTGCTCTGCTTTTGCAGCTTCAGCTATTGGCTGTTTTCCCACATGCAAGGTCTGATACTGATTGTCTGCTAGTTTATGCGGCGCATTAAATATAATAGAGCTATTATTAAGGTTCAATACTGAGACAATAGACTGTGCACGTTGTTTAATATCAGTGAGCAAGTATCCTTTAGAGCTGTCAAATTCTTTGTCTACTTCAAATTGACTAATCTTTAGGGACCACTTGCTGTTATTGTTGAGAGTAAAAATCGTTGTATTTTGAGGTAAAGTCTTTGCTCGTCCTTCTATAATCGAATTGTCAGCGCTTAATATAAAAGTGCGAGGATCGATATCTTTTGAGTTTTCTGGGATTTTATTTTTTAATAATATATCAGAACGAATTTCTGAACTTTTAAGTTCTACCTCAGCAACAGATTTTGCATAATCTGGTCCTAGAATACCAATACCATTTTCAATAAGAAGTTTTGTGTTGGTAAGAATTGCTTTATTGATAACTTTTTCGCCCTCTTTTACTTGGGAACTTGGGATGTAATCAAAAAGGATACCACGACTTTTGTGATGTCCGGAAACATTAATGATTGAATCTTCAATATGGATGATGCCGTTTGAAATTTCTAAACCACGGGAATTTGATTTTCCTACAGTTTTTTTAGCATGAATACGTCCACCTGTTGTTGCGGTAAATAAATTTGAGTCTGAACGCATTGTTGAATTTGTAATGGTGATAAAGGCTTTGTCATCAGCAACCACTGTTGTATATGCGCTGCGGATAAAAACGTTATTAAAGGTTTTTTCTTCTCCTGCTTTATCCGCACGAGCCATAACCATTGTAGGAGCTGATGTATTTGCATAAGTTGAACCGAAATGAGAAAAAATCAAAGTTCCAGCAATTGTACATAACAAAAAATTTTTCTTATAAATATATTTCTTACACATAGATATGCCTTTAGTATTTGGTATGCTTTGATGCTTACTTCATTCCCCTGATGGCGCAAGTACCCAGACAGTTTCTATATCATTATGTTTTTATTGTAAACAACAAAACGAAATATTGCGTCCTGTTCTTTATCGTTTAAAAAATGATTTTAGAAGAGTTTTTAAAATAGAAATTGCAGTGAGCAACTATGAATTGTAGAAAAGCTAGATTGATAAGTATTCCGTTTAAAAGTGTTAAGAAACAAAATATTTTGCAAGGATGTTTGTTGCTTAAGGCTGTTGTTATGAAAACTCTACAAAGTTTTTGGAGAAGCTATTGTTGTGCGCTTACAAAAAGCTTTTAATTGATTTTCTTACACAGAAAATTATTTATTACGTGTTTTAAAATACAAAAAAATTTATTAAAAACATTTGATTTTTATAAATCAAAAAGGCAGCTCTCTTGAGAATCCAGTATTCATTTAGAGATAACAGATTTTGTTACATTTGGTTTGAGTGAGATTAATTGGCTCAAGAAAGGTGGTAGAAAGATCGTTATTGACGGTTCGTTCCGATAGATTGTAAAAAGGCAGCTCATTTGTACTGCCTTTTATTAAAATGAATAGAATATAAATTATTTTTTGCTTTTTCTTAAAACTGATAGCGTATTCCGCCTGAAAAGCTTGCTCCAGATATACCTGTTTTTTGAAGCTTATATTGATAGTTAACATCAGCATGAAGTGCGATATTTTGTGATAATTGTGCATTTACACCAAGTCCACCTTCAAGGGCAGCTCCCATAGAATCAAGGTGGAATGATTCACCAATCTGTATCGTACCATTGTTAGAAAAAGCTTTAACAATATTCAATTTACCATAGAAAGAAAGAATATCGCCGTTTTCAATAGAAAGCTTCGTTTGCGTTAAGCGTCCACCAACACGCACTAAGTATTGATAAGGATTTCCCATATCCACATCAAAACCATCGACATCTGAGAGTGTGCCAAGCATGAGACGTTGATAAACAAGTTGTGCTTGTGGTTCAAAGACCAATCCGTTCCTACTGGTTTCGAATTTTTGTCCAATGGTTGCTGATGCACTGAATGTATCAGCATTTTTCAATTCTGCAGTCTTTCCTATGAGAGCTGTGGTGATATCTCCCTTGAGCATTCCATAGGAGAAGAGTGCATGGATGTATATCCCATTATTATGGTGCAGCCCACTATATGCAGCAATTGACCATTTATTGAGTGTACTCTTGTCAGCACCTTCCATGTCTTTAGGGGTGAAAGCTAATTTCCCATATGTCCCTAAAAGACCAAAATTGGTGGTCATGTTTTGATCTTCTAGAGCTGCTAATGTAATGCCTGCCTGTAAAGCTGCATAGTGAATATCGGCACCATAGCCATATTGTAATGGCGTACGGTGAGAGGATAATGTCATCTTATTTCCATAAGTCGAGAATAAGATTCCTTTGTTTTTATGATCTTTTGTCTCAAAGGTGTTTTCCTGCATCGAGTTGAGTAAAGTGTTTTGATTGTTTATATCAGCCAGTCCAGCTGAGAATAGTGCGTTAGGCATGGACAAATAGCTTGCCACTTGAGGAACGAGAGCTCTGATCTTTCCCTCATTATCGAGAGTCGCATTTTGCAAGCGAAAATCCCAGAAATTTTGATTTTTTTCCAAAATGTTTTGTGCGTTGTTTGCTTGTCCAAGGGATGATGAACCGGTATTTTGCGCTTCTTTCTCTTTTGGTGAAACGCCTTCAATCATTTTTCCTGATTCTGATATCGTATAGATTGTGTAGTCTTTGAGGGTATTTTCTTTTGATTCTTGTGATATTCCGCTAAAATGACTTTGTGTGCTATCGGCTGTCCCATGGCTGGATGTTGGACCATAGGCTTTGAGTATATATTTATAGGGCAATCCCTCCATTGTGGTGTAGCCGTGTGCAAGTTTGAAGGAATCTTCATTTGCATTTCCAGAAACTTGAATGACTGAAAGACCACGCATATTCGAGGAAACAGAATCTTCAGCTTTTAATATCTCACCTTTCGCAAGGTTCTTGATATGGACTGTTGTGCTGCCTGATACATCACCATGAATAAGGAGGCGGTCAGCTTTTTGCTGTTCTTTTACTAGACCATCACTCCATTCAATATTAAAATAAATTTTTGCATTGCCTGTGGCATTGTAAACTGTATTATAAGTGCTTTCTATATCGGGGATTGTACTTCCCTCAGGTCTACGAACCTCAGCTGTTCGCCCTACATACAAGGTATGATAATGATCTTTTTCCCGCCCTTGCGGTACCTTAAATATGATAGAACTATTATTAAGATTCAGTACTGAAACGGTAGAAAGGGTTCGTTGTTTAATATCACTGAGCTCATAGTTAAACGTATTAAAGTCAGTATCGACTTCCTCTTGAGAGGTCTTTAAGTACCATTTGCTCTTGTTATTCAGAGTCAAAACCGTTGTATTGACTTTTAAAGTTCTTGCTCGTCCCTCTATTGTTGAATTATCAGCGGTTAATGCTAAAGTTACAGGAAGAGTATCGTTATCATAATATTTACGTTTCGTTTTATTTCTCAATAATACGTCAGATCGAATTTCTGAGTCTTTAAGTTGAACTTCAGCAACGGCTTTTGAGCAGTAGGGACCAAGAATACCGGTACCGTTTTTCACAAGAAGTTTTGTATTGCTAAGAACAATCTTATTGACAACTTTTTCTCCACTTTTCAGTGAAGAATCTTTTGTTTCATAAAAAACGATACCACCGGCACCTCCTCGTTGGACGGTTATGGTTGAATCTTCGACGTCGATTATACCATTCTTTGTTTCTAAACCTTTATACACTGTATTGACTTCAATTTCTTTAGCATGAATGCGTCCACCTGCTGATACAGAAAGTGCAGACATTTCCGTGTGTATTGTTGATTTTACAATTGTGATAGCTGCTTTATCATGCGCTAATATTCCAGGTCCTTTATCGCGGACAAGAACATTATTTAAAGTCTTTTCTTCTCCCTTATTTAATTCAATCTTCCCAAAAATTCCAGGAGTTTCAGGAGCCGATGTATTTGCATAAGTTGAACCGAAATGAGAAAAAATCAAAGTTCCAGCAATTGTACATAACAAAAAATTTTTCTTATAAATATATTTCTTACACATAGATATGCCTTTAGTATTTGGTATGCTTTGATGCTTACTTCATTCCCCTGATGGCGCAAGTACCCAGACAGTTTCTATATCATTATGTTTTTATTGTAAATAACAAAACGAATTATATTGATGGTGTTCTCTATGATTTGAAGTTTTGCTTCAGAAAAACTTTTTTCATGATCATAAAAAGTTGAGAAAAGTGGATTTCATAAAACCTCGCTTGGTTAAGCTTATGCTAAAAGCACTATGAAGTATGATATTTAAAAATTGTCTATTAAAGATAATCGCTATAAAAGCTCTATAGTGTTGAGATGTATTATTTGATGCACTAACCAAAACGATCAGCAAATTTTTTCTGCTATAAGAAGAAGAGATGAGGGGGGCTATTCACAGGCTTTCTTTAAGGAGGCTAAGGGTAGCAAAGCCTATTTTTCTAAGGAAGCACAGCCCATTTCGCGACGGTGTTCATGAATGCTATAACGCTAAAGCCGTAGAGTTCCATCATATTTACGCTTACGAAGGAGCAAGCCGATACCTTTACGCTTAATAAAAGAGCAAGCCCGTCACACATTTTGCTAGCTCCCAATATTTGTGATAAGCCCTTGGCACTTGAGACAGTTCATTATAGGACTTCTCAGGCTTTTCTTATATAACTTTGCTTCACACGCCAGCTCTGCTTGTAATGTGCAAGTGAATGATTTTGATTAGTTCAACATGGAACAGGTTTTAAATGAGAGAGATTACGATATTCAAGATTTTAATTCAATATGAGTAATGATAAATTATCATTATAAATCAATATTTTGAATATTCAATTTAAAACATCTTTTATTGATATAAAAAGAACTTTATTGAGTGATTTCATTTTATAAATGAAAAAATTAGCTTTCTTGAGCATTTTGTATATGAAAGATAAAGCGCTTGTTGTTAGATTTTCTTTTCATGCATTAATTTTCTCAAAACTGTTTGTTTAGAAGAACCAGCAATGGAAGTGTAAATAAATCTTTATAGATAGCGACAACACATCGTAAAGAAAGAAATTATTTTATTGCTATAATAGATTGTAAATAAAAAAAATACAGTCCGTTTTTTTGTTAATAGTAAACGGATTAATATGCTTATTTTTTATAATTTTTATATTAAAATTGGTAGCGTATTCTATCAGAAAAACTTGTCTCGGCTACACGTCTTTTAAAGTTTTTTCTGATAGTTTACATCAATATAGAGAGTTAAATTGTGAGATAATTGTGTATTGTGCTAAACGCACCTTTAACGGCAGAATCTATCGGATTAAGGTAAAAATGAATACCAATCTGTTTAGTATCATCAATATCAAAGTTTTTTAAGGAAGTTCACTTTCTTATATAAGGATGGGGTATGGTCTTCTACGGTCCTAACAATAGTTTTTGTTAGATACCTACTTATCCGGACTAACTGGGGAGGCTGTCTGATTTAATTTTAAGATTATCAATATGTTAAAAGTCGTTAAAAATCAAACCATTAGCACACAAACTATGTTTGTGGTTCAAACGGTTAGTTCTCTGATTATTTTTTGCAAATTTTTGACAAATGATTGTTGAGGCAATTAACATTTTTACAGCATAACTTTAATAGTATTTTTATAGAAGTTTTAGAGATATTTGCTGTCCAGATATCATAAGGGAAGAGTGTAGCCATATGAAAACACTGTTATGCTCTTATATTATAAGCTATGATTGATTATTTATCCGGTATGTTTTTTTTCATTTTCTATATCCTTTGGAATAAATGAGAGTGGCTGTAGGTTTCCTATCTGTTTTAAATGTGCAGTGGTTAACTTTTCATTTTTCTAATATCATCTTTGCTTGGACAGCTCCATGGTGCATATTTGCACCATATCTATCTTCAAAGAAGAGCATAATTGAACGGTAAAGTTGTTGTACTTCCATAAGTGAAAAAGCAAGAAATCTTCTATTTTTTAAGATTTATTCTTAATGCTGTTATCTTTATATTATCTAGAAATACACTTTGCTTAGCTTTATGGGAAAATTCGATGATGAATAGCTGCGCAATCCATGTGAAGAGGAAGAAAAGCGTATTTAAGTAGAAAAGAAAACACTTCAGGAAAAAATGGATTTCATGTACGAAAAGGCAGCATACTTTGTGACATATTCTAGATAAAAATACCTTATCTTTTATCTTGATAAAAATGGTATAATATACTGATTTATAATGATAATTTAGCGTTACTTTCATTGAGTTAGAGTTCTGAATAACGTAAGATTCTCTCATTTTAAACCTGTTTGTCTTAAATCAAGAAAAACCATTCTCTTGCATACTACAAGCGGGGCTGGGCGTGTGGGTAAAAAATGTATAAGAAAGGACTAAAATGGCTCTTATGAATCGTCTCAAGAGCCAAGGGCTTTAGCAACACCCACGAGCTGGAAAATATAATGATGGTGCCGGATTGCTCTTTCACAAACGTAAAGATGGGGGTACTCAATGGATTTACCGTTATACCATTCATATACCATTCATGGGCGCTGTCGCTAAATGGACTTGGGTGCTTTGAGAGATGTCTCTTTAAAACAAGCTCGTGAATTGGCAAACCCAATAGCGTTCTGTTCTTCGTGATGGTCATGATCCCATTAAAAAACGTGAGAAACGAAAACGTGAGGCAATGCGTAATCTCCATTACTTAAAAAACATTGCCTTAGATGCTTTTGAAAGTCGTAAAGCTGAATTAAAAAATGATGGTAAAGATGGAAACAGGTTTTCACCTTTAAAACTCCATATTCTCCCCAAATTAGGCTGTCTGCCTATTTCAGAGATTACACAAATAGAAATACGCAATATCCTCGCTCCCATCTGTCATACAAAAGCTGGAGATGCTAATACAGCACTGATGCGTCTCAAGCTTTGTTTCAAACATGCTGCGGCGTTGGGTGTGGATGTTGATTTACAGGCAGTAGAAAAAGCAAGGGCTCTCTTAAGGAGGGATAGTGTAGTGTTATTAGGATTTATAAAGCGAAAAGGCAACACGATGTGCTGCCTTTTTTGTTAATGCATAGAAAAGAAATACGCTATTTTTACAGCCTTGTATTAAAACTGATAACGTATTCCTCCTGAAAAGCTTGCACTAGATATACCGGTTTTTCGAAGCTTTTGTTGATAGCTTACATCACCATGAAGGGAGAAATTGTGAGACAGTTGCGCATTGATGCCAACGCCGCCT
>NZ_JBHIQK010000011.1:0-41666 GCF_042196545.1 Bartonella sp. AC70YNML
TTATTTACGCGTCCCTCACTGTAAAAAATATATGGAAAATCAATAAATTATTTTGGATAAAAAAGAGCATGGTGCCCAAAAGAGGACTCGAACCTCCACGCCTTACGGCACAGGTACCTGAAACCTGCGCGTCTACCAATTCCGCCATCTGGGCTTATAAAATTCATCTAAGTGCATGAAGTAACTCTGTCAATAAAATTATAGAATTTATTTTTTCAGCTTAAAACGATAGCATTGAACTTTTGAGGGAGATCATGATTTTAGAAGTTTAAGGTGTGAGGACTGTCTTTGATAAAATTGTTGAATCCGGATTAAATGTGTAAATAATAGGAATGCCGGTCGCTAATTCTTGAGATATAATTTCCTCACTGGAGAGACCTTCAAGCGCCATAATAAGAGCACGAAGAGAATTTCCATGTGCTGCGATCAAAACAGTTTGGGAGCGCAAAATATAAGGCTGGATATGGTAAAGATAATAAGGCCAGATGCGCGCACCGGTATCGCGTAGGCTTTCTCCATTCGGTGGCGCAATCGTATAGGAGCGGCGCCACATTTGCACTTGCTCCTGCCCCCATTGTTGGCGTACTTCATCTTTATTTAAACCAGAAAGATCACCATAATTACGTTCATTTAATGCTGGATTTTTTATCACTTCTAAATCTGATTGTCCCATTTGCTCTAAAATGTGCTGAGCGGTTTTTTGAGCTCGCTGTAAGGCAGATGTATAAGCGATATCAAACCTCAAACCATATTCTTTCAGTTTTTTTCCTGCTGCTATCGCTTCTGCATGACCTTTTTCTGTTAAATCGGGATCTTTCCAACCGGTAAAAAGGTTTTTGAGATTCCATTCACTTTGTCCATGACGAATTAGTGTAAGTATGCGTCCCATTATAAATTGCCTCTATTCTATTGATTGTTTAAAATTCATCGTTCAATCCCAAAACATCGAACATTGAATAAAGACCGCTTTCATGATTTTGTGCCCATAAAGCTGCTTTTAATGCGCCATTGGCAAAGATAGAGCGTTCTTGCGCTGTGTGTGAAAGAACAATGCGCTCATTGGAACCAGCAAAAATGACACTGTGTTCTCCAACAACTGTCCCACCACGTGAACAGGAAAAGCCAATGGTGCCTTTTTTGCGTTTACCTATATGACCATTACGTTCGTTGACACACACATTTTTAAACATAACATTGCGTCCTTCAGCTGCTGCTTGGCCAAGAAGAAGGGCTGTTCCAGAAGGAGCATCAACTTTGTTAGCGTGATGCATTTCATAAACTTCGATATCAAAATCATCGGCTTCTAATGCTTTAGCGGCTTTCTTTACAAGGTTGGCTAAAAGATTTATTCCAAGGCTCATATTCCCGGATTTGACAATAGTTGTATATTTCGCAAAATCTGCAATTTTTTCTTCTTCTTTTTTGCTAAATCCTGTGGTGCCAATAATATGGACAAGGCTTTTTTGAGCAGCGTAGTTAGCATAAAGAATGCTGGCTTCTGGTTGTGAAAAATCTAAAATACCTTCTGTATTAGAAAAGGCATTTTCGGGATCATCAGTGATACTAATCCCAAGAGAATCTGAACCAATTAATGCACTGGCATCTTTTCCTACAAACGGTGAACCTTTACGTACAAGAACAGCACAAAGCTCTACATCTTTCCTCTGCTGGATTGCTGTAATGAGTTCACGTCCCATTCTTCCATTTGCACCAACAACTGTAAGGCGCATTTTTATCTCCTTATGATACTTTACTGTGCAGTATAGGCAAATTCTTGTCTTCTTTCCAATGGTTCTTTTTCTTTATAGAAAATTTTTTTCCTGCTTTAATTTATCTTGTTGTGCTGTAAAACACTGTTGTTTAGAGCAAGTGATATAAGATCTACAAATTTAAATAGAGATGTTTTTCGTTAGAGTGTGTGATGAATATTCTTAAGTAAGGTTTGCTTATGAAATCTAATGAAGATTGTGTATTACTTTACGCTTTTGTTTCTTTCGTTCTTTAAAGGGGAGCGTTCTTCATGCAAAATAAGATCTTCCAAACAAAATAGACCTATGTTGTCAATTCATACGCTTTTCTTAAAGAAATATATTTATCAATTCTTCTAAACTTATTTTATGATAGTGCTCGTGAGTGGTATCACGAGAGAGTATCCATGAATAATATAAAATCTATTCTGCGCCATTATCTTTATGCTTCATAAATAGAGCAAATCAGCATTATCATCCGTTTTGTTAGCCTTTAATGTTTTAACTTAGTCATTTTCACTCATCAATTCCATTTGTGACGCATAAGAAAACGATTATTTATCATTGTATATAAATACGTTATCCATAAATAAAATTACGTAAAAAGGGGTAAAAACAAGGGGCTAACAAGAAGTTGGATTGTTTATATACAAGAGTTGGGCGGATTCTTCATCTTTTAGGAAAGTCAGTTGAAAAAATTGTTATGTTGTAAAAACGCATGATGAGGCTTTGTTTATTATAGAGAAAATAGGATATATATTATGCAATGCGTTTTTTCATATATTGGGAAGAATGGAGTATAACATGCGTTAAGTATTGTTATTTTATTTGCCTAGCTTCCAATGATGCTACAGTTCTTGTATTTAAAGAGAGTCTTTAAAATCCTTTCTTAAGTATTTTTTATCCCTGTGCTGATTTTTTTTGTGACACGATAAGAAAGTGATTTTTGTGATTCAATTATAATGGGTTTTATTCTCTGTTTAATACGATCATAAATCAATGTATTATTATATTGTTTATACGCATGCATAAAAATTCATAAACCTATAAATATCCTTTAGATAGAATATCACTTTTATTTTTGTTTGTGAGAGAAGGCTAGAAATCAAGATCTGCATAGTGAGCACTTGCAACAATTCCGCGGACGCGATCTGTTAAAAGAGAACGAAAAGAAGGGCGTGATTTAATTCTCATATACCAGTCTTTGGCAGCAGGAGATTGTTCCCAGTCAATTTCCCCTAGAAAGTCAAGTACAGAAATAGAGGCTGCGGCTGCTAGGTCTGCATAGGACAAGGTAGAACCCACTAAGCTATCGCGAGAGGCACAAAGCCAATTGAGATAGTTCATATGGGGTAAAATATTGGCACGCGCATTGCGTAAAATTTGTGAATTAGGAGCACCACCGCCAATGGCAAGTGGCATTTCACGTTTGTGGATTCGTTCTCGTACGATATGGCGCGTTGCTTCATTTTCGAATTTATTTAAGAACCAATCATTGAGACGGCGTACTTCCGCACGCTCTAAAGGATTTTCCGGAAAGAGCTTATTTTCTTGTCGTAAACTTCCATGTGTTTCGTCTAAATATTCGCAGATAACAAGAGGACCTGATAATGGAACCTCGTGTTCATCGAGAAAAACAGGAACATGACCAGCGGGATTGAGGGCTAGAAATTCGTGTCTTCTTGCCCATTCATGTTCTTCAATCAGCTGAGTGGTTACACCATATTCTCCAAGAATGAGGCGTATGAAGCGCGAGGCAGCGGATAGGGGAGAGTGAAAAAGTGTCAGCATAATTTACACTATCAAATAGAGTTGAAGAGAATTCTTTCAAGTAATCATTTTTATAAAGATGCTTGACTAGAAGTACAAGATCATTAGTAGCTGCTAGTAATTATAATTAATAAATTGTTAATGACTAGGAACTGTTCTCTTATGCGATGGTTTGCAAAATGGCAGCACGTAATTCTTCTAAACCGAGAGCTTTTTCTGAAGAGGTTACAAGAAGCTCAGGGTAAGCTGCTGGGCGCTTGAGAAGCTTTGTTTGTGTGATCATAATTAATTTTTCTAAGGCTTTTGATTTGATTTTATCGCTTTTTGTCAAAACAATTTGATAAGAAACAGCGGCTTTATCAAGAAGAGTAAGAACCTCTTCATCATTATTTTTAATTCCGTGGCGTGAATCAATCAGGATATACACACGTTTTAGCGTTGTGCGTCCCCGTAAATAGTTAAAAATCAAATTTGTCCACGCATCAACCAGATTTTTAGGAGCAGCAGCGAAGCCATAGCCAGGCATATCTACTAATGCTAGAGGGGGAAGATCTCCTAGCTGCCCACTGAAGCCATCGGGTACAAAATAATTAAGCTCTTGAGTCCGTCCTGGTGTGTTTGAGGTACGTGCTAAGCTTTTTTGTTGGACGAGCGCGTTGATTAAAGATGATTTTCCAACATTGGAACGTCCTGCAAATGCAATTTCTGGTGGTCCTTCAGGGGGAAGAAAGTGTATTGCTGGTACACCACGAATAAAAATCCAATTGCGAGAAAAAATTCCAGAAAGGGAAGAATCTCTTGTCATTAATGCACTTCTTTTTTGGGTGATTTTCTCCACATGGATTTCAGATTATCAAAAAGTTCAATTTTGACACCTTGGCGTGTCATCATGATACTTTGCTGGATTATTGATAGTATATTGTTCCATGCCCAATAGATGACAAGACCAACAGGAAAAGAGGCGAGCATAAAAGTAAAGATGACAGGCATCCATGTGAAGATTATCGCTTGAGTTTGGTCTTGAGGAGCGGGATTCATACGCATTTGTAAAAACATCGTTATTCCCATAATCAAAGGCCATGCACCAATCATAAGAAATGTTGGCGTTGTGTATGGCAAGAGACCAAACAAGTTAAAAAGAGATGTTGGATCAGGTGCCGCTAAATCTTGAATCCAGCCAAAGAAAGGTGCATGGCGCATTTCAATGGTGATATAGAGAACTTTATAAAGAGCAAAGAATATTGGAAATTGAACCAACATTGGCCAACAACCGGCAAGAGGATTAATTTTTTCAGTTTTATACAGATCTATTATTGCCTGTTGCTGCTTGGTTCGGTCATCGGGATATTTTTCTTTTATTTCTAACAACCGCGGTTGTATAAGTTTCATACGCGCCATAGATTTATAAGATTTATTGGCTAGAGGGAAAAGAAGTGTTTTTAAGAGCACTGTGACAAGAAGGATGGCGATACCAAAATTTCCTGTTTGCTTATAAAGAATATCAATGAGGGCAAACATTGGTTTGGTGATGAAATCAAACCAGCCCCAATCAATTAAAAGAGCAAACTTTTTAATTTTTAGGTCATTTTGATAATTATTAATAATTTCAACTTGTTTTGCACCAGCAAAAAGACGATTTGTAACAGTTTTTGTTTCATTTGGGGCAATCGTTAAAAGCGACCCTAGCAAGTCAGACTGATAATGCGTTTGCAAACGATCAAAATAAATAAAACGGCTTGTATATTCTTTATTTTGCGGGGGAATAACTGCTACAGCCCAATATTTATCGGTAATACCAATCCAACCTCCTGTTACTTTGGAAAAAGTCATGCTTTTTTGCCCATTATCAGGATTTGGATCAAGCTCTGCTAAGGTTTTATATTTTTCAGTTTTGAGCGAATCTCCTGCAATACCTATCATACCTTCATGAAGTAAATAGGTTGCATTTGTATGTTCTGGTGGTGCTGCACGTGCAACGCGGGCATAGGACGAGAGATGTATTGGTTGATCACTTTCATTGCTGATAGAATCCTCAATGGTAAACATGAAATGATTATCAACAGAAAGGGTCCGCCGGAAGATTTGTCCCTGCCCATTATTATAAATTAAAGTGATGGGTGTTGAAGGGGTCAGGGTTGTGTTGTTTCCCTCTATTTTCCATTGTGTATCAGATTGTGGCAAAGCCTTTGCTGGCAAAGATGCGCTGGTAAAACCAAACTCAGCAAGATAGGTTGTTTTGAAGCCTTTAGGATTTAACAAATCGATTTCCGGTGATTTTTTGTCGACTGTTAAACGATATTTTTTGAGGTGAAGATCATCAAATTGTGCACCAACAAGATTAATAGAGCCTTCAAGTTCATTGGTTTTGATCGCAATACGCTCTGTTTTGGCCAATACAGCTTTTCGAATTTCAGGAGTCATTGGTTGATCAATGATCGATGTTGCTTCGTGTGTTGAGGTATCGTTAGAAAAATTTGTCGTATCAGTAGAGAGTGCTGATTGTTGTTTTGATAATTGCTGTGTGATAGCTTGTTGTTTTTGTAACTTTGCTTGTTTGGGAGCAACATGAAGAAATTGCCATGCGATGAGCACTACGAAAGATAAGCCAATAGCGATAAAGAAATTGCGGTTATATTCCATCCGTACACCCTTGTTGTTGCTGATGTTTTATTTTTGGTTTTATTCGCCGATTTAATTCACTAATCAAGGATGTAAAAGGTGCATGTAACACATCACGGTACGCTACAATGACATAGTCTGTTCCTGCTTCCATGTGGTTTGTTACACCAACTCTCACGGCCTCACGCAAGCGCCTTTTAATACGATTACGTTTCACAGCATTACCGTTTTTACGAGTAACAGTGAAGCCTACACGTGCAAAAAGAGAATCTTTTCTTTCTGCTGTTTGTTCACGAGATTTAACTTCGAGCAAAAATAAAGGACCACGTCGTTTTTCTCCTGTACGGACAGCCAAAAAGTCTGCTCTTTTGCGAATACGGCAGGGATGTTTTTTCTTCATAAAAGAATATTTCGCAATTTCATTAAATGCCTGCAAGCAGACATTGTAGGTTCATAATAAAAGTTTCACAACGAAGAAACGATGAGCAATCCTCAACGGTTGTGAAAATTTAAATGGTTAAGCAGAAAGCCGTTTACGTCCACGAGCACGTCTTGCAGCAATAACTTTACGTCCTCCAGCTGTGGCCATGCGTGCACGAAACCCATGGCGGCGTTTACGGACAAGTTTAGAGGGTTGGTAAGTACGTTTCATTTATTTAAATACCGCGGAGTGCGGCCCTTCTTAATCTTCGTTTTATGAGTAGTTATGCGCGAGATAAACAATTTTATCCTATCATACGGCTGTTAACCCATAAGGAAAAATATAAAAAAAGTCAATCTTAGATTGTTTTTCTCTCTCTTGAAAGAATACAAAACACCTTATAACTATTTGTAACGCTTTTTTACAATACTGTAGGAGTGTTAGAAAATAACGATTGAATCTACAGAACATAAATGGCTAGGGCCTTAAAGAATTAAAGAAGGTGTGACTGATTACTGTATGCTCAATTTAAAATATCCTTTAAGATTAAGAGTTTTTTTCAGTTTTTGTTTTTACAAAATTTTTATCAGAATATTCATTAAAGTGGTTGTAGCACAAATGTGATTGATAGGATTTTATAGCAGATTTTATGTTTGAGCTTCTTTATTTTAAGGATGGTTTCATATTTTTAAAGAGATAAGAGATGTATACTTTATAATGCTGAGTAAAGTAGAAAATTATCAGGTGATGAACCTTGTAAGTATTTTTCGTTCTTATGCTTATATTTGCTGGTATTTTTATAGAGAGGAAAGAACATGGATCTTATCACAAGTGAGGCTGTCCGCAACGTATTACGTACAGTCAAAGGACCAGATCTTGAAAGCGATATTGTGTCGTTGGGTCTTCTTTCAGAAATATTGATTGCTGATGGTAAGGTTTTCTTTTCCATTACAGTTCCTGATGGAGGTGTGCAAAAATGGGAATCATTGCGTCGTTCTGCTGAAAAGGTGGTATGTGCTTTGGAGGGAGTGAAATCTGCTGTTGTTACACTTACAGCAGAAAAAATAACAAAGACAGCACCTAGTCGGAGAGCAAATCTCTTACCGATCAAAATGCCCATAGAAGGTGTGAGGCATGTGATTGCTGTTGCTTCTGGAAAAGGAGGGGTCGGGAAATCTACGATGGCAATAAATATCGCCTTAGCTTTACAAGATTCTGGTTTCAAGACGGGGGTGATGGATGCTGATATTTATGGTCCTTCGTTGCCACGTTTGACAGGACTTGTTAATCAAAAACCACAGCTTATTGGAGAAAAAAAGATTCAACCTCTTGAAAAATTTGGACTTAAATTGATGTCGATGGGATTTTTGGTGGAGGAAGAAAAGCCGGTGGTATGGCGTGGTCCTATGGTTATGGCAGCTGTAACGCAATTGTTACGAGATGTTGTATGGGGGCCTTTGGACGTTTTAGTCGTTGATATGCCGCCAGGTACAGGGGATGCACAATTAACGCTTGCGCAACAGGTACAATTAACGGGTGCGTTGGTTGTTTCTACACCTCAGGATCTTGCTTTAGTTGATGCGCGTAAAGCGATAGAAATGTTCATGAAAGTCAATGTTCCTATTTTAGGACTCATTGAGAATATGAGTTGTTTTATCGCTCCTGATACAGGAAAACGCTACGATATTTTTGGCTATGGTGGTGCACGGGCAGAAGCAGAACGTCGAGAGGTCCCTTTCTTAGCAGAAATACCGCTTGATCCAGCTTTACGATTGTCTTCAGATGAGGGCGTCCCTATTTTTGTTGCTAAGTCTAGTGAAGAGCTTGCTAAACTGTATCGTACAATTGTTGATCAAATAAAAAATCAACTCTTTTGAATATATGTTTATTTAAAAGAATTTGCAAAATGCAATCACGAAAGACAGAAAAATGTTGCTTTTTTGTAAGGAAAAGAGGGAACCTTAATGCTTGAGTGGAGTACGAGAGGTGAAACAAACAAAAAATGAGCCATGCACTTGGGTAATCTGAAGGGGGACTCAATCGGAGCGGCTGGAGCAGTGAGGTGGAAAAATATTGGCATTGGTGCGAAAAGAAGAAGATAGAAAATAAAAATAATTTAGGGAAATGGTAAAAGGTTGTAAAAAATATTTAACAATCACTTTTTTGCGATAAAAGCATCTTGAAGATTAATCGGAAAATTTATCCCTATCTACTTAAATTAAAGGGATGGGTGTTTTAAAAGCCCATTTATCTTGCTCTTGAAATATGTATAGCAGGTAATGTTATCAAACCATATTCAAGAAAAACTCAATGAAAATATCAATAACTTTCTCTTATTGAGAGGATAAAAAATGCTGGTCAAGCCTTTTTAGAAGCATTTATTTTTTGAAAAGTAGCTTCAATAGCTGTTGTTAAAGCACGTCTTCCCCCTTGATGAGAAAAACAATTTGACAAAAATTCATTTGTTCCCCCCTTTGTTGAAAACTCTTTTTCAAGGAGTACAAAATCGAGAGATGTAGCACAATCCGTTGCTATAATTTTACGCATTTCATCTGTAAGATTACCAAACATCATGGTAAGAAATTCTGCTGATTGCTGTTGTTTTAACCCCTGTGTTATAAACCATTGATGGGCTGTTTCTATAAAATTAAAATATATGCCCATAAGTGAACCAGCAGTCATAAAAAGATTAAACTGCTCTTCCTTATCCAGCACCAATGTACCCCCCAATGCATCAAATAGAGCGCGTAAAAAGGGATGATCGGGATAAATTGGTGTCAAATTTTTACACTCTGCAACAAAAGGTAGAGGAACAGCACGATAAACTTTATGGTTGATCCATTCTTCTACTTCTGCTGCTTTTGCCATAGCAAGTACGGAAATAACCAGCTGTTCTGGACGAAAGCGAAGAGAACGCAAAACGTTTTCTGCAATTTGGTTAGGCAAGCAAAGAAAAACGTAATCACTCACATCGAGCAACATTTGGTTATTTTCAGCAATCATAACCTTATCATATGTGTGTGAAAGATGCTCTGCTGTTTGTGCATTGCGAGGTGAAACAATAATGGAAGAAACGTCAAAGGTGCTTGTCATGAGGCCATTGACCATTGAAGCACTGATTGTGCCCGTTCCCAAAAAGCCAAGTTTCATTTCTCTTCCTCATTTTTATATTTTAAAAGGAATCTCAATTAACAGTTTATGTGTTTTAACTAACATAGATGCTAATTGAGGAAGCAACACATAAAATAGCAAGAATAATCAAGCCCAAATAGACTTTTGGTTTATCAAATAGAACAGCAAAAGCAGAAAACCAACCAACAATAGCTGCGGCTAATGCAAATAAAAAACCTGGTTTATTCATAAGAACAATATGCATTGCCATTAAACCACCAATAATTAGCGCTCCAAAAACAATGAGCAAACCTGTTGCAAACTTTTCATAATCATCCATATTTCGCTCCTTATAGTGCTCAAATTGTTACACACTTTTTAACGCATATGCATATAAAAACGAAACGTTTTTTATTGGGTATGGTTAAAATTGGCGCCTCCTCTTATTTATTAGATGTAAAAAATGCGGGGATATGCTGTGGCCAACGCCAAGGTAAAACTGCAATCAAATCAAAACGTACAGACAAAAAGGCGTAATCCTTTTGCCGTGCTAGCCAAATATCGGCTGCTGCCTCAATTCGCTTTTCATTTATTCGAGAAACTGCTTCCATTGCTTCGGCTAATGTTGAACGTGCTTTGACTTCAACGATTAAAACCAAATTTCCACGTCGTGCAATTAAATCAATTTCACCACATTTTGTTTTAAAACGCATTTCGGCAATGTGAAACCCTTTGCAACGCAACCACCATGCTGCCAATTTTTCTGCACGAACTCCTCGATAAAAAGACTTTTGTCTCTGTTTTTTTTGTATAGTCTTAATTTTATGCATTTTTTAAAAAATTTAACCGCTGAAAAAGTTCCTGCTTTTTAAAACCGGTCTTTTTTGCAACCAAAGCTGCTGCTTGAGCAGCAGAATGTGTCCGCGAGAGTTCTAATAACATTTCATCAACTTCTTGATCACTCATTACGTTTAAAGAAGAAGATGATTCTCCAACAAGTACAACAATTTCTCCACGAATATGTGATTGTTTTTTGTAAGATTCCAACAAATTTCCTAAATTGGAAGCCTCCACTGTTTCAAACTTTTTTGTTAATTCACGACAAATTGCGGCGGGTCGATCTGCCGAAAAAAGCGTGATCATATCCTGTAAAGTTTCAACAAGACGATGTGGTGATTCATAAAAAATCAAAGTCGCTGGAATCTCTTTTAATTGTTCCAATCGTTTTTGACGCTGTGCTTTACGTGCACTCAAAAAACCTGCAAAGAAAAAGCTATCCGTAGGAAGCCCTGTTGGTATAAGAGCGGCTAAAAGAGCTGATGCTCCAGGGATCGGAATAATTTTATGACCAGCTTTACGTGCCTTTTCTACCAATCGAAATCCGGGATCAGAAATAAGTGGCGTTCCCGCATCAGAAACAAGCGCTACCGTTTTGTTTTCTGCCAAAGCGGCTAAGAGCTTCGGACCCGCTTTTTGCGCATTATGTTCATGATAGAGAAAAGTTTTTTTCTGAATACCATAACGTTGCAACAAAACACGTGTTACCCGCGTATCTTCACACGCTAAAATATCAATTCCTGCAAGCACTTGCAAAGCACGAAGCGTAATATCTGCAAGATTTCCGATAGGCGTTGCTACAAGATAAAGCCCTGGTTCTATAACGGGGGCAGAATAAGCATGCGCACCTATAAAATATGCTTTTTCACACATGCTCTTTTCTTTTCATCAAATTCCCCTCACCACAAGATTTTTATTCATATTCATAAGCTTTATAAGCCATTTTTGTTCATTTTTTACCAGTACATTTTTTTATCATTACAAAGGCTTACTTTGCTCGAATAGTTGATACTCCCACAATACAATAGTTTTACCTTCATATTCACTAACATTATCATCTGTTTTGGTCAGCATGATCTTTTTCAAAAAAAATAGATTCCAGATGTAGCCAATATCTTATCAGCTCTATAATTTTCTATAAAGTTTTTCCTTCGAGAACCAAAAACAATTTTACCTGTGCCTATATTTCACGCTTGGTTGTGCTCTTTTACAAGCTAAACTTTCTCGATTATTTCCATAACGCCCATCTTTCAAATACTCCATTGATATTCAAACTGTTCTTTTGAGTAAACGTAAGCAGATCCTTTTAAAACACAAACAACTCGCTATATCGTTATTGATCAAATATAAGCCTTTCTTAGAAAAATATTTCATTTTGTCCTATTCTCTTCCCCCTTAACGGATATAAAGAATATCTTAAAAACTTTTAAGATTTATTTTTATCTTAATTGTTTGATTTATAATGGATAATTTATTATTTTTTGCCTATAGAGTAGGCGCCTTAAATATCGTAAAATTATCTCATTTTAACGCCTTTTATCATCAATGAATCAAAATCATTTATGTGCATCACAAGGAGGATTTGTGTGTCGTTAAAGACGAGTAAAAAAGGAGTAAAATGCCTTTTTGAGCTCTCTTAAAGCAAAGGCTATCGCAACATTGGAGTTAGCAAAGAAAGTGATGCTGCCAGTTTATACTTTTTATTGCGTTATGGAACTATTCATTGACGAGAATACGTGATATTTTTCTCAAGATTTGTCACGAAAGAATTGTTCGATATGTCTTGAGAGCTATCTTTTAAAAATAAATCCATAAATAAACAACACAAGTCTGTTTTAATTTTAGGCGTTTTATTTTTTTGAAGGATATGCTCCTATAAAAAATGCAAGTCATAAAAGCAGGGACAATATGTGATCTCTCTTTTTTAAAAGATAGTGTAATGTTTTTGAAAGTCGTAAAACCGCATGACAAAGATGGAAACGGATTTCTTCCTTTCAGACTTCATATTCTTACTCAATGAAGCAGTCTTTTCGTTTCAGGAATTACTCAAATAGAATATGCAAGATTTTTGCTCAGGATACAAAAGCTGGAATGACTCGCTTTCATTCACCTTTATCTTTCTTTACATATATGCCGCTTGTGTTCGATTTGGATGTTGATTTACAAGTTACAGCGAAAGTACAAGCTTTATAAAGAAAATACGCTATAAAACGCGTAATAGAATGGTTATGAATTGGAAAGACATTTGGGCTTTGTCAGATATTATTTCCAATAATGATAGCACTTATGGCTTTTTATTCTTATGGTGTTTTTACACATTCTTTGCATTACATCTGTAAAGGTTAGATGCAAGACAATGTATAGCCCCCCCTTGATTTGAGCGTAAAAAGTTGATGTGATACTCAGATTTTGGGATGTCTTTATCAGTAGATAACATATTGAGAGTGATTAAATAAGCATGCTCTGTGTTATGCAATATTTTATTTTTTCTACATTCATCCGTGGTCTTCTTTAGTGAAAATTGTTTGGCAAAGGATAGGAGATAAAACAAACTCGAAGCATATCTCCATGGGTTTTATTCTTGGCTTTTTGAAACGATTGAGTTTTCTTATGAGGAGGCTAAAAACATTTTGAATCATGGGGGAGGGAGCAAAGTGGAGCTACAGCTTTGTCTTTGTACAGACTGTTGAGAGTAGAGTCTGTATTTTTATAGCAGAATGGTTAAGATATCTTCATTCTTGTTTTGTTATTAAGATAAAAAATTTTTTATAAAAATATGTTATGTTTTTCTATTGAAAAAAGTTATACGGTGGAGAGAGTCTTTTATATTGAGAATAGAGTTCTTTTTACATTGTGAAAGAACGTATGCAGGAAGGTAATTGATAGATTTCTGATCTGAGGGAAATATTTTTATCCATTGCGTTTTGTATATTTCAATTTTAGGAGAATGAACAATGATTATACATTGGGAAATTACATATTGGGATAGAAGGGGCCTTCATTGCCTTGCGGACAGATCCAAGTGATATTTTGGTTCGGATCTTTGATGTCGCATGTTTTACAATGTATGCAATTTGAAGCGTTTATCATATAAGTCAGATGATCATTATCCTCTAGCCACTCGTAGACAGCGGCGGGGCAATAGTTTGTGGAAGGTCCTCCGTAGATTGCATATTCAGAGTCCTTTTGCTTTTTTAATGAGGCTATTTTTAAATGGCAAGGTTGATTTTCTTCATGATGCGTATTGGAAAGGGCAACACTTGAAAGGCGATCAAAGGTTATAACGCCATCTGGTTTTGGGTAAGAAATGGGTTGAAATTTTTCTGCTGGTTCAAGGCATGCATAATCTTCCTTTCCATGGGAGAGTGTTTTAAATAAGGAAAATCCGAACAGTTGTTGCCACCACATATCAAAACCAGCAAGTTTAATTCCATATTTTGTCCCATATTTTGCCCAGAGCGGTTTGGCATTTCGCACTTTATAAAGATCTTTGCCAATGAGCCCTTTTCGCCATTGTTCTTCGATTTCTTTAACCTCATCATGGGCACGCCCTTGAGCAAGAGCGGTAGCGATTTTATCGGCAGCTAATATGCCAGATAAGATGGCATTGTGTGATCCTTTGATACGAGGAACATTGACAAATCCAGCAGAGCAGCCAATAAGTGCCCCACCAGGAAAGGTGAGTTTTGGTACAGATTGCCAACCTCCTTCGCTGATAACACGTGCACCATAGGAAAGACGCTTTGCACCTTTAAAGATTTTATAGAGTTTTGGATGTGTTTTAAAACGTTGAAATTCTTCAAAGGGAGAAAGATAAGGATTTTTGTAATCTAAGTGCACAACAAAACCGACAGAAATGATATTGTTTTCTTGGTGATAAATAAAGCCACCACCACCGGTATTATTGTCTAAGGGCCAACCCGTGAAATGTTGTACTAAACCGCGTTGGTGTTTGTTGGGATCAATTTCCCAGAGCTCTTTGAGACCAAGACCAAATTTTTGTGGTTCACGATTTTTGCTAAGGTTGAAATGTTGTATCAGTTGTTTTGCAATTGAGCCGCGTGCTCCTTCCGCAATTAAAGTATATTTTGCCAATAAAGCCATACCAGGCATATAATTTTTTCCAGGAGTTCCATCTTTGTTAAGCCCCATATCACCGGTGAGAACACCAATAATCGCTTTGTTATCGTTTTGGATAATCTGTGTTACGGCAAAACCGGGATAGATTTCAACACCCAATGCTTCAGCTTTTTTGCTTAACCAGCGGCAAACGTTTCCAAGCGAAACGATATAACATCCGTCATTTGATAAGATTTTGGGATGCAGAATATTGGGAAATATTGTAGCTTTTTGAGGCTTTAGAAAAAAAAACTGGTCATGGGTAACAGGGGTCGTGAAGGGATGATCATTGTCATTTCGCCATTCTGGTAAGAGTGTATCGATACCAATGGGGTCAATAACTGCGCCAGAGAGAATATGGGCACCAACTTCGGTCCCTTTTTCAACAATTGTGACAGAAAGCTCAGGATTAATTTGTTTCAAACGAATTGCGGCAGAAAGCCCTGCAGGTCCTGCTCCGACAATGACTATGTCAAACTCCATACTTTCACGTTGGTCATGTAGAGGTGTTTTCATGGCTTATAAAGCTTTCTCCAATTCTGGAATAATTTGGTGGAGATCACCTACAAGGGTGTAATCGGCAATTTGCATGATGGGAGCTTCTTCATCGTTATTAATGGCAACAATAATTTGTGCATCCATTATACCGGCTAAATGCTGGATTGCACCGGAAATGCCAACGGCGATATAGAGTTCAGGGGCAACGACCTTTCCTGTTTGTCCAATTTGCCAATCATTGGGAGCATAGCCTGCATCCACTGCTGCGCGGCTGGCACCTAAAGCAGCATTTAATTTGTTTGCAAGAGGAAGAAGCAGGGCCATAAATTTCTCTTGAGAACCAAGACCACGCCCGCCTGATATAATAACACGGGCTGAGGTGAGATCAGGACGATCACTTTTGTTTGTCTCTGCTTTTACGAAAGAAGAAAGATTTGGATTGGGAGCTGGTGTTATTGTTTTAATGGGAGCAGAATTATTTTGGGAAGGCGTTGGGGTGAAAGAAGCGGTGCGAACTGTTATAATCTTTTTATAATCATTGGTGCGTACAGTTTCAAATGCATTGCCTGCATAAATTGGTCGTTTGAAGGTATCGGGTGAAAGAATGGCGGTAATATCTGAAATTTGCATAAGATCAAGAAGAGCTGCTACGCGCGGCATCACATTTTTCCCAGTACTGTTGGATGCTGCCATGATCACATCATAATCATTTGCTAACGTGAGGATTGTATCTGCCATAGGCTCGGCAAGTTGATGGGCTAAATAGTCTGCTTTTGCAATAAGAACTTGCCGCACACCATCAAGTTTAGCACTGTTTTCCGCTATCGTTTGAATTTTTTCTCCGCAAACCAGAATATCGATATCATTACTGAGTACGCGTGCAGCGGTGAGTACTTTTGCTGTTTCTTCTGTATTATGATCGGCCAGTAAAAGAATTGCCATAAGTTTTTACCCTTTTATGTAAGTGTTGCTTTTACTCTAGTGGAGAGAATATTAAATGCAGTTCTTTTGTTTTAGCGCACTGACAAGCTCTCCTACATTAGCTACTTTAATACCGGATTGACGGGGTTTGGGTTCTTCAACGCTTAAAATTGTTAAGCGTGCTTTCGTATCGATGCCAAGATCAGTCAGCGCTTTTTGTTCAATGGTTTTCTTTTTTGCTTTCATAATATTAGGGAGAGAGGTGTAGCGCGGTTCATTGAGCCGTAGATCGGCGGTCATAACCATGGGAAGGGGAAGAGAAAGGGTTTGTGTTCCATTATCAACTTCACGAATAACTGTAGCATGCCCATTTTCTATGTTAAAATGTGAGGCAAAAGTTGCCTGTCCCCACCCAAGAAGAGCGGCGAGCATTTGTCCTGTTTGGTTGCTATCGTCATCAATCGCTTGTTTTCCTAAAAAGACCATATCAGGTTTTTCTTCATCAACTATGGCTTTGAGAATCTTAGCAATTGCTAAGGGTTCAAGTGTTTGATCCGTGGTGACAAGAAGTGCGCGATCAGCCCCCATTGCAAGTCCTGTTCGTAGAGTTTCTTGGGCTGCTTCTGGTCCGATTGAAACAAGAATAACTTCTGAAACTTTACCGGATTCTTTCTGGCGAATTGCTTCCTCTACGGCTATCTCATCAAAAGGATTCATAGACATTTTTACGTGAGACAGATCAACGCCTGTGCTATCGGGTTTGACACGTATTTTGATGTTATAATCAACAACACGTTTGATAGCGACAATTATTTTCATGATGATCCTCTTTGTTGTATGATTACAAGTTTATAGCAATACTCATAAGAAACAAAATTGTTTAGAATGAAGTCTTATTTATAACTTGTGTTTTCTTTCATATAAGCTTTTTTTACGTTTACTTGTACTTTCTTGTTGTCATTTTCAATCTTCATATCTTCTGCATTGCCATAATTGCCTTATTTGCTTGAATAAAAAGTAAAAAAATCACTCTGTCTTATGAGAATATTTTTTTCATTTTATATGCTCTGTTTATGATGGCGCATCAGGGGCTTTAGGCAATGAAAAAATTAAGTGAAAAAAATAAAAATGGGGGAATGATTTTGCTCTTCAAATCTTGAGGACAAAAAAATAGAGATTTTTCTTTCAAATATTTTAAATAAAGATTGGGGCGAAATATTTCTAACAAAAAAGTTTTTGGGCGTTCTTAAAGCTCTATTTACTAAAATAGAGCACACTTTATTCATCATTTGTGCGATTCTTTTCAAAAAGGTTAATGAGGGGTAAGCGTTTGTGAATACGAAGGGTCATACGATCAACCAGCCGATCAATCAGGTTAGGAATGATAAATTCTCTTCTTTTATTGAACAGAAGGAGAGAACGGATGCGCCTATGGATGTAACGATGTCGGATATTGCTCAAAAATTACGCACTGTTCATGCACAAATGCAAATGAAGCATTCTTCCCGTTCTTTGATAGAGCAGGGGGCTTTAGAAGAGCATTTTAAATCTTACTTAGATGATATTAGTCGGGCCATTTTGGCTGAATATTATATCCGTCGTCAAAGAGAAAAAAAGCTTTTTGAATCTTTAGAGCAGATTAAAACAATTGTTCAAAGTTTACAGAGTGAAAAAAAGAGCTTAGAAGAAGTAGCGGTAACACGACCGGTGTCTCGTTCAAAATCACCTGATTCCGTTGTACAAAAACTTGCTCATATGGAATATGAGGGAAATAAAGAACGCTTATCACTTCAAAAGGTTCAAAATTTTTCGAGACAAAACGGTATAATTCCACTCCAAACAAATGTTAAAAATGTGGCGCAGAAAGAAAATAAAAGCTCTTTGCCAAGTGATACTATGAAGCCTTCTTTTAAAAAGGTTGAGGGAGCCGTAGAGTGTGCTTCGATAGAAAAAAAGGATATGGGTATTCAGGCACCTAATCGTGGCATTGAGAACGATTTTTCTTCTTTAAAGGCGCAGTCTCAAGAGAGTGTTTCGTTTTTATCTCATTTGGTAAAAAAAAGTGTTCTTTGTTTTTTAACCGTTGCATTTATGGTAGCGATAACGTTATGTCTTTACAGCGTTTTAAAAGGAGCGCGTTTTTTTTAGTTTTTATGATGTTGATGTTAATAGATATGAAATGTATTGCGCATTCGTGGATTATGCGAAAGTTGTATAGCAATTAAAATTATCCTTTTAAACACGCAACAGAGATTATTGGAAAAGAGGATAATTGGAGAAAGATTCTCTCAATTGTTAAAAAGCCTCAGATTATCTTGAAGGTTCTGTAAGTGAGTATTTATTTACCAATTGCTGAAATGTCTCTCAATATGCTGATTTTGATTGGTATGGGAGTCGTTGCTGGTTTTTTTTCTGGTCTTTTTGGAATTGGGGGCGGTTTTCTTATCACTCCTTTATTGATTTTTTATAATATCCCTCCTGCTATTGCTGTTGGAACAGGTGCAAATCAGATGATTGCGTCATCTGTAACAGGAGCGATTACCCATTTTAGAAGACGTACGCTCGATATCAAACTTGGTATTCTTTTGGCGATTGGAGGAGGGGGGGGATCTTTAATCGGGATTCAGATTTTCTCTGTTTTGAAAAAATTAGGTCAATTAGACTTAATGATTTCTCTTCTTTATGTGATTCTTCTTGGAAGTGTAGGAAGCTTGATGATTGTTGAAAGTTGGTATGATATGATGCGCAAGCGTAAGGCAGGAAAAGCCAATATTCGTCTTGCTGGTCGACATAACTGGATTCATCGCTTACCGTTAAAAATGCGTTTTCGGACATCTATGATCTATGTCAGCATTATTCCAGTTTTAGGGATTGGTCTCATTGTAGGGTTGTTGTCTTCTATTATGGGAATTGGTGGGGGGTTCTTTATGGTACCAGCATTGATTTACCTTCTGCGTGTTCCAACCAATGTGGTGATTGGAACTTCACTTTTTCAGATCACATTTGTGTCTTCTTTCACGACAGTTTTACAAAGTATGACTCATCAGTCCGTTGATATTGTCCTGGCTTTTTTATTAATGCTGGGAGGAAGTATTGGTGCGCAATATGGAACACGGGCTGGACGGAAGTTAAAGGCGGAACAATTGCGTATGGCACTTGCGTTTTTGGTGTTGATTGTGTGTATGCGTCTTGCTTTTCAATTATTTATACGCCCCGATAATCTTTTCTCTCTGGATATTCTTATGAGATAAAAATGGGTAGATTATTTTCTTTATGCATCATTACAAGTTGCTTTTGTTTTGTTTCTTTTTCTACATGGTCACATGTTGGGACGACAGCGACATTCGTTGATCAAGTTGATCACGAAACTGTTCAAATTATCGTAACAACAAATACGATTACTGTGGATGCAAATTTTGCTGGTCGTGATCTTTATATTGCTGGTGTTTTGGAAAATATTGATCCGTTATATGTTCGACAAAACCGTTATGATGTTGTTGTGAGCTTGGAGGGACAAGAGCGGACAATGGTGATGCGAGAAAAAAAACGTAATGCCGGTGTTTGGGTTAATACAGATTCTCTTATTTTTAAAAAGGTTCCTCTTTTTTACTCTATGGTCACAACACGTGAAATTGACGATATTACGAGTGTTGAAGATTATAAACGCTTGGGGTTAGGATTACTTTATTTGCCATTGCAGACGGATGAAAAAGATCAGAAAAAAATACAGATCTTTCGCGATGAACTTATAAAACTGCAAAAAGCCAAAAGCCTTTATTATGAGGAAGTAGGGGGTGTTCGTTTTGGTTCTGACACGCTTTTTACTGCACATTTTCGTTTACCAACCAATATTCCTGTTGGACATTATAAGGTTCGTGCTTATCTTTTTCGTGATGGTCAGTTTATTGATAGTACAACAACGACTCTTGAAATTGTTAAAGCACATATCGCTTATACAATTTTTTACGCAGCACATAAGTATCGTTTCTTATATGCTATTGTTGCGGTGATCATTGCTGTTACCACAGGATTTTTATGTCGTTTGATTTTTCGAAAAGACTAGCGCAAGGAAAATGTTGAGGCTTTTATTTTTTATGAAAAATGCGTAAGATAAGAAAGATAGGCACAACAACAATCGCTCCCGTCATGGTGATATGAAAGAAGTTTGTGAGCGTTATAAATCCTGTTGCCCATAGAGACTGAAAAAAATCTATAATTTTCTGTATGAGACTTTTGGGTGTCCATCCCAAAAAATTCATTATGATGCCAATAAAAAATGAAAGGATGAGCAATTTTAAACTAACATGGTGGCTTAATGTGCCTCCAAGAAAAGCACGAAAAGAATCTGACAATTTTTTCTTTCGGTTCATTTTAATATACTTTCGAATATCTTGTTTTTTATTGTATCATCATAGTACAGTGATGTCATTGTCATAACAGTGATGTCATTGTCATAAAAGAGAAAGATCTTTTATTTTTTCTTACTTTTTTGGAGTGCATCACTTTAGTATTGGTGTAATATCAGTGCTTTAAAATATACGCGCGTTCTCTTGCCTTTTTTGCGATATTTTCATGGCGCTTTTTTCATTAAATGAAGAGATATCCTTTCGTTTCTGAGAATTTGTAGGGGAGTTTTATAGCGTTTCGATATTTCGTATTAGGATAAGAGTTCTAGTCTATTGAAGATTTTATAACAGATTTATTATTGTTGTGTATAGAAATAATATTTCAAGGCATTTTACTTAAAAAAAGACTATCTATTCTGATAAGGGTGTGCTTATATAGGTATTATATTTAGGTATTTCAACCTTAGTGCATTGAAAAGATATTTTTTGCTGAAAAAATGTAAGCAATGAAGTAAGTGTTGTTAGAGGAGCAAAGGTATTTAAAATACGATGTGGGAAAAAGTTTTGTTATGTGCGGGTGTGTAAAAGAATATCAGAGGGCCATGCTCCTTTTATTTAGAAATAAAATATAATTTAAAAGCTGTTATTTGCCAGAAAATTATGGAGAAATTCAAAATTCCTCTTATAGGGGGAGGCGTTTCATGTCGGTTAACGGATGAATTTTCCTGTTTTGTTAAAATATCAAATTGTTATTAGAGCTCTTTGTTATTAAGGCGCTTAAGTTAACAAGGAAGAGTCTTTTTATAGCATAAAAAGGCGAAAAGAAAGAAGAAACACGCTTGCCCGACAAGAAAGAGAAAATAGTGGTTTTATAATCTTCAATCGTCAGCGTTATGACATCATGAATAGGCTCTGTTATGGGTGAGCGTTCATTCTATGTCTGAGTGTTTGCCGTTGCATGTTTTGGTTTGGCTTATGAGTGTGGGCAGGGAAGTGGTTGGTAAGGGGTGGTGTTTGAAAGTTTGAATACTTTGTTTGAGGCGCTTATGGATCATCTAACCTTATTATTAAGCATGTGCTTGTTGCGTGGAAAATTTATACAATAAACTTTAAAAGGAAAAGTCTATGAGCTTGAAAAGAAAAATATTAAAGAATAGCAGCTCTCTTGTTTCTGCTTTTATAGCACTGGCGATGGTTGCACAACAGGTTTGGGCAAAAACTCCCGCAGATACCCTTGTGATGGCTTGGAATATTGATGGAATCGGTACGTTTGATCCCGCACAACTTAATGATGTTTATGGAAGTGAAATTGTTCACAATGTTTGTGATAGTTTGGTCAGTACCGCAACAGATGATCCTGCTAAAATGGTTCCCGCTTTAGCAACACATTGGGATGTTTCAGGGGATGATCACAGTACGGTGATTACTTTTCATTTGCGTGATGGTTTGAAGTTTAATGATGGGAGATCAGCCAATGCCAATGATCTTCTTTGGAGTATGAAGCGGATTGTTAAATTAAAGATGACCAATGCGGCAATTTTTAATGAATATGGAATTACAGAGAAAAATGTTGATGATGCTTTAAAAGCCCCTGATGAAAAAACAGTGGTGATGAAATTTGATAAGCCTTATCCAGCAGAGCTTATCCTTAATAATATTGTTGCAAGTCCGGCAACAGCTTTGCTTGATCGTGAGACAATTATGAAGCATGAAAAAGATGGCGATCTGGGAAATCAGTATCTGAAGAGTCATGCTGCTTGTGTTGGTCCTTATCAGTTAAGCAGTTGGCGCCCTGGAGAAGCTCTTTTGTTGCGTGCGAGTTCCCATTATTGGGGCGAGGCGCCTAAATTGAAGCAGATTCTTATTCGCCATGTTGCAGAGCCTGGAACACAACGTTTATTGTTGCAAAAGCACGATATTGATGTTGCTCGTGATTTGACTCCTGAAGATCTTGCAGATCTGCAAAAAACAACAGATGTTAAAATCGAGAAAGTGTTAGAGCCATCCATGATGTATTGGGGATTTAACATGACAAATCCTATTTTTGCTAAGGAAAAAGTACGCTTGGCGATGCGTTATCTTATTGACTATGAAGGTCTTGGTAAGAAGCTTCTCAAAGGGATTGGTGTTCCACGGGCGAGTTTTATTCCTCTTGGTAACTTTGGGGCTTTGGATGAAAAAGAAGGGCAACCCTTTAGATTTGATGTTGCAAAAGCCAAGCAGCTTTTAGCAGAGGCTGGTTATCCGAATGGCTTTGAGGCAAATTTTCTTGTATCAAATGCCCCTTATACGCTGTTACTTGCTCAGTCACTTCAAGATAGTGCCGCACAGGCGGGGGTGCGTCTTAAAATTGAACGGATGGCTGGTACACAGTTGTTTTCAAAAGTGAATGCACGGGCTTTTGATACGACTTTTATCGGATGGAATAATGATTCTGCGGACCCTCATACAATGGCTTCACGTCTTATTTATAATCCGGATAATCGGTCTGAGGCAAAAAACATCGCCTATCCTAGTTGGCAGAATGGGTATTTTGATGCTGAGTTGAATCAAAAAGTTGAAGAGGCATTGTTTCAAAAAGATCCGCAAAAACGAGCGCAACTTTATGCTGATTTACAACGTGAATTGATGCAAAAAGGGCCTTATGCGTTTATCTATCAGAAATATGCTATTATAGCGATGACACCTGATGTCAAAAAGTGGGTTTGGAATAGTGCACCACAAATTTTTTATAGTAAAATTGAAAAATAAGTGTGTCTTTAAATGTTGTAAAATACAACAAAAATGAAATCATAATAACTTCAGCGTCTTGCATAGTGTTTAAGAACTTTGCAAGACGCTGGAGATCATGGGGAATGACTGGATATGGTGTTGAATATTTCTATTTTAAAAAGGCTCTGTCATTTTCATTAATGATGTGTTGGTATGGATGTTAGAACTGAATATTTCAACTTTCATGAAGTAAAAAGTGGTAAATTTATTTGCTAAAAAGTCAGAGCAACGAATATCGCGGAATTTTAGCATTGCTAAGAAGCGAAGATTTTGCAATGGTAAAGAAAAGTTTTATTATGGGGAAGGTACGAGGAATATCAGTTTTTTTATGATGTTCATGTTTCTTACTTTGAAAGATGGTAAGATGCCAATTGGAGGGTGTTGTTTTACGGGGAGTGATGAAAAATTTCAAATTTCCTTTTGAAGAAGGAATAAAAGTTGTTGCACTTGGCAAATTGACGCATTTTCCTGTTTGATCAAAACTTTAAATTATGATGAAGGCTTTTTGTTATTAAAGCATTTGAAACAACAAGGGGAGTGCTTTGATGACATTTAAAAGACGTCAGAAAAAACAAGAGGAAAACTTGTTCAATAAGAGAGAGAAACAATAGAGGTTTGATGGTCTTCAATCGTCAACGTTATGCTCTCATGAATAGGCTCTGTTATGGGTGGGTGTTCATTGTATGTCAAAGTGTTTGCCGTTGCATGTTTTGTTTTGGCTTATAAGTGTGAGCAGAAGGAGGAGTTGGTAAGGGGTGTTGTTTGAAGGTTTTAATACTTTGTTTTAGGAGCCTATGGATCATTTAGCCTTATTGTTAGGCATGTACTTGTTGTGTGGGAAATTTATGGAATAAACTTTAAAAGGAAAAGTCTATGAACTTGAAGAAAAAAATATTAAAGAATAGCAGCTCTCTTGTTTCTGCTTTTATAGCACTGGGGATGGTTGCACAACAGGTTTCAGCAAAAACTCCCGCAGATACCCTTGTGATGGCTTGGAATATTGATTCAATTAGTACATTTGATCCCGCTCAACTTAGTGATGTTTATGGAAGTGAAATTGTTAGCAATGTTTGTGATAGTTTGGTCAGTACCGCAACGGATGATCCTGCTAAAATGGTTCCGGCATTAGCTACACATTGGGATGTTTCAGGGGATGATCACAGTACGGTGATTACTTTTCATTTGCGTGATGGTTTGAAGTTTAATGATGGGCGATCAGCCAATGCCAATGATCTTCTTTGGAGTATGAAGCGGATTGTCAAATTAAAGATGACCAATGCGGCAATTTTTAATGAATATGGAATTACAGAGCAAAATGTTGATGATGCTTTGCAAGCTCCTGATGAAAAAACAGTGGTGATGAAATTTGATAAGCCTTATCCAGCAGAGCTTATTCTTAATAATATTGTTGCAAGTCGGGCAACAGCTTTGCTTGATCGTAAGACGATTATGAAACACGAAAAAGATGGCGATCTGGGAAATCAGTATTTGAAGAGTCATGCTGCTTGTGTTGGTCCTTATCAGTTAAGCAGTTGGCGCCCTGGAGAAGCTCTTTTGTTGCGTGCGAGTTCCCATTATTGGGGCGAGGCGCCTAAATTGAAGCAGATTCTTATTCGCCATGTTATGGAGCCTGGAACACAACGTTTATTGTTGCAAAAGCACGATATTGATGTTGCTCGTGATTTGTCCCCTGAAGATCTTGCAGATCTGCAAAAAACAACAGATGTTAAAATCGAAGAAGTGTTAGAGCCATCCATGATGTATTGGGGATTTAACATGACAAATCCCATTTTTGCTAAGGAAAAAGTACGCTTGGCGATGCGTTATCTTATTGACTATGAAGGTCTTGGCAAGAAACTTCTCAAAGGGATTGGTGTTCCACGGGCAAGTTTTATTCCTCTTGGTAACTTTGGGGCTCTGGATGAAAAAGAAGGACAACCCTTTACATTTGATGTTGCAAAAGCCAAGCAGCTTTTAGCAGAGGCCGGTTATCCGAACGGATTTGAGGCAAATTTTCTTGTCTCAAATGCTCCTTATAGGCTGTTGGTTGCTCAGTCACTTCAAGATAGTGCCGCACAGGCAGGGGTGCGTCTTAAAATTGAACGTTTGGCAGGTACACAGTTGTTTTCCAAACTTTATGCACGGGCTTTTGATACGATTTTTGTCGGATGGAATAACGATTCTGCGGATCCCCATACAATGGCTTCACGTCTTGTTTATAATCCTGATAATCGGTTTGAGGCAAAAAACACCGCCTATCCTAGTTGGCAATATGGGTATTTTGATGCCGAGATGAATCAAAAAGTTGAGGAGGCATTGTTTCAAAAAGATCCGCAAAAACGGGCGCAACTTTATGCTGATTTACAACGTGAACTGATGCAAAAAGGACCTTATGCGTTTATCTTTCAAAAATATAGCATTATAGCGATGACGCCTGATATCAAAAAGTGGGTTTGGAATAGTGCGCCACAAATTTTTTATAGTAAAATTGAAAAATAAGTGTGTCTTTAAATATTGTAAAATACAACAAAAATGAAATCATAATAACTTCAGCGTTTTGCATAGTATTCAAGAACTTTGTAATACGCTGGAGATCATGGGGAATGATTGGATATGTTGTTGAATATTTCTATTTTAAAAGGGATCTGTCATTTTCATTAAAGATGTGTTGGTATGGATGTTAAAACTGAATATTTCAACTTCTGTGAAGTGAAAAGTGGTAAATTTATTTGCTAAAAAACTAGTGCAACAAATGTCGCGGAATTTTAGCATTGCTGAAGAAGCAAAGACTTTGCAATGGTGAAGAAAAGTTTTATTATGGAGAAGGTACGAGGAATATCAGTTTTTTATGGTGTCTATGTTTCTTACTTTGAAAGATGGTAAGATGCCAATTGGAGGGTGTTATTTTACGGGGAATGATGAGAAATTGCAAATTTCCTTTTGAAGAAGGAATAAAAGTCGTTGCACTTGGCAAAGTGATGAATTTTTCTATTTGATCGAAACGTTAAATTATGATGAAGGCTTTTTGTTATTAAAGTACTTGAAGCAACAGGGGGTGCTTTGGTGACATTAAAAAAACATCAGAAAAAACAAGGGGAAACTTGTTTAACAAGAGAGAAAAACAATAGAGGTTTGATAGTCTTTAATCATAGCATTATGCTCTCATGAATAGGCTCTGTTACTGGTAAGCGTTTATTGTATAGCAAAAGTGTTTGCCATTGCACGTTTTGGTTTGGCTTATAAGTGTGGGCAGGAGGAGTGATTGGTAAGTAGTGGTGTTTGAAAGTTTGAATACTTTGTTGAGGCGCTTATGTATCGTCTCATTTTATTATTTAAATATGTTTGTGTTGCGTGGAAAATTTATACAATAAACTTTAAAAGGAAAAGTCTATGAGCTTGAAAAGGAAAATATTGAAAAAGAGCAGCTCTCTGGTTTCTGCTTTTATAGCACTGGGGATGGTTGTACAACAGGTTCCAGCAAAAACACCCGCTGATACTCTTGTGATGGGTTGGAATCTCGATTCAATTAGTACATTTGATCCAGCGCAAATCAATGATCGTTATGGGAATGAAGTTCTTGTCAATGTTTGTGATAATTTAGTTGACCCCGCTAAAGATAATGCAGCTAAAGTTATTCCTTCTTTGGCAAAAAGCTGGGATGTTTTAAGTGATGATCAGAAAACGGTGATCACTTTTCATTTGCGTGATGGTTTGAAGTTCAACGATGGTCGTCCTGCTAATGCTCATGATCTTGTTTGGAGTATGAAGCGGATTGTTAAATTGAAGATGGCTACTGCGGCAACATTTAATGAATATGGTATTACAGAACAAAATGTTGATGAGGCTTTTCAAGCACCGGATGAGAAAACGGTGGTGATGAAATTTGATAAACCTTATCCAGCAGAGCTTATCCTTAGCCATTTTGCCACTAGTCGTACTCTTGCCTTGTTGGATCGTGAGACAATTATGAAACATGAACAAGATGGTGATCTGGGAAATCGGTATTTGGCAAGCCATTCTGCCTGTGTTGGTCCTTATCAGATAAGTAGCTGGCGTCCTGGAGAAGGGATTTTGTTGCGTGCAAGCTCCAATTATTGGGGTGAGGCACCTAAATTAAATAAGATTTTAATTCGCCATGTTGCGGAGCCTGGAACACAACGTTTATTGTTGCAAAAACACGATATCGATGTTGCACGTAATTTGTTGCCAGAGGATTTAGCAGATCTCCAAGCTACAACGGATATTAAAGTTGCAAGAGTATTAGAGCCATCTGTAATCATATGGGGATTTAATGTGACGAATCCAATTTTTGCCAATGAAAAAGTGCGTTTGGCGATGCATTATCTTATTGACTATGAAGGACTCGGTAAGACGCTTCTTAAAGATGTTGGTGTTCCACGGGCAAGCTTTATTCCTCTTGGTAATCTTGGAGCTTTGGACGAAAAAGAAGGACAACCCTTTAAACTTGATCTGCAAAAAGCAAAACAGCTGTTAACTGAGGCTGGTTACCCAGATGGTTTTGAGGCCAATATTTTTGCAGGGGCATCTCCTTATCCTTTTGCTTTGCCTATTGCTCAGTCTCTCCAAGATAATGCAAAAAAAGTGGGAGTGCGCTTTAAAATTGAACGTTTTGTGGGGACACAATTATTTTCAAAACTCTCTGCACGTGCTTTTGATACGATTTTTTTCGGATGGAATAATGACTCTGCTGATCCTCATACAATGGCTTCTCGTCTTATTTACAATCCGGATAATCGGTTTGAGGCAAAAAATACCGCCTATCCTAGTTGGTGCCATGGGTATTTGGATGAAATGATGAATCAAAAGGTTCAGGATGCTTTATTTGAAAAAGATCCACAAAAACGGGCGCAAATGTATGCTGATTTGCAACGTGAATTTATGCAGAAAGGACCCTATGCTTTTATTTATCAGACGTATCACACGATAGCGATGACACCGGATGTCAAAAAATGGGTTTGGAATAGTGCTCCACGTATTTTTTATAGTGCAATTGAAAAATAAGTGGATTTTAATGCTGTAAAATACAACAAGAATGAAATCATGATAACTTCAGCGTTTTGTATGGGGGTAAGAATTTTGCAAAACGTTGAAGCTTATCGGTAACGCATTGATATGTTGTGTATAGAATGTAATTTCAAGATACGCTATTTAAAGAGCTCTTTTATCCTATTACGCCATAAAACACTGTTGTTTAGAGCGGTGATATAAAGCATGAAAAGCTTTACATATTAAGTGTTTTTAGATACCGTGATCAGTACAGGGCAGGGTTTGGGCTGTCGCGCCTATGCAGTGAACCGCATGAGTGGTCAGAAAGTGGAACTTGCCCTGTGAGAAGCTAGTCCGGTGGACTGGTAGAAATCTCCATCCTTTGAGATGTTGGGAGGAGGTTAATTTCATTAAAATTAAAAATGTGTTTGTGTGAATGTTAAGACTTAATATTTCAATTTCCGTGAATTGAAAAATGGCAAATTTATTTGATGAAAAAATAAGTGCAACGAATGTTGCGGAATTTACTGTTTCCGAAATAGCAGGGGCTTTAAAGCGTGTTGTTGAGGAGAAGTTTAGTTATGTACGGGTGCGTGGGGAGATATCAGGTTACCGTGGTGCTCATGCTTCAGGACATGCTTATTTTGCTTTAAAAGATGATAAGGCGCGGTTGGAAGCTGTTATTTGGCGTGGAGTGATGGAAAAGCTCAAATTTCCTCCTGAAGAAGGGATGGAAGTGGTCGCTGTTGGTAAACTTACGACGTATCCAGGGTCATCAAAATATCAAATTGTCATTGAAGCTCTTGAACCAACAGGGGTTGGTGCTTTGATGACACTTCTTGAAAATCGTAAAAAAAAGTTTTTAGAAGAAGGCTTATTTGATGAAGCAAAGAAAAAAACTTTGCCTTATATGCCTCGAATTATAGGCGTTGTAACATCACCAACAGGTGCTGTTATTCGTGATATTATTCACCGTATATCCGATCGTTTTCCGTTGCATATTTTGGTTTGGCCTGTACGTGTTCAGGGGGAAACAAGTGGGAGGGAAGTCGCTGCTGCTGTTGAAGGTTTTAATGCGTTGCCTTTAGGAGGCGTTGTTCCTAAGCCTGATCTTCTTATTGTTGCACGGGGAGGGGGAAGTTTAGAAGATTTGTGGGGATTTAATGACGAAGCCGTTGTTCGTGCTGTTTATAACTCTTCTCTTCCTGTTATTTCTGCTGTTGGGCATGAAACGGATTGGACCTTGATTGATTATGTGGCTGATTGGCGCGCTCCAACTCCCACAGCCGCAGCAGAGCGGGCTGTTCCTGTTAAGCTTGATCTCGAGGTGCTAGTGGCATCGCTTGGTGCACGTTTGCGTACGGGACTTGCGCGTTATTTTGATTTTTATCGACAAAAACTGCGTGCTACTCTAAGAGCTCTTCCGACTGCTGATCAACTTTTTGCTCTACCACGGCGAGGTTTTGATGAAATTTCAAGTCGTTTGCAGCGTGCTCTTTGTGTAAGCTATGATAAAAAACGTTTTTCTTTTCATGCACTTGGTGTGCGTCTTTCACTGCGTTTACTTAATACTGAAAAAGCAGAACACAATACGAAGGAATATACTGCACGTCTTCAGCGTGCTTTTGTGCGCAATGTTGAAAAACAACGGGCTGGGTTAGAGGTAGCCTCTAGGCTTTTAAGAAGCACTTCGTATCAGAATATTTTGGAGCGCGGCTTTGTTTTGGCTTTGGGGAAAGAGAATAAGCCCATCAAACGGTTGGTACAGTTTCCTGAAACGGGGCAAATAAATTTACGTTTTTTTGATGGTGATATCAGTGTTGCAACACAAGAGCCTGTTTCTGCTAAACGTTCAAAACACAAGCAAATAAAATCGTCTAGCGATGATCAAGGAACCCTCTTTTGAATACAACAACATATTGATTTATATTAGCTAATTTAGCACTATTCATATTGAATTAGAGCTCCGAATAACGTATGATTCTCTCATTGCAAATATGTGTATCTTGAATCAATCAAAACCACTTGCTTGCACATTACAAGTGGGGGCCCCATGAGGGTAAAAACTGTACAAGAAAGGACTAAAAATGGCTCTTATGAACCGTTTTAATGCAAGGTCTGTTGCAACATTGGGAGATGGCAAATATAATGATGGTGCTGGCTTGCTTCTTCACAAACGTAAAGATGGGGACGCTCAATGGTTTTATCGTTATATCATTCATGGTCGACGCCGTGAAATGGAAGTGGGTGCTCTTTGAGGGATGTTTTTTTAAATGAGCCCGTGAATGTGCAACTGGGTGGCGTTCTGTTTTACGGTGAGTGCTATGCTTGCGGAAGGTCTTCTTAAGGGAGTGGATGGAAAAATTCGTTGCGCATGGGCCGGAACTGATCCACTTTATTGTGCTTATCATGATAATGAATGGGGAAAGCCTGTTGTAGAGGATATTTGTTTGTTTGAAAAAATTTGTCTTGAAGGTTTTCAAGCTGGACTTTCTTGGTTGACAATTTTAAAAAAACGCTCTTCTTTTCGCATTGCATTTGATCATTTTGACTTTGAAAAAATTGCTCATTATGATGAGTTAAAGGTGCAAATGTTGATGCAGAACAAAGATATTGTTCGCCATCAAGGAAAAATTCGATCAGTACTTAATAATGCACTTAGAGCACAAGAAATTATAACAGAGTGGGGGAGCTTGACCCACTATTTTTGGTCTTTTCAGCCACCACAATCAGAACATTATGAAAAGATAGACTTTCAAACACTGTCGGCTCATCCCATAACACCTGCTTCTCTTCGTCTTTCTCAAGATTTAAAGAAACGTGGCTGGACATTTATTGGTCCAACGATTTGTTATGCTTTTATGCAGTCCGTAGGGATTGTCAATGATCATCTTGAAGGATGTTTTTGTCGATAAATTGGTAAAGTTGCGTTCGTGAAAGCAATGATCAATAGGCTAATAATTGAATTATTTAATAAATGTACAGATTATGCACTCCACTGTATAAGATAATTGAAATATACAAACTTATACAAGATTGATGATTTTTTACGGTTGTTGGCAATCAAAACGACAAAGCGATAATTTTGAAGATGAAAAAACAGATGCAAAAAGAAGTGATATCTAATTGTCATGTATTTCGAGTTAGATAATGGTAATGTCTTGTATATTTTAAAGAAACATCTAGTTACACCAAAGCCCATTTTGCAACGCTGTTCGTGAATAGTATGATAGTAAACCCATTGTGCATTCCATCTTTAAGCTTATGAAGGAACAAATCGGCATCATCACACATTTACTAGCTCTCAATGTTGTGCAACAGTCTTTAGCATTGGTAATGGTCTCAGAAGAGGTGTTTTTATTTCTGTTAATGACATGACCGTTATAATTAATGAATATTTTATTCATGTTTATTGACGAATGCAAAGTGTTTTTTAGATGGGGTGCTGTTGTTGCATTCTTTTACTTTGCTTGTATGGCTGTTGGTTATTTGTATATAGATCGATTGCTCAATGCTTACCTAAGCAATAAAAATGAAATGCAGCGATGAAAAATTGAAGTTAAATGACTCAAGCTGCTTGTGTTAGGTTTTATTATCTGATAGTTTTTCTCTATTAGAGTGTGATCTTGCCGCGTGTGCGCTCCAATTTTTTGGAAGATGATGAAGCTTATGCAAGTTTGTATCCACTACATTGCTTCGTTGAATCTCTGTATGTTTCCGCTGGAAACGAGAGTTCTATTGCGGTATGTTGTTTTCTGTTCTATCTTTATAGTGGTAAAGCAATGATGCACACTAAAGTTTAGAAGGGTTTATATTCGTTATGTCTTTGGGGGAGCGTCTAATGAGTTTTGTTTTTATCAATGGGGAGATACATTTTAGTGTATATTTTTTTGATTGTAAGCTTTATTATCTCAAAAGATAAAGCGTGGAGGGAATGATTCTTCTCATTTTTCCTTTATCTTTGTTAACGCGTTTGGTTTTGTTGGTAAAAACGTAAAACTTTTGGCACTTAGTTTTCAAAAGATTAAGCAGATTTTTGTGGGGGTGGCGTTTTAGAAAAGATATTTTCTTATGTCTTTCTGCTGTTTCAGTGCCGTTTTGGTCATGTAATAAAGATGCGTCGTATCTTGAAATTGAGTGTTTGAGGGTGATGACTATTTTTAAAGTTTGCATATTTTATTTTAAATATCGCCTAAAGGAATAGAATAATGAATTCATAAATTGTTGCGTAATGATTTTTTAAAAGCTCACTATTTTTTGGGGCGACAAGGCTTATTGATGATTAATAGGGAACTGATATAGTGCATTATCATATGCAAAGATGTTATGAAAAGAATGTAATACTGGTTAGCAAAACATATATTGCATGTTTGCTATGGTTTATTGAGACGTAAGTCAATGAATTTATGATGACTCTGTATAGGTGATTAGAAATATAGGCGATTAAAACGTATTTATTCAATGTTATAATTATAAATTTGCTATATTATTTCAGCGTCATTAATTGATAAAAAATAAATAAAGGGGAAAGTTTATGAACTTGAAGAAAAAGATATTAAAGAATAGCAGCTCTCTTGTTTCTGCTTTTATAGCACTGGGGATAGTTGCACAACAAGTTTCAGCAAAAACACCGGCTGATACTCTTTTGATGGCTTGGAACCTTGATGCAATTAGTACATTTGATCCCGCCCAACTTAATGATGTTTATGGAAGTGAAATTGTCCGCAATGTTTGTGATAGTTTGGTCAGTACCGCAACGGATGATCCTGCTAAAATGGTTCCGGCATTAGCTACACATTGGGATGTTTCAGGGGATGATCACAGTACGGTGATTACTTTTCATTTGCGTGATGGTTTGAAGTTTAATGATGGGCGATCAGCCAATGCCAATGATCTTGTTTGGGGTATGAAGCGGATTGTCAAATTGAAGATGACCAATGCGGCAATTTTTAATGAATATGGAATTACAGAGCAAAATGTTGATGATGCTTTGCAAGCCCCAGATAAGAAAACAGTGGTGATGAAATTTGATAAGCCTTATCCAGCAGAGCTTATTCTTAATAATATTGTTGCAAGTCCAGCAACAGCTTTGCTTGATCGTAAGACAATTATGAAGCACGAAAAAGATGGCGATCTGGGAAATCAGTATTTGAAGAGTCATGCTGCTTGTGTTGGTCCTTATCAGTTAAAAAGTTGGCGCCCTGGAGAAGCGCTTTTGTTACGTGCAAGTTCCCATTATTGGGGACAAGCGCCTAAACTGAAGCAGATTCTCATTCGTCATGTTGTGGAGTCAGGAACACAACGTTTGTTGTTGCAAAAACATGATATTGATGTTGCTCGTAATTTGACCCCTGAAGATCTTGCTGATCTGCAAAAAACAACAGATATTAAAGTTGATAGAGTGTTAGAACCAACTATGATGTACTGGGGATTTAATACGACAAATCCCATTTTTGCTAAGGAAAAAGTACGCTTGGCGATGCGTTATCTTATTGACTATGAAGGTCTTGGCAAGAAACTTCTCAAAGGGATTGGTGTTCCACGGGCAAGTTTTATTCCTCTTGGTAACTTTGGGGCTCTGGATGAAAAAGAGGGGCAACCCTTTACATTTGATGTTGCAAAAGCCAAGCAGCTTTTAGCAGAGGCTGGTTATCCGAATGGATTTGAGGCAAATTTTCTCGTATCAAATGCTCCTTATACTTTGTTACTTGCTCAGTCACTCCAGGATAGTGCTGCACAGGCCGGGGTGCGTCTTAAAATTGAACGTGTGGCAGGTACACAGTTGTTTTCAAAAGTGAATGCAAGGGCTTTTGATACAGCTTTTCTCGGATGGAATAACGATTCTGCGGATCCCCATACAATGGCTTCACGTCTTGTTTATAACCCTGATAATCGGTTTGAGGCAAAAAATACCGCCTATCCTAGTTGGAAGCATGGGTATTTTGATGCCGAGATGAATCAAAAAGTTGAAGAAGCATTGTTTCAAAAAGATCCGCAAAAACGGGCGCAACTTTATGCTGATTTACAACGTGAACTGATGCAAAAAGGACCTTATGCGTTTATTTATCAGCAATATAGCGCTATAGCGATGACACCTGATGTCAAAAAATGGGTTTGGAATAGTGCGCCGCGTATTTTTTATAGTAAAATTGAAAAATAAGTGTGTCTTTTTAGTGTTATCAAAGCTAAAAAGAGCTTAATCATAATTGCATGATGAAAATATTCTCCCATATAAAGCTCTTCAGTTTTTTAAGGATGAAACGTGAGGGATGTTTGTGTAGTAGCAGTATATAATTAAGATCGTTTATAGGGAGCGATGAATATAGAAAGTTATATTGGGGAGGATCTTTGTTTATGGTTATAGATTCTCTGCATCCCGAATATAGACTGATGTACAAGAAAATTATTTTATAGATGCTTAGTTTGATTAAATGAAATTGATGTCTAATGCTATGCTATTTAAAAGGTGAAAGAGCAAAATCACAATCACTTTGTGTGAAAAGGTAGAAGAATACAAAAGGAAGAGATAAAATGGGAAAACAAAGAATATTAAAAAAATTTTCTATTTTATTAAGCTCAATCGTTTTTTTTAATGGGGCTGTAACATCGGCATTCAGTGCCTCATCTAAAGATATATTGGTAATGGCATGGAATATTGATTCAATTAGTAGTTTTGATCCAGCGCAAACTGTTGAGGTTGTGACGAGTGAGTTATTGACGAATATTTGCAGCGCGTTAGTACAATATGATGAGCATGATCCTACAAAAATTCGTCCTGCTATGGCAAAATCTTGGGACGTTTTAGATAATGGCAAAAGAATAGTCTTTCATCTTCGTGATGATTTAAAGTTTAATGACGGAAGGACGGCTACAGCGCAAGATCTGGTATGGTCGATGCGGCGGATTATAAAATTAGGATTAAGCTATGCTCAATCTTTAATGGATTATGGATTTACCAAAAACAATATTGAAACAAATATTCAGGCTCTTGATGATAAGACTTTACAATTAAAATTAGATAAACCCTATCCTATTCAGCTCATATTGACTGTTATTGGACAATCTTATGCTTCTGCTTTGCTTGATCGGAAAACAATTGAAGCACAGAGTATTAAAGGTGATATGGGGAACAAATATTTAGCAACACATTCAGCTTGTGTTGGACCTTATAAATTGGTGAGCTGGTCTCCAGGAGATAAAGTTGTGTTAGAGGCGACACAACATTATTGGGGCGATGTGCCTAAAATTAAGCAGATTGTTGTGCAGCATGTAGCGGATTCATCAAGTCAAAGACTTCTTTTGGAAAAAGGTGATGTGGATATAGTGCGTGATCTTTCTTCAGAGGATATTTTAGATCTTGAAAAAAAGGGAGGACCAGTCAAAATTAGTCGTGTTTTGCGTCCGCAGATTATTTACCTATCGTTAAATAATAAGAATGCAATTTTTGCGAATGAAAAGGTCAGATTGGCACTCCGTTATTTAGTTGATTATGAAGGTCTTGGGAAAACTGTTTTGAAAGGGATTGCTATTCCTCGGGCAACTTATATGTCCTTGGGTGTTCCAGGTGCGTTGGATGAAAAAGAAGGGTTGCCTTTTCAGTTGGATTTGAAAAAAGCAAAACAACTGATTACTGAAGCTGGTTATCCTAATGGGTTTAAAGCTAATCTTTTAGTTGGAAGCCTTAGTTATATGTCGTCTGTTGCACAGTCTATTCAAGCCAATGCACGCAAAATTGGTGTTGAGCTTACAATTGAAAAAATGGCACAAAATCAATTGTTGAGCCGTGTACGTGGTGGAAATTATGATACTGCACTTATGGGGTGGGGGAGTGCCGATCCTGATGGACATCCTGCTTCATTAAATCACGTGTTTAACCCTGATCCAACATTTACAAAAAAGCACAATATGTATTTAGCTTGGCGCGCTGGGTATTATGATGAAAATGTTAATAACATGGTGATGGATGCTTTGTTTGAGAAAGACCCCAATAAGCGTATCATGCAATATCGTACTTTACAGCATTATGTGCTAGAGCATGGTCCTATGGTTTATTTATTTCAGACATATTATACCGTTGGTATGGGGCCTGATGTCAAAAAATGGATTTGGAACAGTTATAGACTTTATTACAATGAAGCAGAAAAATAAAAAGAAGCATGTTATAGAAAAGGATTGTAGAACATGCTTAATAAGAGATTGTTTTGTTATATAAAAAGGTATTTGCTTTATGTTTTGTCGCTACAGAGGGGATTTTTATAATGGTTTTGCCACTTTCAGAGACTGAAAGAGCTGTATCAGAAAAGCAGAAAAAATTATTTTTATGGGATTTTTTATGCAAAGGATTGAAACTTCTTATTTCAGTTTTTATCACATTGCTTGGGTTGGTGACGATCACTTTTTTTCTTGGTCATCTTCTTCCTCTAGATCCAGTTCTGTCTATTCTTGGTGATAATATCAGTCAGGAAGCTTATGATGCAATGTATTATAAGCTGGGTCTTGATAAGCCGTTGATTGTCCAATATTGGAAGTATCTTCATAATGTATTTTTGTTTGACTTTGGAGATGCTTTAACTTCTGGGCGACCTGTTCTAGCCGATATTATGCGTGTATTTCCTGCAACATTAGAGCTTGCAACCGTTGCTATTGTTATTGGCACAAGTCTTGGGATTCCATTTGGTGTTTTTGCAGCAATGTATCGCGATTCATTTATTGATTATGTTGTCCGTGTTTTTACACTTGTAAGTTATTCTACTCCAACATTTTGGCTCGGATTAATGGCGTTGTTAATATTTTACGCCAAGCTTGGCTGGATTGGTGGCCCAGGACGACTTGATTTTCTTTATGAATATTCTTTTGAACCAAAAACAGGATTTTTCCTTTGGGATACTGCAAGCCAAGGACAATGGGAGGCTTTTGGTAATGTTTTTAGTCACGTTATTATGCCTGCTTTGATCTTGGCTTTCGGTGCTATGGCTTATATTAGCCGTATGACTCGTGGGTTTATGATTGAGCAGCTTAATCAGGAATATATCATTACTGCACGTGTAAAGGGATTATCGTGGGCGCGAACCGTTTGGGGGCATGCCTTTCGAAATGCTGCTGTTCAAATTATTACCGTTGTTGCACTTTCTTATGCTTTTTTATTAGAAGGGGCTGTTTTAACTGAGACAGTTTTTGCTTGGCCTGGTTTTGGACATTACTTGACAAATGCTCTTTTAGCCGGAGATATGAATGCAGTTGTAGGATGTACTTTGCTTGTAGGATTTATCTTTGTCGCCATTAATTTATTTTCTGATTTGCTTTATCGCATTTTTGATCCAAGGACACGTTGAATATGACAGTAAGTAATCATCATAAATCGCAATCATCATCTTCTTTGGGTAGTTGGTTAAACGATCCTGTTCCAAACTCCATAATTCAAGCGAACATACAAAGAATTTATCACGCACTGGCTAAGTTTTTTCATAACTTTTCGGCTGTATTCGGTCTGCTTATTATTTGTATTATTATCATATGTGCATTTTTTGCTCCTTGGATTGCTACGCATGATTTTCTTAGCAATGATCTAGGGCATCGGTTGCAGCCACCCTCTATGGCGCATTATTTTGGAACAGATGAATTGGGACGTGACATTTTTAGTCGCCTTGTTTTTGGTTCCCGTATTACTCTTTATGTTGTTTTTCTTACAACAGTTATTGTAGGTCCAATAGGGCTTATTGTTGGAACTGTATCTGGTTATATGGGCGGATGGGTTGATACTGTGCTCATGCGCATTGTCGATATTTTTCTTGCTTTTCCAGGTTTGATTTTAGCTCTTGCATTTTCAGCCGCATTGGGACCAGGGATCGAAAATGCTTCTATTGCAATTTCAATTGCAGCATGGCCACCAATTGCACGTTTAGCACGTGCTGAGACTTTGACAATACGTTCTTCTGATTATGTTTCTGTAGTTCGCCTGCAAGGGGCCTCTGCTTGGCGAATTATTTTGTTTCATGTTGCACCCATGTGTATTCCTTCAGTGATTGTACGATTAACTTTGGATATGTCTGGAATTATTTTAACGGCTGCTGGTCTTGGTTTTTTAGGGTTGGGAGCTCAACTTCCAAGTCCTGAATGGGGTGCGATGCTTTCTTCAGGGCGGGAATTTATGATGACAAATTGGTGGTTGGCGGCAATACCAGGCTGTGCAATATTATTTGCAAGTCTTGCTTTCAACCTTTTAGGTGATGGTCTTCGTGATGTATTGGATCCACGCAATGGGTAATAAATTATTAGAAGTAGAAGATTTACGTATTTCTTTTCCTACAACGCGCGGCATTTCAGAAGTTGTGCGTGGCGTTAGTTTTTCTGTTGGAAAAGAAAAAATTGGAATTGTTGGTGAATCTGGATCTGGAAAATCGATGACTGGGCGCGCAATACTAAGGTTGAGTCCAAAAGCAGCCATTGTTAAAGCTAAAAAAATGCGCTTTGAGGATGTTGATTTATTGGCTGCAAGTGAACCTCAGATGCGAAAAATCCGTGGGAAACGTATTTCAATGATTTTACAGGATCCAAAATATTCACTTAATCCATTAATACGGATCGGGGAACAGATTATGGAGGCTTACCGTATTCATTACCGTGTTTCAAAAGCTGAAGCGAGGGAGCGCACCATATCTATGTTAGAATCTGTTCATATTCGTGATCCTGAACATGTGATGCGTCTCTTTCCTCATGAAATATCTGGGGGGATGGGGCAGCGCGTGATGATTGCAATGATGCTCATTCCAAAACCTGATTTAATTATTGCCGATGAGCCAACATCTGCACTTGATATTACGGTCAGACGACAAGTTTTATCTGTATTAGATGAACTTGTGACAAAATCTGGAACGGGACTTATTTTCATTAGTCATGATTTAAATATGATTGCTGATTTTTGTGATCGTATTTTGGTGATGTATGCGGGCCGTGTGTTAGAAGAGTTGCCTGCTTCTGATTTGTCTCACGCTTGTCATCCTTATACAAAGGCGTTGCTCGCGAGTTTGCCACGGCTTGATAATCCAGTTGATATTTTGGCTGTTCCTGAGCGTGATCCTGATTGGTTGTATAATCCTACGATTGTTAATGGTGTTGAGGAGGTTCCTCATGACAAATTGTGAGAATATTATTGATGTTTCTAATTTATCTGTAACTTTTGGGCACAGGCATAAGGCAGTAACAGTTGTTAAAAATGTTAATTTTCATATTAAGCGTGGTGAAGCTTATGGTTTGATTGGTGAATCTGGATGTGGAAAGTCAACTATTTTGAATACATTGGTGGGGCTCATTCCAGATTATAGTGGAAAGTTCCTTTTTGCTGGACAAGAAGTTGAAAAGAAAAGAAGTAAGGATTTTTTACGCTGTATTCAAATGGTTTTTCAAGATCCTTATGCTTCGCTGCATCCAAGAAAAATGGTCCATACGGTTCTTTCTGAATCGCTCAAAATCCATGGGATGGATAATCAAAGAGAGCGTGTGGAGGATGCTTTAGATTCCGTTGGTTTAGATTCTTCATTTCTTTATCGTTATCCTCATGAGTTGTCTGGAGGGCAGCGTCAGCGTATTGCTCTTGCACGTGCTTTAATTATTGAGCCAGAGGTGTTATTGCTTGATGAGCCAACATCTGCATTGGATGTGTCGGTACAGGCTGAAATTTTAAATTTGTTGAAATCACTGCGCGTGAGAAAAAAGCTTACTTACTTAATGGTATCCCATGATCTTGCTGTTGTTGCACATATTTGTGAACGTGTTGGAATTATGCATAAAGGGATTATTCTTGAAGAGCTTAGCAATGATGAATTGCGTAATCTACATGCGCAACACGATTATACAAAGGAGTTTTTTGAAGCAAGTATAGAGCCTATTGTTCATAGAGAGCAAAGAGCATGATCAATTTTACAGAAGAGAAAGTGCAATTTTATTTGTTTTAAAGTTTTTAGAGATGTTTGGCGGCATTATTAAGAGGGAAGGGGATAATAGGATTTTTTCAGTATGAATTTGCTGGGCAGTGTTTGAGCTATAATATTTTAAATCCTATTAGAACTCGCATTTTGAAATATACGAGTGACTTATAACATACATCCCTTTGTTTGATATTGTTGCATTATTTTTACTTATCATTTTATGTTCAAAAGTTTTATTTTGAGATTTTAAGCATTAAATTTGTGAGAAATAACAAAAGATAGTAATGCTGTATTTTCTAAAATTAGCTTCTCATTATTTTACAATATCATTTTGTTTTTGGTTATTCTCTTTTTTACAGTTTTATTCTTTATAAAAAGAATTTTTTGTAAAAAATATCCAATGTTAAATAACTGTCTTCAAATATTTCACTGTTTTCTATTAAAAAAACGCTTATAATAAGCTAGAAAGGAACGCGTATAACCTTGGCATTAGGCAATGATACTTTGGTTGCAAGTTATACGGCAGATACAATAATAAACGTTTCTTCTATTTCGGCGGGGAAGGATTATTATGTTTATTTGGTTTCTGATGGAGGACAGTCTCATAAATTTGTTTTATCAGAAAACTCTACGTATCCAAGGAATTACACAGTGAGTAATTCGCGAAAGATAGGAGGGTTCCATACGCTCTGTGCGGATGTTGGTACGATTTCCGGTCATTCATTGTCTGGTTATAGAGCAGGGGATATTTTACCCAATTCAGTTTGGTGTCTCAATCACCGTCCGCATAGTTCACCAGAAGGTATGGTTTATGACCCCTCTACAGATCTTTGGGTTGATATTTATCTTCAGTCAGGGACGGGTCACAATACCCGCTCTGCGTATAATGTTCCTATTACGACGAACCGCCTACAAACAGATCACATATCGGATATGCTGCGTGTTAAGAAGGCTTTGCTCAATAATACAGAATTTACCTCTGCGATGTATGGAAGTAATGAAGGTGGTGTGATTCAAGGCAAAAAAGCACCTTCACCAAAACATTCTGGAGGTCATAAGAATACGGCAAATATACGGATGATTTCGCATATCGGTTGTGAAGATGGTTGCGGTTATGTTTGGCAATTTGTGAGAGATGTTTGTTTCATGCAAACGGTAACTGGAACATCACCAAATGTACAGTTTAAAAAAGATATGTATGCATTGTTAGCTGGTGGAGACTGGACTGATAGTACGAATATCAATTCACATCTGCGTGCAGTCATTATACGGAATGCCATTTATGAATCGGCTGGCGCCCGTGGCTGTAGTTATCCACGGCATTTTGTTTAGGAGGGGTAGATGATAGATTATCCAGAGCATTTAAATACAAGGCTAGAGGGTCTTTTAGCAACACGTTTTTATTGGGTCTTTGTTAAAGAGCTTGGAGAGGGAGAAGAGGGGATTGAAGATGACACGCATAAGGTTTGTCTAACAACAACCATGCCGTTTGATTTAAATGGTGATTTTGTAGAAAAGCGTTGTCAGTATGAATTACAGGAAAGCGACTATGCGCCGCTCTTTCAACTTGGCT